>NZ_JBPXLK010000008.1:0-268472 GCF_051843015.1 Nocardia sp. JW2
CACCGTCATCGGCCCAGATACTCATGAAGGTCTGCTCGTCCTTCTGATCGATACCGTGGCAGTACTTCGCCATCAGCGTCTTGATCTGCTCCAGGTCGACGACCCACTGGAGCTTTTCCGCCGAGCCGTTTTCGAGATTCACCATCGTTGAGCGAACTTTCGATAGTAGGGATTGGAGGTCGAGATATTTCCGACTACTGGTAAGTGATCACGCCACGGATGTTCGTACCGTCGTGCAGATCTTTGTAACCCTGCGCGACATCATCGAGTGTGTAGGTGCGGGTCACCATGTCGTCGAGGTTCAATGAACCGGCCCTGTACAAGTTGAGTAGCCGTTTGATGTCCCAGTTTCCGTTGGTAGCGCCGAAGAGCGAACCCTGCAGCCGTTTCTGCGACAGCGTCAGATCGTGCAAGGAGATCGGGACCCCGACCGCGTCGTGCTGTCCGATCGCGGTCACGACGACAGTGCCCGCCTTGCGGATCGCCGAGAATGCTTGTGCGACATATTCGGACTTCAGGATGCCAACGGTCACGATCGCCGAATCCGCACCCTGACCATTCGTGAATCGGCGGGCGAGTTCGGTTGCCTCCTCCATCGTGGCCACCGCGTGGGTCGCGCCGAACGTCGCCGCCTTCTCCCGCTTGAACGCGACCGGGTCCACCGCGATGATGTTCTCGGCGCCACCGAATCGCGCGCCTTGCACGGCGCTCGCCCCGATGCCACCGACACCCATGACGATGACGGTGTCACCCGGCTGCACGTCGGCGGAGTTGACCGCCGCGCCCCACCCCGTGCTGACCGCACACCCGACCAGGCATGCTTTGTCCAGCGGAATATCCTTGTCCACCTTGATGACCGAGTCCAGCGACGCTGTCGTGGTGTCGACGAACGTCGAGATTCCGCACAGCTGGCCGACCGGTCGGCCGTCGGGCAGGTGCAACCGGTAGGTGCCGTCGGTCCACCGCGGACCGGCGAGGATTCCCGCGGCGAGATCACACAGATTCGACATCCCCGACGCACACCAGCGACAGTGCCCACAGGACGGAATGGCCGAGAAGACGACATGGTCACCTTCTTCGATTCCCTTGCTGTTGGGGCCGACCTTGGTGACGATTCCGGCGCCCTCGTGCCCGAGGGCGAAAGGACAGCCGGTCAGCGGCGAATCACCTGTCACGTGATGGTCGTCGGAGTGGCACATTCCCGAGGCGACCATTTTCACCTGCAGTTCGTCCGGACGTGGGTCGTCCAATTCCATATCGACGACCTCGAGGGGTCCGGGAGATTCCCAAATAACCGCGCCACGTACCTGCATGATCTACTCCTCGCCTATTCCACTGCTCAACGATCCGGCACTGTTGCCGGTGCGGGATCCCAAAAGCGCTGTGCGACAGCGTCTATCGATCGGAAAGTGTCGAATCAGCCGCCAGTCGCGGCCGGGCTCGCATTCATGTCGGCTGCGACTTTCCGTTGTGACGATGCTAAGAGCAGTGGGACCTACATCACAATCCGGCAAGCGAACGCTGTGGTCCCGGATGCGCATCACCACCCCACGGTGGTATCACCTTCCCGGAACGAGAACCGAGGCGGCGGAGAACAACAGCCCGGTGTTCACCGGCGCGCCGGGGTCGACCTGCAGACTGCCGTCATCGCCGACGCTGTAACTGCGTAGCGCCACGAAGGGCGTTGGCGAGGAGCCGATGATGTCGACAGCGTGGAGCTGGCGTCCGTCGGAGGAGATGAGCACCTGACCAGGCACCGTCGCAGGAGGACCGCCGGGAAACGGTGAGCCGGGAAGCTCGCCCAGTGAGCCGTCCGCCCGCACCGCGTAACCGGTGACGTTGTTGGACAAGGCATTCGGCGTGTAGAGGAACCGGCCGTCCGGGCTGATGGTGAGTCCGTGCGGGGTCGTTCCGGCGGCGAATGGCGACCCCGCCACTTCGCGCAGGCCGCCGTTCGCCTCGATCCGGAACGCCGAGATGTTCGCCGTGAATTCGTTCGAGGTGTACAGAAAATTGCCGTCCGGAGAGATCGTGGGACTCACCGGGCCACCGCCGGACCTGATCTTTTCCCTCGCTTCCGACAGTGAACCGTCGGCGTGCAACTCGAACCGGGTGACCGTGCCGCCGAAGTAGTTGGCCAGATACACGTTGCGGCTGTCGGCCGACACCACCGGCATGGGGACCGGGGCCCCGCCGAGATCACCGAGCGGCCCCGCCGGTACCGAGTGCCCGAGCTCGACAGGCACCCCGTCAGGTCGCACAGCGTAGGAGCGCAGGTTCGCGCCGCCGCTGAGACTGGGACCGGTGGTGAGCACCAGATGGCGGCCGTCAGGGGAAAGATTCATACCGAGCGGCGCCTCCGGCACGGCAACGGGTGTACCGGGCACCGGTGTCAACGAGCCACCGGGGCCGATCGAGAAGACGACGATTTCGGCGGACGGACCTGGCGAAACGGTGTAGAGGAATCGCCCGTCGGGCGAGGCCTTGATCGTCAGCGCACCGAAGCCCGTGTGGATCGGAGTTCCGGCTATTTGTCGAGGCGCGGCTCCCGCCGTGACTTCGTAGCCGATGACATTGCCGGTAGCGGCTCCCGACAGGTACAGGTGGTCGACCACCGCGGCCGGTGCGGCTGCGGCCGATCCGACCAGAAGTGGGGCCAGGAGCGCGGCCACCGCGGCGACCGCGCCGACTCCGGCGCCCCGTCGCCGACGCCGCACCTGGGGCCGAGGGGCGGCCATGTTCTTACGCACAGTTCTCATGATCGGTTCCATTCATCAGCCTGGGCGGAGCGATCGCTTGGACGCGCCGCTCGCCGCGGTAGGCAACACCTCCGCCCCACACCTCGAATACGCAGTGTGGGGCAGAGGTATTCGCCTGATTACCCGCTCGGTGTCACGGGGTTTTGACCATGGTCGGCCCGTCACCGAAGAAGACGCCGGTGTCGACGGCGGGCAGGCTGGACTGCGCGAGGCTGCCGTCCGCGCGGACATCGAAGATGTGCATCCGCGAGGTCACGTTGATCGTCAGCGTATCCGCGGCGTAGAGGTGCTTTTCGTCGTCGCTCAGTGCGACGAGTCCCGGGCCCGAGCCGACCGGAAGAGAATAAGGCGAGTTCGGCAGCGGAGTGAGCGCGCCGTCGGCACCGATCGAGTATCCGGCGACCGAGCCCCCCGCGACCTGCGGTACATAGACGCGGGTTCCGTCTGCGGTGACCACCGCGGCATGCGGCATCGCGCCCGCGGCATACGGCGAGCCCGGCGTCGGAGTCAGTTCACCGTTCGCTCCGATGGCGAACCCGGAGACCTTCCCGCCTTGTTCCTGACTGACATAGACGAAACGGCCGTCCGGGGTGTAGCCGGGATTGACCGGGGCAGCGCCTGCCGCGACCGGCTTGCCGACAACGGTCAGACCACCGTTCGCACCGATCCTGAAGGCGGTGACGGTGCCGTCGAGCACGCTCGTCCAATGCAAGAACCTGCCGGTGGGATCCACCGTCACCATGGGGGCGAGTCCGAGACCTTCGACCTGTGTGGAGGTGAGCGGTGACAGCGCCCCGGTATCGGATATCGCGTAGGAGCTGATCTTGCCGGGCAGGCCGCCTTGGCCGACGAACAACAGTCGCCCGTCCGGGGTGACCGTGGAGGTGGCGATCGGGCCGCCGTTCATCGGGACCTCGGTACCGGGGATCGGGACCATCGAGCCGTCATCGGCGATGCGGTATCCGCTGACCCGCTGCGCACCCACCTGCGTGACGTATACGTTCTTGCTGCCCGGCGCGTTCACCACCGAGAAGATGCCCGGCCCCACGGAGAAGGGCGATCCGGCGACCGCACTGAGCCCTCCGTCCGGCGCGATCCGCAAGACGGATACATCGCCGACGAGTGTGCCCGCCAACGTCAGGAACCGGGAGTTCTGGTCCGGGGAGGCCGACGCGCCCGAAGCCGCACCCACACCGCCAACCAAGACCACCGCGAGTACGGCGGCGGCTTTCCTGATCCGGGCCCCGCTCGGGCTTTGCTGTCTACTGCTGAAAGTCGTCACTGACTTGTCCTAACTGGGCCGTCCATTACGGACAGTAGAATTCACTCTTGCCATCTGCGATGACGGGGAATATTTTCGGGCCGAGAAAGTCCTGGAGATTTCTTTCGCAACGGAAGAGTCTGCCTGCGGAACGTATTCTCACGTGACCGAACATGAACACCGTAACGCGCATCACATTTGGACACAACTGGCAATTCGGAAATTCACGATTCGCCGCTATCGAATCGTGACACCTACCCCGTGACGACTGCCGCCGCCGACTGAAATGCAAGCGATTGCGATTACTCCAATATTGGATTGCGTTCTTTGAGACAAGTCATAAACATCCACTGGCGCATTCGATACGGTTTCGCAGGAATCAAGCACGCTTTCGAAATCGCCAATTGGCGGGGGTTGTGATGCGCGTTACAGTGATACCGTTTCTACTGCCCAACTTCAGGAGCGTGTATTCCATGGCAATCCAGGTGAGTATCGATATGACCGCCAAGCCGGGTCGTTTCGACGATTTGCGCGACTGGTTCATCGCACACATTCCCGGGACCCGGAATTTCGCGGGTAATATCACCGTGGAGATCGCACGAAACCAGGACGAGCCGAATCGGATCTTCTTCGTCGAGAAGTGGAATACACGGGCCGACTTCGAGTCCTACCTCGCCTGGCGCGAGGAGTCCGGCGTGATCGCCGAACTCGTCGAGATGCTCGACGGTGACATCACCTTCCGCTACCACGATTTCATCGGCGTCTGACGCGTGAAGGCTGTTCGCTATTACGGTCGGGGTGACGTCCGATTCGACACAGATGTGCCCGAGCCCGAATTGCGTCCTGGCACCGTCATGGTGGCTCCGGCCTGGACCGGGCTGTGCGGGTCGGATCTGCATCTGTATTTCGAGGGCCCGTTGGTCCCGGTGTCGCCGACCGCCGACAACGCGCATCTGCTGACCGGCGAAACCTTGCCGGTCGTGCTCGGCCACGAGTTCTCCGGTGTGGTCGAGCAGGTCGGTGACGGTGTCACCGGGTTCAACTCCGGTGACTCGGTCGTCGTGGAACCAGTCCTGGGCTGCGGGCACTGTCCGGCCTGTGCGTCGGGCCGATATAACGCGTGTGGCGCGATGGCCTGCCTCGGCATCTCCGGTGGCGGTGGCGGCTTGGCCGAGCGGGTGGTCGTCCCGGTCGAGCGGGTGCACCACATCGGCGACATCCCACTGGACGAAGCCGCGCTGATCGAGCCTCTCTGCGTCGGCTATCACGGTGTGAAGCAATCGGGCGCGAAAGCCGGTGACATCGTCATCGTGGCCGGCGCGGGTCCGGTCGGACTCCTGGCCGCCGCCGCGCTCAAAGGCCTCGGCGCGACGACGATCGTCAGCGAGGTGTCACCGATCCGCCGCAGGACCGCGATCGACACGGGCATCGCCGACTACCTCGTCGACCCCCTCACCGAGTCGCTGATCGACAAGGTCGCCGACATCACCGGTGGCCGGGGCGCCGATATCGCCGTCGATTGCGCGGGTGTGCAATCGGTCCTCGACGATCTGCTCACTGCCGTCAAGGTCGGCGGTGTCGTGGAGATCATCGCCATGTACAACGGTAAACCCGAGATTGATATGGCCACTCTGGTCTTCAAGGAGATCACGGTGCAAGGCTCGGTCGGCTACGCCGACGATCACGCCGAAGTCATCGAACTGGTCCGCGCGGGGAAGATCCCCCTCGCCCCGTTCATCACCTCCCGCATCCGAGCGGAGAACTTCGTCGAAGACGGTCTGGAATACCTGCAAGAACAGAAGGATACTCAGGTGAAAATGATCGTCAGTCTGTAGACAATCGGCTCTGGTTCGGCACCTCGGTGCCGAACCAGAGCCGATGACGGCCGTTCGGAGAAACGCCGCGGCTACTTACCCAGATTCTCCCGGAAGAACGGCACCAGCCGGTCCAGTGCCTGCGAAACATACTTGTCGACGTCGTAGAGATCGACGTGCGTGGCGCCGTCGATTTCGTAGAGCTCGGCATTGTCCCCGGCGGCGGCGACCGCGTTGTCACTGAAGGGCTTGGTCACGGCGGCGGTACCGGCAATCATCAGCAGTGGCCGCGGGGCGATCTTGGCGACGTCGGCGTAAGCGTCGAATTGGTCCAGCTGATCGGCGCTGCGCAGCGCGTACTTGCCGATCGACCGCGGATGCTGGCCGCGAGGCGTCCGGTAGTAGTCGAAGAATTCCGCCACCGAATCCGGTGTCGACTCGTCGACCGAATCCGGCAGCACCGGGACCATCGGGACTTCCTCACCCTTGGCTTCCGCGATCCGGGCCGCCCCGGCACGGGCGACCAGTTCCGCGAAACCTTCGGGATCGGGCTGTTTGAAGAACGCGGCGCCATCTGCCGCACTGACGGTGGCGACGGCCTTCATCCGGTGATCCGTCTGCGCCGCGTAGGGCACGTATCCACCGGAAGCGCAGATCCCGAGCACGCCGATCCGCTCCGGATCGACGTCGTCACGAGTACTCAGGTAGGTGACGGCATTGCGGACGTCCTCGGCGCGCTGGAATGGGTTTTCCAGCCCGCGCGGCTCGCCTTCGCTCTCCCCCTGATACGCGGCATCGAACGCGAGCGTGATGAACCCCTGCTCGGCGAGTGCCTTGGCGTAGATGCTCGACGTCTGCTCTTTCACCCCGGTCAGCGGATGACTGACCACAACAGCGGGGGCTTGGCCGTCCACCGAATCCGGGCTGTAGAGGTGACCGGCGAGCTGAAAACCGCTGCTGTTGAAACGAACATCAGACTTGGTAGGCATGTCTCTCCTCGTCCTCGTTGTTCCGATCCGCAGTTCGGACCGCTGCCTTCATGCTGCGCGCGCAGACGCCCTGCCGACAGGGAGGATTTCTTCCCAGGAGTCTCCCCTGTGGAGAATTGCCGGTAACCGCTACAATCCCAGGAAAATCTTGGGGCGGGGTTGCTTCACGAGTTCGCCTGCTGCTGGTAGCCGACCCTCATCACGAGATCAGTCGGCCCGTAGAACATGAAGCTGCGGATACGCTCACTACGCGGCACTTCCCTGCGCACCGACGGGAATCTCGCCAACAGCATCTCGAGCACCACCCGCAGTTCCAGTCGCGTCAGTGCCGCGCCGGGACACAGATGAGGTCCTCCGCCGAACATCACATACTGGCTCGCGGGGTTCGCTCGCTCCATCACCTTGTCGTCCGGTTCGGCGAAGACCGCTGGATCACGATTGGCCGCCGCCAAACTGATCCACACGGTGTCACCGGCTGCCAGTTTCTTCCCACCGAGTTCCACGTCTTTCGTCACGACCCGAAACAGTCCTTGCAGCGGCGATTCGGTGCGCAGCAGTTCCTCGATGAACGGCCCGACGGCCTCCGGATCCGCCCGCAGCCGATTCCATTCCCGCGGCTCGTCGCACAGGAATTCCATCATCCGCGACAGTGCCGTCGACGAGGTGTCGCTTCCGCCGACCATGGCCAACTGCAGAACCATGAGCAGTTCGTCCCGGCCGAGCGGGTCCGCCGAGGTCGCGTTGTACTCGACGATCCGGCTGATCAGGTCGGTGGTTGGCGATTCCTGTCTCGCCTGCATCTGCTCGTCGAAATAGATGTCGAACCCCAGCCGCACCTCGACCAGTTCACGCACCTGCTCGTCGGTGAGCGGATTGCCGATCATCGAGTTGAAGCCGCGCGTCCACGCCATCATCTGCGGAACCATTGTCGACGGCAGTCCGAGGATGTCGGCGATGACGGTCATGGTGTACGGGGCGGCGAACTCGGTGACGAACTCGGCCCTGCCGCGCAGCGCGAGTTCGTCGACGAATCGTTGCGCGGTGGCCCGTATCCGGGGCTCCCACGAGGCGATGGCGGGGGCGCTCAGCGCGCTGGAGATCAGTTTGCGGTGCTTGGTGTGCTCCGGCGGGTCGGCGAACAACAAGGTCTTGCGCGGGCTCGCACCATAATCGGGTCCGAGCAGCTGTTTGCCGTCGTCGGTCGCGGCCGCGAGATCGATCATGCGCTGCCATTCCGCCGCGGTGGCCGGGCCGAGCATCTCTTTCGTGGAAAATGTTCTCGCGTCCCGCAATACGGCGCAGACATGCCGATGGTCGGTCACGATCCACATGCCCAGCCGGTCGTTGAAGCTCACCGGGTCCTCGCGTCTGGCCTCCGCGAAGTGCGTGTACGGGCATTCGAGCGCCTCCGGTCGCAAACCGAACACCTCTTCATAGGCAGCGGTCATCGACTGCTCCTTTCATCGAGCAGAGTTACAACTGATCCGAGAGCAACTCGATGACGCCGAGCTTGGGCCCGGGTTCGCGGGAGACCGAGTACAGGCAGTTCGCGCACTTGACCACCTCGAACCAGCCGTCCTCGGCGAGGACCGGGTACCGCCGCAGCGCGGCGCTCGAGCACTCGGGACAGGTTCCGGCGACGGGCTCGCGTTCGACCACCAGGGTGGCCTGGGTGGGCCGGGGGAAATGGATGGGCATTGCTACTCCTTGTCGGCGTTCGCGGCACGCAGTGTGGTGGTCGCCTCGGGATCCACGCGCAGGCCCTCGGGGTCGTGGTCGGGATCGCCGAGGATCACGACGCCGTACCGGGCGGCGGCGGCCTCGACCGTGACGTAGCCGTCCCGCACATCGGTTTTCACCGCTTCCGGGTCGCGGGCGAACGGGTCGCCCCATCCGCCGCCGCCGTTGGTCAGATAGCGGAAGGTGGCGCCCGGTTGCGTCGACCAGGTGCGCTGACTGGCGTAATAGGCGTACACCCCGGCGGGGTCGAGCTGGTTGGTCTCCGGATCCATCACTCCCGCAACAGGAGTCGCGTCGCGGTAGGCGGCGGCGGTGTCGGAGACGAAGCCGGGCCGCGCACCGTCCTGACCGAAGATCCACACCCCGCCCTGGACCCCGTCGCCCGCGCCGTGCACGCCGATCCCACTGGGTTTACGGAAGCGGAACGGGGCTACTTGGTGACGGGCCGGGCCGGTCCACAGGATGTCCTTCATGATCGCGGCACCGCCGCGGTGCAAACCGGTACCCGAGGTGTCGGCGGCGTATTCCTTGCGCATCACCATCACGGGGAACTGCGCTTCGATGCCCTCGGTCGCCGGGCTGATGATGTTGATGAGGTACGGGCAGACGTGGCCCTCACCGTCGGCGTGCCGGTCGGCTCCCACGGGTCCCGTTTCCGCACCGGCCACCGCCGATGCGGCCCACGGTGTGCCGCCGGCGGTGACCCCGAAGGCGTTGTGCACGTTGTTGGAACCGC
The DNA here is from genome assembly GCF_051843015.1 of Nocardia sp. JW2. Classification (NCBI taxonomy): domain Bacteria; kingdom Bacillati; phylum Actinomycetota; class Actinomycetes; order Mycobacteriales; family Nocardiaceae; genus Nocardia; species Nocardia sp. JW2. The sequence goes on from NZ_JBPXLK010000008.1 coordinate 9,300, forward strand.
AGTCACCTCCGACTGCCCGCTCTCCCAACGCATCTCGTAGCGCATCGATCAGGGCGGTCATCACCGTGTTGGCGACCTCCCAGTAGAAGAAGATCGCGCCGTCCGGCGGCAGCGCGCTGGCGATGGTGCCCGGCGGGATGACGATGTCGATATTGCGGAACGAACCCGAGGTGAAGTGTCCCAGCGGATCCAGCAGCACCTTCAGTCCGACACCGACAGCGGTCTTCGCGTCAAGCGCGCCCGCGTTGATCGCCGTCCTGGCCTGCCGCGAGGAGCCGCTGAAGTCGGCCTCGACGCGGTCGCCGCGCTTCACCACTTTCACCCGCACGAGGTATTCCTCGTCGGCGGCCTCGGCGTCGGCATCGATGCTCGCGGTGCCCTCGTAGTCGCCGTCGGGCAGCGTGGCGATCGCGAGCCGCATCCGTTCCGCCGTTGTGTCACAGAGGTATTCGAGGGTGCCGAGGTAGGCGTCGAGCCCGTAGCGGTCGATGCTCTCGACGATCAGCGACTCACCGAAGCGGCAGCAACTGTGGATCGTCTTGTAATCGGGCAACTGGATCTCGCCGAAGCGGGAATTGTCGAAGATGAGCGTGAACGTCTCGCGCACCGGCTCTTCGGCGTGAAAAAGCAGTCGCGGGCCGATGAGCAGCCCGGTTTCGTAGATATTGCGCTTGTTGGTGTCGAAACCACCCGGGGTGATGCCGCCGATGTCGATGACGTGCGCGCGCAACACCATGAAGCTCACCACGCGCCCGCTGTGAAAGACCGGACGGATGAAGCAGACGTCGTTGGCGTGGTTGCCGACCCGGCTCGGATCGTTGCAGATCAGCAGGTCGCCCGGGGCCAGCCGGTCCACGCCGTACTCCTCGACGGCCGCGCGGACACCGTCCTGGAGGGTACCGAGGAACACGGTGAGACCGTTGGTCGCGGCGACCATCCGGTAGTTCTGCTCCGGTGGGCCGAGCACCGCGCAGACGTAGTCCATCGCCAGCGCGATGATCGGGGAGAACGCCCGGTGCAGCAATCCGGTGGCCACGTGCTGGGCGGCGGCGCGCAGGCGGTTGGACAGCACCGAGGCGGTGAAGGGATCGGTGTCGTAGCGCGCGAGGAACTCCGCGTCGGAAAGGTCTCGCAGCAGCGTCGGTTCGACGGTCGGCGTGGTCATCGGATCACTCCTGATTCTCGGTGCCCGCACGGGTGATGACGATCTCGCCGGCCGCGCCGACGGTCGCCACCTGCCCTCGGTGGACATAAGTGGTACACAGCGGTTCGCGGATCACCGCGGGGCCGGACAGCGAATCGCCCAGCAGGAGATCGGCGCGTTCGTATTCGCCTGCCTCGAGTCCGTCGGCCTCGAGGTAGCGCAACGTGATGGTGCGACGGGGTCGAGGTTCGCCGCCGTCGGTGCGGGCAGGTGGTGCCGGATAGTCGACCTTGTCGGTCGGTACCACCGCGTTGAGCCGGTAGGTCACGCCGAGCACCGGGTTCGCCGGGAACCTGTTGCCCGACTTCTGCTCGTAGTGGTCGTGGAAGTTGGTGATCATCTGCTCGACGGCGGCGGCGGTGATCGGACCGGAGGGCACCGGGACGAACGGGGTGTCCCACACCTGGCCCATCAACTGCCCGTCGAACGTGCGCACGAATTCGGCGCGCTCGGCGTCGGCACCGAGCGTCTCGCGCATCGCGGCTTCCATCCGGGCGTAGATCTCGTCGATCTCCGCCGCCGCGTCCGGGGTGAGCAGCCGGTAGGCGCTGCGTTTGTCCGCGTGCACCTGATCGGTGCTCACCAGCCCGAGCGCGGAGAACAACCCCGGATACGGTGGCACGATCACGCTACGCAGCGGCATCTGATCCAGCAGGGCGGGCAACATCATCGGACCGGCGGCGCCGAAGGCGACCAGCGAGTACTCGCGCGGGTCGACGCCGTTCTTGACGACGACATCGGTGATCCCCTCGGCCACATTGTTCAACGCCATCTGGTAGGCGAAGCGCACCCGGTCCTCGAAAACGAACCGGGAATCCAGGTGTTCGAATGCCTGCCGGGACAACTCCGGATCGAGACGAGACCGCCCGCCCGCGAAACGCTCGCCGTCCAGAATGCCGATGAGCAGGAAGATGTCAGTTGTGGTCGGTTCTGTGCCGCCGCGTCCGTAACAGGCCGGGCCGGGGTCCGCGCCCGCGCTCTCGGGGCCGACTCGCAGTTCACCCAGCGAGGAGACGCGCACCAGGCTGCCCCCACCCGCGCCGACGCTGACTACTTCGTTGGACAGCGTGCTGATCACCAGGTCGTGTTCGAGCTCGAAAGAGGTCTTGACCACGGGCTGGTGACCGGTGACCACACTGATGTCGCACGATGTGCCACCGACATCGGCACACAGCAGGTTGGGCTCGGCGATCGTGCGGCCCAGGTGCGCGCAGGCCATGGTGCCCGCCGCCGGGCCGGAGAACAGGATGCGCGAGGGCTGCGCCATCGCGACATCGACCGGGGCCAGCGTCGCCGCGCAGTCGGCGAAGTTGAGGTCACCACGAAAGCCCAACTCCGCCAGGCCTTTCTGCAAGCGCTCGGAGTAGGTCCCGTAGATGATCTTGCAGAGCACGTCGACTGTGGTGGTCGAGGCACGCGCGTATTCGAGCGCCAGTGGCGATACCTCGCTCGAGATCGAGCACGGGATATCGCCGAGGACCTCGCGCACCAACTCGCGAAGCCGCCGCTCGTGCGCCCCGTCGACATAGGCGTTGAGCAGACAGATCGCCACACCCTCGATGTCGCAGCGGCGCAACACTTCCAGCTCGGTGCGCGCCTGGTCCTCGTTCAGCTCCACGACCACCGCACCGGCCGCGGACAGCCGCTCCTCGATGCCCCGGCGCAGGTAGCGCGGGACGATCGGTCTGCCACTGACGTCACTGAAGCTGCGTCGCCAGCCGGGATCGGTGTTGGCCTCGGCGGGCCGCAGGGCCCGCGCCATGTCGAGCATGTCCCGGTGGCCGAAGGTGGTAAGAAATCCGATCTTCGGGAGTTTTCGGGTGATGATCGCGTTCAGGCCGTGCGTACTGGCGTGATTGAACGCGTCGACATCTGCCACCACCGCTTCCGCCGCACCCTCGAGCACCCCTTTATAGGTGTCGGTCATATTGGTCGGGACTTTGATCGTTTCGATTTTCCCGTCCGTCACCCGAACGATATCGGTGAATGTCCCTCCCACGTCGACGCCGATCATGCTTTTCATCACGAACCTCCTGGAAAATGACATTGTTCGACGCGGGCACGCGAAGGACCTGGAATCGACTGTCGGATGCCTGCGATCGGGCAGATGGCCGGGGGCGAGGGGCGCCTTTCCCGTTGCGACGATCGTAGGAGCAGTGAGACGTGTGACACAATCCAGGAACCGGCCCCCACCATCCCGGAAACGCATGCCACGGTCACGCCGAACGCTCACATGGCTGGATGCGCAGATATATAATGCTGCAACACTCGTTCGCGCTCGAGTCGGACAATGCAGTCCAGCGCGGGCAAGGGAGGTTGACAGTGCCCGATCTTGACACCGAATCGAGGGAAAACCTCGCGGTCAGCTTCAGATCGACCGATCGAGAAGCCGCGCACGACCAGCTGACCAAAACGTTCGCCGAGCACGTCCTGCAGATCGATGGCGAACACGATCTGGATTTCCGGTTGGACGTCGTGCCGTCCCAGCAGTTCCTCATGAGCCGCATCCAGTTCGGCGCCGCGGTCGGTTTCGAGGCGCCACCGATGCAGTCCTGCTATCAGATCAACATCCCGATCGACGGTTCGGCCAACCTCACCCAGGGCAACGAGCGACGAGCCGTCGAGGCCGGGTCGGGTGGGCTGGCCATGCGCCCGGGCGAACCCCTCCTGCTGCGCTGGGACGCGCGGACATCGCAATACGCGATCAAACTCCCACGAGCGTCGATCGAAGCGCACGCGGCGAAGCTCGCGGGCCTGCCCGCCGGTGAGAACATCGAATTCGACCTGTCGTTCGACCTCACCACCGGCGCGGGTCGAGCACTGGTCGCGACCGCCGACTTCACCTACGCCGAACTCGCCAGGCCGGGCGGCGTGGTCGCGCTGCCGTGGGCGAGACGCGAACTCGAATCGGTCTTCATGAGCCAATTGCTGTGGGTGATCCCCAATCAGCTCACCGCCCTGCTCAATCGCACCGACGGCGATTCCCGGCACGCCAGAATTCGCGAGGTGATCGACCACATCGATCGCCACCCCGATCTGCAACTGACCGTCGCCGACCTCACCGAGCTCGCCGGAGTCGGACCCCGTGCGCTGCAAACCGGCTTTCGCCAGGTCGTCGGCGTCTCCCCCACCGCGTATGTGCGTGGTGTCCGACTGGACCGCGTGCACCAGGACCTCGTCAACGGCCGCGGCTCGGTCACCGACATCGCCGCGCGGTGGGGCTTCTACCATCCCGGCCATTTCGCCCGGCACTACCGCACTCGGTTCGGCATGACGCCGTCGGAAACGCTGCGGCGAAGCATGTGACACCGGCCGGACTGGTTCCGAAGAGCCACCGTATGGGCCGAACGCCGCATCCATCTCGCCAGTGCCCGCGGGCGCGAATTCAGCCCGGCCGCAAAGGTTCCCATGGAGCAGTTGCTGACCCGCCCGATCGATGAGGACGAGCTGAGGTCGGGTCGGTGAGTAGGGCAGAAAGGGCTCGCCGGCCCTACTCGCCGTGCAGACGGTTCCGTCAGAGATGTTTGGTGAAGAAGGGCACGAGGCGGTCCAGCGCCTGCGATACCGCTTCGGGCTGGTCGTAGAGGTCGTAGTGCGTCACGCCCTCCAAAACGACAAGTTCCTTGTCCTTGGACGCGGCGCGCTGGTAGAGCTCGAACGCGTCGCGGTAGGCGCCGAACGCGCCGGGCTTGTCGCCGACGACGAGGCACAACGGCTGGGTGAGCAGGACCTCCGCGCGGGTGTAGGCATCCCAACCGACGAGGCGCGCCTGCCGGGAGAACAGAAAGCTGGTGCGGCCATTGGGTTTACGCCCGCGGTCGGTCTTGTAGTACTCGGTCGCCTCTACCAGGTCGACATCGGTCAGACCTGCCTGCGCGGCCGCTTCCGGGGACGGTGGCAGCAGATCGTTGACCTGCTCGTCCTTGCCGCGAGCCTCGGCGGTGCGCTGCGCGGCCATCGCCTCGAGCGCACCCAGTGGGTCGTATTCGGTGAAGCCCTCTAGCATTCGCCGCCCGACATTCGCACCGGTCACCGTGCCGAGGGCTTTGATGCGTCGTTCGGTCATGGTGGCGTTGACGGCGTAGCCACCGCCACCACAGATGGCCAGTACCCCGATCCGGTTCTCATCCACCCAGGGCTGGGTGACCAGATAGTCGATGACGTAGCTGAAATCCTCCGCACGAAACCCGGGGTCCTCGATCAGGCGCGGTTCACCGCCGCTGTCACCTTGAAAGCTCGCGTCGAAGGCGATCGCCACGAACCCCCCGCTCGGCCAGCGCGGTGGCGTAGATATTGCCCGAGGTCTGTTCCTTACAACTGCCGGTCGGGTGGGCACTGATGATCGTGGTGTATTTCCGGCCGGCATCGAATCCCTGCGGATAGTAGATATCTGCCGCGAGGTCCCAAGCCAGGGCCTTGATACGAACGTGTTCGATGTTGTCGGTTGCCATGAGCTTCCTCTCTCGTCAGGTGAATTTCGTGGATCGTCCGCGACGGGCGTCGGTTGTTACGCGACGGACCGCGCGCGGGCGGCCCATCGTGTTCCCAGCCCACCTACCGCGCCCGCCAAGAGCAGGCGGCGCGCAGTGGGATGGGTCGCCAGCCAGGTGTAGGGGCTGAACGGCAGCGCTTGTTTTCCGAAATCCCCTTGGACGCGTGCGTCCCCGCTCGGCACGTAGAGATTGCCGTCGGTGTCGGTCGCCGCGTCCTTGGTTTGCTCCATCGGAATACCGAACTTGGCCAGCACGACGTCGGCCAGTCGGGGGGTGAGGTGCTGCGTCACCTTCATCAGCTTGGCCGCGCCACCGGCGTAAAGATCGCGGACCGGGTGGGTGGCGGCGAACAGGACGCACTCGGCGACCACCGCCGGGTCGTAGAACGGCGGGGCACCCTTCGGCTTCACGTCCATCTTGTTGCGGCCGTTGTCGAAAAACGGCGTATTGATAGCGGCTGGTTTGATACTGGTGACCGAAATCGGTGTACCCGCGGCTTGCAGCTCCCGCCGCAGAGCGTCGAGCATTCCTTCGACGGCGTGCTTGGACGCGGCGTAGGCGCTGTTGAGCGGCATGGAGATCACCGTCTCCCCCGAGCCCACCGACACCAGCGCACCGCCGCCTGCCCGGCGCAGATGCGGCAGCGCCACCTGGAAGCCGTGCACCTGTCCCATGAAGTTGACTTCCATCAACCGACGGAACTCCTCGGGTGTGGTGTGTTCGAAGTCCGCGTAGACCACCACGGCCGCGACGGCGACCCATGTATCGATACGACCGAACTTCGCCACGGCCGCCTCGGCGACGGACTCGACCTGAGCCCGGTCGCTCACATCGCAGACGACATACACCGCCTCCCCACCGGCGTCCTCGATCTCACGTACAAGCGTCGACAGCCCCGCTTCGTTGCGCGCCGCCACCACCACCTTCGTCCCCGCGCCGGCAAGCCGAAGCGCGGTCTCTCGACCGATACCGCTCGACCCGCCGGCAACGACGGCGACCTGCTGCTCGAGTGGTCGGAGCTTGATCCTTGGCATCCGTGATCCCTTCAGTTCGGCTTCCAGCGAGAATTACGCATTATGCTTAGCTGAGGCCACGGTGCGCCTACCCGATTCGGCGACTCCGAATCAGCGGGCCGAGAATTCCCGAAGCGCTCCCGAACGGTGCACGGGAGGCCGCAGCGATCACCTGACGGGCGCGGGGTTGAATCCGGTGAGCAGCCCATGTCCGGCATCGACCGCGATCACGGCGCCGGTCACTACCGAGGCCAGCTCGGAGTTGAGATACAGCGCGGTATCCGCGATGACCTGAGGGTCGAGCAACGACGTCGCCTTGAGAGCGTTGATAATGGTAGGCGCCCTCGTCGAGATCAGCGCGGGTGGCACCGGAGCCACCGGCGAACAGGTCGTAGGCCGACTGGTTGTCGATCATCGGGGTGTCGATGGCACCGGGACAGATTGCATTGCACCGGATGCCGTGCGGTGCCAGCGCTTTGGCCGACCGCCACACTCCGCTGAGGTTGACGCCGATCATCTGCTCCCAGTCGTCGTCGGTGAGCTCTCAGAACGGTTTACGGGTCCAGATGCCCGCGTTGGCGATGAGAATGTCGATCCGGCCGAACTCGGCGATACCTCGCGAGACCGCCCGGTCGAGCGCCGCCTGGTCACGAACATCGGCTTCGACCGCGAGGGCGCGACGGCCCTGCTTCTCGACCAGTTCGACGGTTTCGGCGAGTTCGTCGGCGGTGCCCATCGGGTACGGCACCGTGGATAGTTGACCGGCCAGATCGATGACGATGACGTCGGCGCCTTCGCGGGCGCAGGTCACGGCATGCGCCCGGCCCTGATCTCGGGCCGCGGCGGTGACAAGCGCGATCTTGCCGTCGAGAAGTCCCATCGTGAATTTCCTTCGTGGTGGGGTGGAGGGCTATTCGCCGTGCAGGATCACGCCGCGGATGATCTTCCCGGCCTTCATGTCGGCGTAGCCGTCGTTGATCTGATCCAGCCGGTAGGTGCGGGTCGCCAGTTCGTCGAGTTTCAGATGACCGCTGTCGTAGAGGCGCAGGAGCTTGATGATGTCGTGGTGCGGATTGAGGGTGCCGAACATGGAACCCTTGATCGTCTTCTCCCATTTGGTCATCACCGCGCCGGAGACGTGAATCGTGCGGTCCTCGGGTGCGCCGAGTCCCGTCACGACGACGGTGCCGCCCTTACCGACGATGTCGAAGGCGTCGCTGACAACCTTTTCCTCGACGACTCCCACCGTGACGAGAGCTTGATCGGCGCCCTGCCCCCACGTCAGTTCGTGGACGCGCGCCGCGGCTTCCTCCGCGCTGGCGAAGGCGTGCGTAGCACCGAGTTTCAGCGCTGTCTCTCGTTTGAACTCCACGGGGTCGACCGCGACGACGAACTTGGCCCCGGCGAAGGCGGCACCTTGGATGGCGTTGATGCCGATGCCGCCGATCCCGTAGTCGACGACCGTGTCACCGACATGCACTCCACCCGCCTCGGTCGCCGTCCCCCAGCCGGTCGGCACTCCGCAGCCCACCAGGACGGCCACTTCGAGCGGAATCCACGGATCGATCTTGATCATCGAACGCTCCATCACGGTGGCCCGTTCGGAGAACGTGCCGAGCATGCAGAGGCTGCCGTAATCGCGGCCCTGTGCGTCGTGATATCGGAAGCGGCCGTCGGGAAAAGTGCCGTTCATCGTGTCGGCGGCCATGTCGCACAGACTCGACCGCCCGGTCGCGCAGTATCGGCAGGAACCACAGGTCGGCACGAAGCTGCCGACGACGTGGTCGCCGGGTTGCAGCCGGGTCACGCCCGGTCCGACGGATTCGACGATCCCGGCTCCTTCGTGTCCGAGAACGATCGGGGTGCGACCCGCGAGAATCCCGTCGATGAAGTGGTAGTCGGAATGACAGAGCCCCGAGGCGACGAATTTGACGTGGACCTCGCCGAAACCCGGTTCGTCGACGTCCAGCTCGCGCAACTCGAGTTCGGTGCTGCCTTCATCGATGACAGCTGCCAATGTCTTCATGCGGGTACCGAGTCCGTCGTGCGAGCCCGCAGCGTCGCGGCGCTGGTGATCTCCGAGCCTCCTGCTCGCAGCTCGGCCCAGTCCGTGGGATCGTGGCTGATCCACACGGTGGTTCCGGGTTGAGTGGAGAGCAGTTTGATCTTCTGCAGCGAGTTGTTCTTGCTCGGCCGGTCGACGTCGAACGGCATGCCGATGGTCAGGTCGACGTTGTCCCATTTGTGCGCGGCGTCGCTGGTGAGGACAAGTGTGCTCTCGTCGGGCATGCGCAACTTCAGGCCGAGCGTGCCGGGGGTGTGCCCGTGCAAGGAGAGGAGGGTGACGCTGCCGTCGCCGAACAGGTCGTGATCGTATCCGGCGGGCACCTCGTTCCACGCGATCTTCTGAGCGGCCACGATGTCCTCCTCCCGGAAGAAGGCGGCGTCGAGGTTCGACGGAGTCTTGGCGTACCGCAGTTCGCCCGCGCCGATGAATCCCTGTGCGTGCGGAAAGAGGTCGAGTCCACCGGTGTGGTCGAAGTGCATGTGCGACAACACGATCCGACGGACGTCGCGGGTGGTGTAGCCGATGGCCTCGATCTGCCGGTCGAGTCGGTAGTGTGCGGGGAAATCGATCTGGAACGCTGCGGCCATTTCGCCGTATGCGGCAGCGGGATCGCCGGCGCCGTTGGTCGCCAGGCCCGCGTCGAACACCATCAGCCCTTCGTCGTGCTCGATGAGGAATGTGGGCGCGGGGATCGTCTCCTGCACGCCGCCCGAGCCGAGCATCAAGATGCCGCAGTCGACGGTGAGCTGAGGGGCGTCGAGCGCCCATACACGTCGGATCGTCTTTATTGCTGCCATGGGGACTCCAATGTCTTGCCAGGTGCGGTGCCGAGAATTCAGGAGCTTCCCAGCATTAAATATCATGTGCGGTCAGATGTCGTGGACCAGTGGATCGAAGGAGAGTCGAGTTGCCCTGACCGCCCATTTGTGCCGTGGATCACACGGGTGGCGTGAATACTATCGTCAGTTGCGTTGAGATTCAACAGGTGACTAGATTTACGTCTCCACCTGGATCGACAACCCACAAGGCAGTCCCCTATGCGGGTTTCCCCGAGCGCGGCAGCACGGCGGGGCTAGCAAGTGGCCCTGCGCGCATCCGAAAAGATCCACGCAGGACCGGTTCGACGAAAATGCATTATGTTTCATGCATCTTCTCGTATCCTGCTGCTGGGAAAAGCTCCTGCGGTCCCTCCCCGACGGCCCCCGGTGCCCCCATTCCGCACCGCCACTCCCCCACACCCGTCGCCGGCCCCGACAGCCCGCGACGGCGCCCCGAGGAGCAGCGTTCCTTCGCGCAGAACAAGAGAGATCCGATGAATTCACAGAAGTCCTTGGTAGCCACGATCGGCATGCGCCCCAATCAAATAGCTGTCGTCCTGTTCTGCGCGTTCCTGAACATGCTCGACGGATACGACGTCCTGGTGATGGGCTTCGCGATGCCGTACCTCCCGGAGGGATTCGCGTCGAACGCTCAGAAGGGATACCTGGTCAGCGCCGCCCTGGCAGGCATGGCCGTCGGCGCGATCGGGCTCGCCCGCTTCGCCGACGTCTACGGGCGTCGCAAAGTTCTGTTGATCGGTTTGGCGGTCAACACGATCGGACTGGCGACCTCGGCCCTGTCGACCAACTTCGAGACGTTGTTGCTCACCCGGTTCGTCACCGGTATCGCGATCGGCACGATCAGCGTGGTGATCATCGTGCTCGGCCAGGAGAGCGCGCCGGCGAATCGGCGCAGCATCGCGCTGGGCGTGGTCATGATCGGTTATCCACTCGGCACGATGCTGGCCGGGTTCGCCGGAGCCGGGCTGCTCACCTGGGTCGGTGGCGCATGGCAGGGCATGTTCTGGATCGGCGCGGCATTCGGTGCCGTCTCCCTGGTCGTCACCGCGGTCTTCCTCCGCGAATCCGACGAGTTCCTCCAGCGCAAGGCCACCGGCGAGCCGACACGACACGTGGCAGCCATCGCCGAAACCCGACTGTTGGGTCAGACGCTGCGGACGCGCACGATCCTGCTGGCCGGTGGCTATTCGATGCTGACGGCCGCTTACTACTTCGTCGGCACCTGGACTCCGCAGCTGATCAAGAACGCCAGCGGGGATGCAGGCAGCGGTGCGATGGCAGGCATCATGATCGGCTTGGGCGCGGTCATCGGCGGCACCCTTTTCGGTGCTGTCGGCCTGAAATTCGCCGGCGCGCGGATCGCCGCCGTCACCTCGCTGGTGGCAGCGGTCGCGATCGCCGTATTCGCGGTGACACTGCGCGGCCCCATCGCATTGACCATGGCAGCCGTGCTCGGCGCGGCGATCTTCGCGGCACTCACCGGATACACCGCGACGTCCACCGCCGTCTATCCCGTGCTCGCTCGGGCCAAGGGTTACGGGGTGATGATGGGAGTCGGCCGGGCCGGTGCGATTCTGTCGCCGATCGTCGCAGGCTACGCGTTGAGTGTGCTGACGCCGCGCTCGATGTACCTCGCGGTCATCATTCCACTGACGATCGCCGCGATCGTCGCGCTGGTCCTGATGCGGGTACGTCCGCCGAGTGAACCCGAGCCCGCGACGCAGACATCGCGAGCGGCGGTCGCGGACTAGCGCCAGGCAGGCCGATGGAACCCGCTAGCCGGGATCGGCCACAAACATCCTGATCAGAGTCTGCGACACCTGGTCGGCGAATTCTTCGACCCCGAGATCACTGCCGGGCTTGAACCATTCGCCGATCAGGGCCAGCCCGCCGAGGGCGAGATTCAACGTCACGTGCAGGAGATCGGCCGGGATAGCCTGTGGTGCGGTGACGAGTTCGTCGACCACTTCGCGGAAGATCGCGGTCTGCTCGCGCCGCAGCTCGTCGCGCCGCTGTTCGAGCGCGTCGATCGGCACCTGCACCTTGAGGAAGAGCGGGATGAACTCCGGGTATTCCCGCAGCGTGATGACCGCTTCCTCGCGGAACATCGCGCGGAGCCGGTCCAGCGGCGCCCCTTCCGACTCGGCGATCACCCGCAGCCGGGGAAACACCTCGGCGGCCGCGTGCTCCATACAGCGCAGGAAGAGTTCTTCCTTCGAGGGGAAGTAGTAGTAGAGGCTGGAGCCGCGCATGTCAAGCGCCGCCCCGATGGCCTCGAAATTCGTTGCCTCGTAACCGCATTCGGCGAACAAGCGTGCCGCGGTGTGTTCGATCAGCCGAACGCGATCGGCACGCTTTCGCATCGCCCGCGTCGTGGGTTCGGCACTGTGGACCGAATCGCTATCTGCGCTTGGCGCACCCATCGTCATCCTCCCTGTCGAACTCCGTGCGCCCGAGGCCATGGCCGTCCCGACACCGCGGCGATTCTAACGAACCCGATGCCCCTTCCCGGGAAGCCGCTCATGCAGACGGAACAGCAGTGGCCCCGCCGTGCCCGCGCCGGCCGATCTCGGGTCACCCGGGAGCCCCGGCAACTCATTGCACTTCGACAACATTATATATATTCTATAGTCGAATAGAATTTCTGCCTGGCGCAGGAATAGCCCGGCCGCAGCCTGGACAGAACACAGATCGTCGACTGAAGGTGGAATAGTGAAAATCTCCGGAGTGGAGGTCGCCCATGCCGATGATGTGCTGGTGGGCGGCGCGCTCGGTCCCGCCATGGGCGACAGTTCGACCATCATCGCGCCGGCCACCGGTGAGCCCGTCGCCGTTGTCCGACAGCCCTCCGTAGCCGACGCGATCGCGGCCGTCGACGCCGCCGACGCCGCGCGCGAGACCTGGGCCCGCACTCCCCTGCCCGAACGGATGGCCGCGACGGCTCGCTGGTTCGACCTCGTCGACGCGCGATCGAACGAACTGGACGTGGTGTGGGCCGTCGAGGCGGGGATGCCGCTGCGTCATGGGCGCGCACTGCACCGGTTCGGCACCACTGCGGCATGGCGGTCCGCGCTCGACAAGGCCGAGGAGATGTTGAGCGAACAGCATCGGTCGTCCGAGCTGGGGCAGGTGCTGTTGTGCCGGGAACCGGTGGGCGTGGTGGTGGCGATCCTGCCCTACAACGGGCCCGTCGTCACGATCGCGTCCAAAGTGGTACCGGCGCTGCTGGCCGGCTGTCCCGTCGTCATCAAGGGCGCGCCCGAATCACATCTGACGATGGCTCTGGTCGCCGAGTGCGCGGTGAACGCGGGCTTCCCGGCAGGCGTGGTCAACATCGTCTGTGGTCCGGTGGAGATGGGTAAGGCATTGACTCGTGATCCCCGGGTCGACCTGGTGTCGCTGACCGGCGGGCATGTCGCCGCCCAGGACGTGCTGGCCGCGACCCACGGCCGCTATGCCCGGACCCAGCTCGAACTCGGCGGCAAGTCTCCCGCGCTGATCCTCGACGACGCGCCGCTGGACCGGGCGCTGCGGGCACTGGTTCCCGGCGCGACGAACGGCGCGGGCCAGGTGTGCGCGCTGCTGTCGCGGATCCTGGTGTCCGAGCGCAAACACGACGAACTGACCGACAAACTCCGCGCAGGCTGGGAGCGCTTGACCATCGGCGACCCGCTCGATCCGAAAACCCATCTCGGTCCGTTGATCAACGAGGCCGCGCGGCACCGCACCGAGGACTTCGTCGCCGAAGCCACGGCCGGCGGTGCGCAGCTGGTCACCGGCGGCAAACGGCCACCGCACCGTGATGCCGGATGGTTCTACGAGCCGACCCTGTTCACCCACGTCTCCGAGGACTCCGAACTGGTCCAGCGCGAAGTGTTCGGCCCGGTGACGGCGGTACAGGTGTACCGCGATCTCGACGACGCCGTGCGTCTGGCCAATGCGACCGTCTTCGGATTGTCGGGTGCGGTGTTCACCGCCGACACCGACCTCGGCCTCGAGGTGGCGCGTCGGATCCGGGCCGGCGCGGTCGCCGTCAACACCTTCGGTCCCGCGATGAGCGCGCCGTTCGGCGGTGTCGGCGCGTCCGGGTGGGGCCGGGAATCGGGCCCCGAGGGAATCCTCGGGTTCACCGAGCTCAAACAGATTCTCGTCGGGTCGTGAAGTCATGGACCGACCGACCTCGACCGAAAGGCAGCCCATGGGACCGTTGACCGGACTCAAGATCATCGAACTGGCCGGGCTCGGGCCGGGACCGTGGTGCGGGATGCTGCTCAGCGACCTCGGCGCCGAGGTCCTGCGCATCGACCGGCCAAATGCCGTAGGTGCCCTGCGCACCGATCTGGGCGCGAGCAACGGGCGTCAGCCGGCCTTCGTCAACGATCGCGGACGACGATCGGTGGCCATCGATCTCAAACACCCCGACGGCGTGAAAACCGTTCTGCGCCTGGTCGAACAGGCCGACGCGCTCATCGAGGGCAACAGGCCGGGTGTCACCGAGCGACTGGGCGTGGGGCCGGAGGCATGCTGGGCACGCAATCCCCGCCTGGTCTACGGCTGGGCGACGGGGTGGGGTCAGGACGGGCCGCTCAGTCAGACGGCCGGACACGATCTCAACTATCTCTCCCTGACCGGCCTGCTCGCCGCGATGGGCCCGCGCGGTGGTGCCCCCACGATCCCGCTCAACCTGCTCGGTGACTACGCCGGCGGTGGCCTGATGCTGACCATGGGGTTGCTGTCGGCGCTGTGGGAGGCTCGCGGCAGCGGACGCGGACAGGTGGTCGACGCCGCAATGGTCGATGGCATAGCACTGCTCGGCGGCGTCTTCTACGGCCAACGGCAGGCGGGGATGCTCGAGCTCGAGCGCGGCACGAACATGCTCGACGGCGGCGCACCGTTCTACTGCGTGTACGAAACCGCCGACGGTGGATGGATGGCGGTCGGCGCCATCGAGTCCAAATTCTTCACCGAACTCCTCGACGTCCTCGGACTGGAGCCCGAACTCGCCGATACCCAATGGGATCGCGCGGGCTGGCCGTCGATGCGTGACCGGTTCGCGGAAGTGTTCTTCTCCCGCACCCGCGCGCAATGGGAAACCGCCTTCGCCGGGCGGGAAGCCTGCACCACACCGGTTCTCGACCTCGACGAAGCGCTGAAGCACGAGCATGCCCTGGCACGACACAGTTTCGTCCCGGTCGACGGCGTGCTGCAGCCCGCGCCCGCGCCGCGGTTCAGCCGTACCCCCGGCCGGGTCCAAGGTCCGTCGGTACCGGCGGGGACGAATACCGCTGGCGCACTTCTCGATTGGGGTTTCGATCCATCCGAGCTCGACGCCCTCCGTGCCGCGGGTGCGGTCCACTGAGAGACAAGGAACAACGAATGAGTCACTGCCGCCTCACTCGCCGGAGCATCCGATGGGGATGAGCCTGAACTACATCACCGACGCCATCGCCGCGCAGATGCCCGCCGTCGATCCGAACCGGCCCGCGGTGGCCCTCGGTGACGAGCCCGCGTTGAGCTGGCTCGAACTGCGCGCCGCCGAGCTGCGCTACGCGCGGGCGCTGCAACAGGCAGGGGTGCGCAAAGGTGACCGGGTGGGTCTGCTGCTGCGCAACTGCACCGATTACATCGCCCTCTACCTGGCCATCGGTCGGGTCGGCGCGATCGCAGTACGCCTCAACTGGCGGCTCACCGCACCAGAATTGCTTTTCGCGCTCGATGATTCCGATCCCGGCGTGCTCGTGTTCGATCCCGAATTCGGCGCCACATTGGCCGGTATCCGCGACGACATCGCGGTGACAACCTATGTCGCGCGCGGCGATTCCGGTTCCCTCGATGGAGCTGTTGCCCTTGCCGAATTCGCCGCCGAGGACTCCGATGCCACTGGTTTCCCGGTCGTGAGCGCCGAAGACCCGGTGTCGCTGATGTATTCATCGGGCACCACCGGACGACCCAAGGGTGCGTTGTTCTCCCACGGCAACGCCCTGTGGATCGGATCGATCCAGGCGCAACGCTGGCGCATCGGCAGCGACACCGTGAGCCAGACCAGTGGGCCGCTGTTCCACGCGGGCGGCTTCGAGGTCCTGTTGCTGCCGGCGCTGACCTCCCACGGCACCGCGATCACCTTCCCGTCGGGCAACTTCACGCTCGAGAACTTCCTGGACGTCGCCAACCGGCACGGTGCCACCGATGTGTTGCTCTACCCCTTCATGCTGTTCGATCTGCTGCGTGGCGACGAGAAAATCGTCGAACGCGTACCGCAGTCGCTGCGGCGCATCGTCACCGGCGGTGACATCGTGATGCCGTGGGTCTACGACGAACTCGAAAACCGCCTTCCCGGTGTCGAACTGGTGCAGTCCTACAGTCTCACCGAAACCTCGGCAGCGTCGATGCCGAGGGCTTTCTGACCATCGCCGGACGGGCCAAGGACATGTACCGCAGCGGCGGTGAGAACGTCTACCCCGCCGAGATCGAGATGGTGCTCACCGGACACCGCGATGTCGCCGACGCCGCCGTGATCGGCGTGCCGGATCAGCGTTACGTCGAAGTGGGTGCCGCACTCGTCGTCGCGACCGAAGGCAGCTGCATCGATATCGAGGAGCTGCGCGGCTGGCTCGGTGAACGTCTCGCCAAACACAAAGTGCCCAAACACTTCTACGTCGTCGGCGAATTGCCTCGCAACGCCAACGGCAAGGTCCTCAAGAACGTGCTGCGCGACACCTACGCACAGCCAACGACAACGGAGACGAACCCATGACACGAGCAGCACTGTTCGAACAGGCCGGTGCGCCACTGCGGCTGGCCGAGATCGAGATCGCGTCACCCGGTCCCGGCGAGGTCGTCGTCGATGTCGCCGCCACCGGTGTCTGCCATTCCGACGTGGGGGTGTTCTCCGGGAAGCTCCCCGCACCGGTGCCTTTGGTGCTCGGCCACGAGGGTGCCGGTGTCGTCGCCGAGGTCGGGGCGGGCGTGGACGATCTGGCCGTCGGCGATCATGTCGTGTTGTCGTGGCTCGCCAATTGCGGCACCTGCTACTACTGTCAGCGCGCCGAACAGCACCTGTGCGGCCGTCCGCGAACCATGCTCGGCGCCCACACGCTGCCCGACGGCAGCACCCGGATGAGTCTCGACGGCACACCGGTGCGCCAGTTCTGCGGGCTCGGCACATTCTCCCAACGCACCGTCGTGCCTGCGGGCGCGGCCATCCGGATCTCCGACCGGGTGCCGATCGCCTCCGCTGCCCTGCTCGGATGTGGCGTGCTCACCGGATTCGGCGCCGCGGTCAAGACGGGCGGCGTCCGGGTAGGCGACGCCGTCGCGGTGATCGGTTGCGGCGGGGTGGGCCTGAACGCAGTTCAGGGTGCCCGGATCGCAGGCGCCACCACCATCATCGCCATCGATGTCCACACCGACCGGCTCGCACTCGCCACCCGCCTCGGTGCGACCCATACCCTCACCGCGGGCCCGGAGGTCGTCAAACAGGTGCAGCGGCTCACCGGGCGCCGCGGTGCCGATGTCGTCATCGAAGTCGCGGGACGTCAGGAGACCGTCAATCAGGCGGTGGCGATGGCCCGGCGCGGCGGGACCGCGGTTCTGGTCGGCGCGGGGCCTGGTGTGGGCGTGGACGAAGTGTTCAACAATGTGGTCATGTCCGGCAAGACGGTCAAGGGCTGCCTCTACGGCTCCGCCTATGTCAAGCGCGACATCCCGCAGTTGGTCGAGCTCTACGAACGCGGTGCGTTGCTGCTGGACGAATTGGTCACCGAGACATTCGGTTTCGACGCCATCGCCAAGGCTGTGGACTATTGCGCCGGGGAGAACGGGGCCCGCGCGGTCGTCCTCTCCTGAGTGCCCGCGGTCGGAGACCACTCGGCTCCGCGATGCGGGCGCTCACCGGCGTGGCGACAAGCGGATCCGGACCGCACCGATCGGTATGCTGAAACTTCGCTGGGCACCGCTGGAGAACAGCTACGGAGGAAGCCATGAGCGCACCGCGTCTTCCGCTCGCACGCGCGGTATCGCCGCTCGAACTGTTCTTCGACCTGGTCTTCGTCCTGGCGTTGGGCCAGCTCACTCATCACCTGGTGTCGCATCTGAGCTGGCGGGGCGCGGCCGAGACGCTGGTCGCGTTGATCGCGGTGGTCGGTATCTGGACGTTCACCACATTCGAAATCACCATGCTCGACGTCGAACGCAAGACCACCCAGATCATCACCGTGGTGGTGATGGCGTTCGGTCTGTTCGCCAACGCCGGAATCGCGCACGCGTTCGACGACAGTCCGTGGCTGTTCGTGGTGCCGATGCTGGCCGCGCTGATCGGCCCCTGCGTCTATGCCGCGGTGACCGCGCCCGGCGAAGCTCTCCGTGAGCACTTCCTGCGGGTGTTGCTGTGGTTCGCGGTCTCCACGCCCCTGTGGCTGATCGGCGCGGCGGTGGAACCCGAGAGCCGCCTGTGGTTCTGGGCAGCCGCGGCCGCGATCGACCTGATCGGCACCTGGGCGGCGCACCCGATCCCCGGGCGGCGGATCCATTCGCGCGAACTGGCCTTCGACGCCGAACACATCGTCGAGCGAATGCGGCTGTTCCTCATCATCATGCTCGGCGAGACCGTGCTGACGCTGGGCCGGGTGATCACCGAACACCATGACGACGCCCTGGTGCTGACCATGGCCTTCGGCTGTTTTGTGGCGCTGGTGTGTCTGTGGCAGATGTACTTCGCGCGGGCCGAGCGTCAGGTGGTCCGGCACATCACGCGCACCGCCGACCCGATCGCCGCCGTGCATCTCGGACTCAGCGCGATCTACGGGGTGGTGGCGGGGCTGGTGATGTTCGCCGCGGGCGCGGAAATGCTGCTCGGCCACGCACACACGGCCCCCGCAGGTGTCGCGGGCGTGCTCGTCTTGACCGGCCCTGCTGTCTACCTGCTCTCGCAGGCATTCTATTTCTACCGGGAGACGCGACGCGATTGGGCGCCGCGCGTGGTCGGCGCGGCCGTGCTGGTCGCCGCCTCGATCGTGGCCTACCACCTGCCGCCGTGGTCGGTGGTGGTGCTGCTCGTGCTAGGCCTCGGCGGCCTGGCCGTTCGCCTGTCACGCTCGTCTGCGAAAACCACCACCCTGTGAATCACACCGCACGCACCTGACCTGTAGCTCAAGCGGAGAACTATCGAGGGTGTCGCAGCTTCCATCGGGGTCGAGGAAAGTGGCAACTGTAGCCCTCGGGATGGCGCTGCAAATAGTTCTGGTGCTCGGCATCAGCCTCCCAGAACTCGTCGAACGCAGTGACTTCGGTGACGACCTTGCCACGCCACAGCCCCGAGCTCTCGACATCGAAAATCGTGCCGAGTGCGGTGCGCATCTGCTCGTCGTCGCGATAGAAGATGGCGGATCGGTAGGCGGTTCCGACATCTCTACCCTGGCGGTTCTCAGTCGTCGGATCGTGGATCTGGAAGAAGAACTCCAGAATCGTCCGATAGTCGGTCGACGTCGGATCGAAAGTGATCTCGACTGCTTCGGCATGTCCACGACCATCGCGCGGAGTGGGACTGCCTGTGCCACCGGCATATCCGACACGTGTGGAAACCACACCGACCTGCTTACTGATCAGATCCTGCATGCCCCAGAAACACCCACCGGCCAGTACAGCTATCTGCGGATTGTTCATCGTCGCCTCCCCCGAACCAAACTACGCGATCGGCCCAGTCGGCCACACGACACGAACGAAGCCAGGGCCACCGGTGTCAGGTGGCCCTGGCTTCGTGTCGAGCTGGATCA
This sequence comes from Nocardia sp. JW2, assembly GCF_051843015.1. Lineage (NCBI taxonomy): Bacteria > Bacillati > Actinomycetota > Actinomycetes > Mycobacteriales > Nocardiaceae > Nocardia > Nocardia sp. JW2. Next base: position 28,687 of record NZ_JBPXLK010000008.1, read on the forward strand.
GCCCAGGTTCTTGTGGAAGAACGGCACCAGGCTCTCCAGCGCTTCGCCGGTGGGGCCGGGCTGGTCGTACAGGTCGTAGTGCGAGGCACCCTCGACCACGACGAGCTGCTTGTCCTTCGACGCGGCACGACCGTAGAGCTCCATGCTCAACCGCTGCGACGCGAAGGCGCCGGGCTTGTCGCCGATGACGACACACAGCGGCTGGGTCAGGAAGACCTCTACGCGGTCATAAGCATCCCAGTCGGCGAGGGCGGCCTGGCGACCGAAGTTGAAGCTGGTCTTGCCACCGGGGGCCTGACCACGATCGGTCTTGTAGTAGTCGGTGGCTTCGAGCACATCGATATCGTTGACGCCCGCCTGCTTGGCCGCGTCGACCGACGGCGGCAGCAGATCGTTGATCACCTGGGCCGCGCCGCGTGCCTCCGCGGTGCGCTGCGCGGCGATGGCCTCGAGCATGCCCATCGGGTTGTACTCCGAGAAGCCCTCACGCATCAGCCGGCCGACGTTGCTGCCGACCACGGTGCCCAGCGCCTTGATCCGGCGGTCGATCTTGGTGGCGGCCACTGCGTAACCCGCGCCACCGCAGATCGCGAGCACGCCGATGTTCTCGGCGTCGACGTACGGCAGGCTCACCAGATGGTCGATCACGAAGCTGAAGTCGCTGGTCCGGAAGCCCGGATCCTCGACCGAGCGCGGATCGCCACCGCTGTCACCCTGGAAGCTGGCGTCGAACGCGGCGACGACGAAGCCGGCCTCGGCCAGCGCCTTGCCGTAGATGTTGCCTGAGGTCTGCGCCTTGCAGCTGCCGGTCGGGTGAGCGGAGACGATGGTGGGATACACCTTCGACTCGTCGAACCCCGGCGGGAAGTAGATATCGGTCGCGATGTCCCAGGCCCAGCCCTTGACCGCCACTGTCTTGATGTTGTCTGCCATGACCTTTCCTTCTCCCATTCGCTAGCTACTCACTGGCTATAACTAGAAGCTACGGCCGCTTCAGCAGCGTTAGAAGGGCAGAACAGTGCCTAGGAAGAATCCATCCCACTCTGACCCGATGTCGACGACCGGAGCATCGAGGCACAGCTACCCTCCCGCTTCGGATTCGATCGAACCGGGCCAGCAGGCGGCAGAGACTGCGCATCAGGTCATCGATTCCCGATTACACTCATCGCATGTCTGTTCGACGGCGGATCACGCTCCTCGCGTTCGCCCTGCTGCTCCCCCTCTCCGCCACCGCCTGCACCGTCACCGGGCCGGGAACCACCTCCGAATGCACCGTCAGCGGTTGCACCGTGACCTTCGACCGAGGCGTGAACGCCAAGGCTTCGGTACTCGGCATCGACGCCGAACTCGTCGCCGTGAACGGCAACATCGTCACCCTGCGCATCGGCGGTCAGGAAGTGACCGTGCCCGCCGGGGAATCCCAGCCCGCGCAAGGGATGGACGTGCGCGTCAGCGAGGTCACCGACGAGAAGGTCGTCGTCGTGCTTTCCACCGGCCTGAACCAGAACTGACGCACCGGAAATGGTTGTGCGCCACGCTCATCCGAGCACGTTGGGTTGATCGAGGATCCAGCGCCACGTCCCGTCGGGCTGCCTGCGCGCCACTTCGACGGTCGCCCCCGTACCGCTGGGCAGTCGGGAGGACGTGAGCGCGAGGTCGCCCGCGCGTAATGCCGGTGCCTGCGGGCCCGGCTGGAACACCGGACGGTCGGCGACGAGCCGGGCGTAGGCGGCCCTGATCTCCTCGATCCCGGTGGCGACAACACCGTCGGGCAACGCGAGCACCGCGTCGCTCTCGTACAGCTCGACCAGGCCGTCCACATCGCCGGCGTTCAACCGTTCGACCACCAGTCTGCTCAGATCCTCCGGGCGCCTCGCCCGTTCCCTGGCACCCTCGATACTGTCGGTCATCGTCACCCTCCTCGACTCGGGTTGTGCGCCAACGGTAGCGCCGGGGTACGACACAAACCCGCTCCGGAAACCACGAAACCCCCGAAAACCCAAGGGCCTTCGGAGGTTTCGTAGACAAATATGGTGTATCAGCCGATCACAGCGGCGGGAACCCCGACGATCCGGTCGCCATCCAGTTCCAGAACTCCGCAGCGCGGTTCGTCACCAAAGCGATGACGTCGAGGACAGTGCTTCCCATTGTCTTCCTTCATCCGAACGAACACTCTTGCGTCCTCACCATAGCAACCGGCTTCGAGTGCACAACGTTGTGATAACGGACAGATGACAACGCACTTCGCTGAACAACGTCGAGGCGAACCGCATCCGGCCACGCAGACGTCGCGGCCGGGTGCCTTGCGGCACAGTCCGACTCAGCGCGGGGCCATGCGGATGGCGCCGTCGAGGCGGATGGTTTCGCCGTTGAGCATCGGGTTCTCCACGATGTGGCGGGCCAGTGCGGCGAACTCGGCCGGCTGACCGAGGCGGGAGGGGTGCGGGACCTGGGCGCCGAGGGACTGCAGGGCCTCCTCGGGCAGCGTTTCGAACAGCGGCGTGCGGAACAGGCCGGGCGCGATGGTGACGACGCGGATCTTGAAGCTCGCCAGGTCGCGTGCGACCGGCAGGGTCAGGCCGACGATGCCGCCCTTGGACGCCGAGTAGGCGGCCTGGCCGATCTGGCCGTCGTAGGCGGCGACCGAGGCGGTGTTGATGATGACGCCGCGCTCCTCACCGACGGGTTCGGTGGCCGACATGCGTTCGGCGGCCAGCCGGATCACATTGAAGGTGCCGACGAGGTTCACGTTGATCACCTTGGTGAAGTCGGCGAGCGGGAAGGCACCCTTCTTGCCGACCGTCTTGATCGCGTTGCCGATTCCGGCGCAGTTCACGGCGATGCGCAGCGGGGCCAGCGATTCGGCGATGTCGAGCGCCGCGACAACCGCCGATTCATCGGTCACATCCGCGGCCGCGAAGGCCGCACCCTCGCCGAGTTCCTTGGCGATGGCCGCGCCGTTGGACGAGGGCAGGTCGACGATGACGACCTTGGCGCCCTTGGCGTGCAGTTCCTGCACGGTCGCCAAGCCGAGGCCCGACGCGCCGCCCGTGACGATCGCGGACGAGTTGACGAAATCCATACTTTTCTCCTGTTTCGGTGACGGCCCACCGATATTGACACACTTCGCCAAAACTGTTTGGCTTTCGCCGTGACCCAGCCAGCCGCTCGCCGTCCCGGCCGCCCCTCCGTGCTGGACACCGCGGCCGTGTCCGCCGGTGCGCTGCGGTTGTGGACCGAGCGCGGGTTCGCCACCACCGGCTGGAACGAGCTCGCCGAGGCCACGGGCGTGAGCACACGAACCCTGTTGCGGCACTTCTCGTCCCGATCCGATATCGCCTGGATCGGTGTCGCTCCGGCGACGGAGCGGCTGCGTGCGACCCTCGCCGGGGCCGCCGCCGAGGAGGCGCCCGCGGTGGTGGTCAGGACCGCGATCGTCGAATCGGTGTCGCGCGATCCACGGATCCAGGAGCTGGCGCCGGATTGGCTGCGGCTGATCTCGTCGGAGCCGGAACTGGCCGCGACCGCTCCGCGGATCTATCGACCGTGGATCGATACGCTCTCGGCCTACCTCGCCGATCGGCTGCCCAACTCCCCCGCCGCCATCTGCCGGGCCATGGCGACCGCCTACCAGTCCGCTACCTTCGCCGCGCTGATCGAATGGGCGGAGTCGGGGGCGCACGGTGACTGCGCGGATTCGGTGGATCGGATGCTGCGCTGGATGGACCCGCACTTGCCGCGGGGCTGACCTGCTCGCGGGAGAATCGTGCGGGACCGGCGCCGAGGTGCCGGTCGATCAGGATTCGCGGGCGGCGATCGCGGCCTGGATGCGGCGCAGTGTGCGCAGGCCCTTCTTCGCGGCCACACTCACCATGCCGTCGAACACTGTCGAGCCGCGGTCGGTGGCCATCAGCCGTTCCAGTGTCGGCACCGCGCGGTCGTCACCGGTCGAGCCGAGGGCGACGGCCGCCCAGTAGCGCTGGTCGGGGTCCACGCTCGCCGCCGCTTCGATCAGTCGCGGAATGATGTCCGGGGCGAACTCGGACAGTGCGCTGGCGATGTAGCCGATGCGGTAGTAGCGGCGGTTCTCCAATTCGTCCCAGAGGGCGGCCAGCGCCGCGTCGCCACCGATCATGCCGAGGGCTTCGGCGGCACGCTCGCGCATTCCGCTGTTCGAGTCCCTCAGCAGGGGCACGAGGGCCGGAACCACCGACTCGTCGCCGAGCACACCCAGCGCGATGATCGCCTGGTCGCGGGCGATGTCCTGCGAGTGATCCAGCATGGCGACCAAGCCCGGGACCGCGTCGTGGAAGCCGAGGGCAGCACAGCCCATCGCCGCCCACGCCTGGCAGTTGTAGCGGGTGTCGGCCAGGGAGGCGAGCAGTGGCTCGCGCAGAGTGTCGTCGCCGAAGAGTTCAGCCCGGTTCAGCGCCCGGCTGTACAGCGACCGGTGATAGTCGGGATAGTCACGCACGAGCGCACGCAGAGTTTCCGCCGCCGATGCGTCACCCTCCTCGGTTCGCAGCAGCAGCTGCCGCAGGTTCTCCTCGCGAGTATCGAGGTCACCGTCTTTGAGGAGTCGCGCGTCGGCTGGGTTCACCGCCCAACGGTACCCGGTGGCAAGCCCCACCTGACCACCACGCGTATCTCGCGAACCCCTTGCTCGTCAGTCCGTCTGTCACGGTTGCTCGAGAGGACCCCAATCCAGGGCGTCGACCGTTTCGCGATCTCCTTCGAGCCAGGCCCACAGGATCTCGACGAGTTGTGCCTCGTCCCGGATGACAGTGCGCCTGACCTCGGGGGGTGCGTCCGACAATTCGAGGTCGTAGTCGTCGGCGCCGTTGCGGTAGGTCTGGATGAACCCTGGCTGATCCTTGCGCGACACGACCATGAAGGTGTTGCCGAACTGCAGAGGGATACAGCCCACCCAGTACTGGAGGTGCTCACGAGTGAGCGTCGTCAAGTCCCAGCCGCCGACGCGCACCTCGAGGTCTCGATGCACCACCGGCACCGGGTCGGGGAGCTGGTCGGCCCATGGGCCGTCGATGCGTGGATCAGAAATCATCTTCGTGCTCCCACCCGAAACGCACCCGCGCATGCGGCACCAGCTGCGTCGCCCGCGCTGCGAGCCGCCGCTCGAAATCGGCCTGCCACCGGAAGAACCCGGCGAAGATCACCTTGTGGTCGCCGGAATCGGCGCACACGGCAAGGTCGTCCCCCTCGCCCCGCATACTGACGAACACTTCGTCGTCCAACCGCTCCGCCCGCACGACCTCGGTCAACAACGTGGTCATCCCCACCTGCTCCCGATCGTCGCGCAACCCGGAGATTTCCACGAAGACACCGACATTCACAGACACGCCACGGACTCTAACCACATCCGGTGACAGCCGCCGCGCGGATGGCCGTGCCCCTTTGCCCGTGACCTGGGTCGATATCGACTTGTGCTGCGGCCCAGCACTATCCGTTCAGTCGATGTATCCAGGCGCGAACTCGTACCGGAACCAGTTGCCGTCGAACGGCTGGTAATAGGTGTGGGCCTTGCGCTGCTGTGTGTCATCGGGTGGGTTCGTTCCCGGCGCGAAGTACGCGAGGCCGTCGGTGTCGCTTCGTTGTCCGATGGCGAAGGCGCACGCTCCGTCGCTGTCGCGACGCACCGCATCGACTCGGAACGTGCCGATCCACCGCGGATCTCCAGCAGGCTCGCAGACCTGGGCCGTGGCAGTCATCGCGTCTGCCGAGACGCGCCACGCGATCCGCTCGGGAAGGTTGTTGACCTCACCCACGAACCCGCAGAAGACCAGCAGTGGCTGGACCGCGACCAGCATCAAACCGCCAGTTGTTGTCGGCGCGTACCCGATGACCAGATACACCCACCAGATCGAAAGCCCTACCAGAACAACCCATCCGGCCGACCACACCATCGGATCGGGCGACGTGGCTTCCACGACAGAGACGACGCCGACGACGAGGCCTGCGACGCATGCGGTGATCGTCAATCGCCTCGACCACGGCCTCGAACCTCGCCAGTCGTGCCGTTGAAGCTCTCGTATCGTCGCCACGCCCGGACCCTACCGAGCACCCGAGATCCTCGGAGGCTCAGCAGAATTCCCGTGGACAGGCAGCGGAGGAAGTCAGTCGTGCACGATCGGTGTGCTGAAGCGGTACCAGTTCGGGGCGAAGCGCTCGTACACGTGTTCATAGGGGCGCGGCGGTCCGCTCGGCGGTGTCGATCCGGGAGCGAAGTAGGCGACACCGCCGTCGGTGGGGTAGATCGCGAAAATGCACCCGCCGTCGTACGGATAGACGTTGTCGACGTGCATCACACCGAACCAGGTCGCCCCACCCTTGGCGCACGCCTGCGCGGCACGCGTGAACGAATCTTCGGACAACCACCAGGCGAGCCGGTCCGGTACTCCCGAAAATACCAGTGCTACACCGATTCCCACCACGAGCGGAGCGGTCACGACAGCCCGATACTCGCGGTACTTCGCGCAACCGATCGGGGCGAGAACCATCCACGCCACCCCAGCCGCGAGCAGCACAGCACCCGCCAGCAGCAGAGCCATCAAGGTGAAGTCGGTGACCACCTCGAACAGCAACACCGCGATCCCGAAGCACGACGCCACAGTTGTCGCGCACATGACGTACCGCCATGTTCGCGATATCTCGACCGCCTCCGACGCCACCCCCGACTTCGTCATGCTCGACAGCCTAGACATCGGCCACGTCGAGGTCTTCGTGAACCAGCGGTGCGACGAGCTCGTTTAGGCTGATCGGGTGCAGGACTCGCCGACCGACACCCACCCGCACGAACCGCATGCCGAGGGCCTCGCCTCCCGGCTGAACTGGCTGCGCGCCGGGGTACTCGGCGCCAACGACGGCATCGTCTCCACCGCCGGACTGGTGGTCGGTGTCGCGGCGACGACGAACGACAGCACGACCATCCTCGCCGCGGGCGTGGCCGGACTCGTCGCGGGCGCGATCTCCATGGCGGCCGGTGAGTACGTATCGGTGAGCACTCAACGCGATTCGGAGAAGGCGCTGCTGGCCAAGGAACGGCGGGAACTGGCCGACTTCCCCGACTACGAACTGGCCGAGCTCACCGAGATCTACCAGGCCAAGGGCCTGAGCCCGGCGACCGCGCGCAAGGTAGCCGAGGAACTGACCGCCCACGACGCCTTCACCGCCCACGCCGAAGCCGAACTCAAACTCGACCCGAGCGAACTCACCAATCCATGGGCCGCCGCAGGCTCCTCGGCGATCGCGTTCACCTGCGGAGCGCTGCTCCCGCTACTGGCGATCGTGCTGCCACCGGCACAGTGGCGAGTGCCGGTGACCTTCGTGGCAGTACTCGTAGCGCTCGCGCTCACCGGGTCGCTGAGCGCGCGACTCGGCGGAAGCGCGCGAGGCAGAGCAGTGCTACGAGTCGTTGTCGGCGGCGCACTGGCCATGGCAGTGACCTACGCGATCGGCACGCTCACCGACACCCTCGGCGGCTGAGCGGTCAGGGGTCGGGCGGAGGTCGAGTGTCACGGGTGACCGTCGCGTCAGCACAGGTCCGTACTCGAGGTTCATCGGCGGATATCCGGCACCGGGCCACACCGGGACTCCAAGAGCGCGGATGTTCACCGGCAGGTTCTCGTCCACCACGATGTGCTGACAATCGCGATCATCAGTGCGTGTTTCGGCATAGTCCTCACGCGCCGCCGTACTCGCGCTCGGCGGTGGCGCGGTGTAGAAGAACGTCTGGGACAAACGAACGCGGCTGGCGGACCAGCTACCGGTCACCGTTGACCAGCCGCCGTGGCGCGGTAGCTGCGGGCGACGAGGGCAGAACGCATGTACCACAGGCCGACGGGTTGGGTGGGGTCGAAGCCGGTGAGTTGGCCGATGCGCTTGAGCCGGTAGTCGACGGTGTTGGTGTGCACGTGCAGGATGCGCGCGGTGCGTTGGCGGTTGAGGTTGTTGCCTATATGGCGTTGCAGGGTTTCGAGGAGTTCGGGGAACGGCTCCAAGGGGTTCAGCAGTGAGCCGAGGAATTCGCGGCCGGGTCCGGGGCGGGTCAGCTGGTATTCGAGGGCGAGTTCGTCGAAGCGGTAGAGCCCGGGGGTGACGTCGAGGCGTTGGACCATATCGAGGAGTTCGTGGGCTTGGTCGGCGGCATCGGGGATGCCGATGGTGCTGGTTTCGACAAGGGCTGCGGTGATTCCGACCTGCGCGGCTCCGGAGAGTTCGGCGACGAGGGCTGCCCACCCGTCGCGGTCGAAGGTGCCGGCCGGGATGAGTACTGTGCCGCCGTCGACGCTGAGCAATGACAGCGCCGAATCGCCGCAGCGTTTCGCCAATTCGGCTTGCACACGACGCAATTTGCGCCGGGCCACGACCTTCTGATCGAGAGCGGGAATGGTCTCCTGGGCATGCGGCGGGAATGACAAGGCGAGCACGGCGTATTGCTCGGCGATGGCGATGCCGCATTCCCGGGCCATTGTGGAGGTGCTGTGCCCGCCGAGCAGCGCCGAGGTGAGTGTGTGCACCGCGGTGTGATGTTCGCTGATGACGCTACGCAATTCACGCACATAGGCGAGGGACACCTGGGCGGTGATCGTGTCGAGCATCTCGATCACCATTTTCGCCCCGTCGATGAGGCTGTCGTAATCCTTCACCGAGGCGCTCGACACCACAAGATCCAGGCCCATCTTGAAGCCCTCGGCGATCGAGTGGTGGATCGTGTCGATCGGAATTCCTTCGCGGGCCCAACCACCTGCCGCGTCCTGCAAACGCTGCAGTTGGCCCGGAATATCACGGCCGTCCAGCATTCCGACGGCGAATTCCAGGCAGATGCGGGTGATGGTGGTGACATCGCCTCTGATGGCCTCGCCGGGCAGGGTGCCGCACGGGATGACGTTGGCGACGAAATGACCGACCATCTGCCGGGAAAGATTGCGGACATCCTTGAGTGGAGACGATGCCGGTTTGCCGGAGATGGTCAGCGATTCCCTGGAGAGATTGTCGACGGACATCTGTTTTTCCCTTCGCCCGGACTCGGCTCCACAGTGCGGCCTCGAAGCCTGAGCAAAGCCCGCTGGTCCTCTGCGGTTGCACGGCGACGAACTCGTTCGGCCAAGCGGTGGAGATCAGATCTGTAGGTATAGCCAAAGCCGCACGGTCACGATGTGCCTACGCGACGTCGGCTGGAGAACGTCACAGGAGGACACCGGATGTATTTGTTGCTCTTCCCTAGGGCTCCCGCTGGTTGCTGCCGATCATGCTCGACAGCGGGTCGGCGCGGGTTCGCCGCGAAATCGGGCCTCGATGAAGTTCCAGGCTTCGGGCAGACCCGCCACCGCGGTCGTCATGTGCTCGGCGATCTGGTACCGGGAGAACGTGAGCGCTACCCCTGCCGCGCAGTAGCGCCCGGCGACGTCGGCGACGGCGTCGAAGGGGGTGAGTGCGTCGAATTCACCTTGCCAGAGCATCGTAGGGGTCTGGGGAAGGCCCGGGTAGTGCCGCAAACTGTTCTCCCGCAGCACCGCGCGCGCTTCGGGATCGTCCATCAGGGACTTCGTCGCCGCGAGTTGTTCGGCGCTGCGGAGCACGCCGTGGAACAGCAGGAAACGGCGGCATTCGTCGGCGGTGAAGTCGCGGAACCACCGGCCCTCGGCGTTGAGCTGGTCGGAAATGGGCAGCCGCTGCGGGTATTCGCGTTCCAAGCCCATCGCCGCTGCCCAGGCGAGGCCGAAGCCGGGGTGGTTCCCGAAACCGATGCCGAGGGCCATCTGTTCGAGGTCGGCGGGAATACCGCCCGCGGCGACGCCGGCAAGGGTGAGCTCGGGTGCGTAGGTCGGCTGCATGGCGGCGGCCCAAGCCGTCGCCAGTCCTCCGCCCGAGTAGCCGGCCAGGGCGATCGGGGACTGGCCCAGGCCGAGTTCAGGGGCGCGCTGGAGTGCGCGCACGCTGTCGAGGGTCACCATGCCGCTGAGTTTGGCGGCCCCATAGGCGACATTCGGGCCGAGGTAGTCCGGCAGGGCGACGGCCCAGCCGCGTGCCAGCGGCAGCGCCGCGCCGAACGCGTCCGGAGTTTCGTCGTTGACGAGCGAGTGAGAAGGATTGCATTTGGTGCCGAGCGAATTGATCAGCGCCTGATACGAGACCAGCGGCGGATTCGGCACGCCCGTCGGGATCAGTACCGTGGTGACGCCCATGATCGGGTCGCCCGAGGAGTTGGTCGAGCGGAAGGCGACGTGCCAGATGTCGGTGCCCTGGTACGGGCCCAGGTCGAATTTCCGTTGCCGCACCACATCACCGGGAGCGAAATCGCCGATATCGGGCGGTGCTGTGAAGAACGGGTCGGCTTCCGGGGTGGGATATCGCGGCTCGGAGGTCGTTACCGGGGCGAAGACACTCGCGGTGACGGCATAGAACAGCACAGCCAGTACGGCCGGCCAGATGCGGCGCATGGTCGATCCTCGATCTTTGGGAGAGTTGGGTCAGCAGTTGCTCGGCGCGGGCTCACCGCGGAACCGAGCGTCGAGCCAGTCGACCGCGGACGGGAAGCCGAGCACCGCGGTGGCCAGGTGGTCGGGGCTCGGATAGAGCTCCGAGCGCACCGGTGTGCCGGCTGCGCAGTAGCGCCGGGTGGTGCGATCGATGGCGTCGACGGGGATCAGCGGATCGATCGGGGTGTGCCATTCGAAAACGGGCATCGTCGGCACGCCGTCGAACAATTCGAGGCTGTTCGCGTCGCTCACTTCCCAGACGCGCGGGTCGTCGATCAGCGAGACGGTGGACGCGAGGTCGGCGGCGCTGTGCATGGCACCGGCGGCGATCACTTCGACGGTGCAGCCGTTGGCCATCGCGTCGCGGACAGCCAATCCGGTGTCGTTGAGTTGCGCGCTGATCGGGAGGCGGTCGGGATATTCGCGTTCGAGCCCGAGCGCAGCGGCCATCGCCAGTCCGAACATGGGGTGCGGTGCGAGGCCGAGCGTGCGGGCCATGGTGGTGATGTTCATCGGCACACCGCCCTGCGCGGCGCCGACCAGGCGGAGTTCGGGTGCGTACCGCGGGGCGAGCGCGGCTGCCCAGCCGGTGGCCATCCCACCGCCGGAGTAGCCGAGCAGGGCGGCCGGGCTGTCCGCGAGTCCGAGTTCGGGGACCCTGGTCGCGGCGCGGATGCCGTCGAGGGTGAGCTGTCCGCCGAGCCTGGCCGCACCGTAGGCGGCATTCGGACCGAGATGATCGGGTAGAGCGATGCTCCAGCCACGCAACAGCATCGTGTTCAGCAGCGGCACAGCACGATAGAGCAGATTGGGATCGTAGGCGTAGAGCGCGCGCGAGACCGCGCACTGGGTGCCGAGGCCGTTGATGATGTGCTGATAGGACAGCAGTGGCGCGCCGGGGCGATGGTCGCGGGGTGTGAGGATCGTGGTGGTCGCCGCGATCGGGCGGCCGTGTGAGTCGGCAGAACGGAACTTCACCAAGGTGACGGTGGCCGTGGGAAAATACGGCAGCGGTTCCTGCACGCGGACCGCGAGCACCGCACCAGGGTCGGCGGCGGCGATGTCGGCGGGTGCGGCGTAGAACGGGTCGGGGTCCGGGATCGGATACACCGGCGGCGATCCGGACGCGGAATGTGTTCCCGACGCCGCGCACACACCGATCACCGCCGCAAAGGCAAGGGCGCGAACGCTAATCCCCATGCGTCACCGCCGCTGTGGGGTAGCGAACTCCGGTCGCTTGTTCGGACGCCGTCCACAACTGCTGCCACAGGGTGCGATCTCGCGACAGCGCGCTCGACGGGCACGCACCGACCGGTCCGCGGGTGTTGAACAACCTGGTCGGACCCCAGTAGATGTCGGGGTCGGCCGCCGGTGCGGTGGCAGCGTAGAGCGTGGATTGCGCGGCGGCGGTGCGGGATTGGCCGACCAGCCGGATGAAGGGCTCGGCGACGTAGTCGAGCGGAGTCTGTGTCCTGGCGACGAGCCCGGTCGGGGCCACGCCGGGGTGCACGGCGTAGGAGCGCAGCGTCGACCCGGTTTCGCGAAGTCTGCGCTGCAATTCACGGCCGAATATCAGCGTCGACAGTTTCGATTCGGCATAGGCAGTCGAACGATGGTATCGGCGCCGTTCGAAACGCAGATCGTCGAGTGGGAGTGATTTCGTCCAGCCGTGCGAAATACTCGACAAGGACACGATCCGGTCCCGCACCTTGTCCAGCAGAAGGCCGGTGAGTGCGAAATGTCCGAGGTGGTTGACTCCGAACTGCATTTCGAATCCATCGACGGTGCGGGCGAACGGTACGTTCATCAACCCGGCATTGTTGACGAGGACGTCGAATTCGCCGCATTCCTGTGCGAACCGCCGCACATCGGCCAGATCGGCCAGGTCGAGGGCGGCCACGGTGACATCGCCCGCTATCCGGTCGGCGACCGCACGCCCCCTTTCCAGGTCGCGACACGCCATGACCACCGTTGCACCACGGTCGGCGAGGGTGCGCGTCACGATCGCACCGAGGCCACCGTTGGCGCCGGTGACAACGAATCGCCTGCCGTGTTGATCCGGTACCGGTTCGGGAGTTCTGACCATGGCGCATGACCTTACGAATCCCGACAAAGCCGTGGCAATACGTTTGGAAAATGTCAGGGACCACGGCCGGACCGTTGGTCGTTTCCCAAAGCCGTTCGCGGCGCGGCTGATTCGGGCCCGGTTGTCGTAGCGTGAGGCCGTGAGTGTTGCCGAGTAGATCGCCGGCAGAATGCCCGATCCCGCTGCACTACTCGTTTCTGTCACATTCCGCCCACCGAGGAGTCCTGCTCAATGGCCCGCGAAGACGAACTGCGCACATACATGAAGAAGGCGATCCGGGAATTGCAGACCACCCGGACGCGCCTCGACGAGATCGAAGCGCAGGCGTGTGAACCGATTGCCATTGTCGGAATGGCGTGCCGGTATCCGGGTGGGATCAGTTCGCCCGAGCAGCTGTGGCAGGCGGTGCTGGATGGGCGTGACCTGGTGACCGAATGGCCGACCGATCGGGGCTGGGATGTGGCGGGGCTGTTCGATCCCGAATCAGGGGTCGCGGGCAAATCGTATGTGCGCACGGGTGGCTTCGTCGCGGGCGCCACCGCGTTCGACGCGAACTTCTTCGGTATCAGCCCGCGCGAAGCACTGGCGATGGACCCGCAGCAGCGCTTGATACTCGAGACCGCGTGGGAGACCTTCGAACGGGCGGGCATCGACCCGACCACGGTGCGCGGAAGCGACACCGGTGTGTATGTCGGCCTCATGCCGGATGTGCAGGGCCCGTCTTCGCGCGATCTCGACGACCGGGTGCGCGAGCGCATCGAGAACTTCCTGATGACCGGGCAGGCCTCGAGCATCGCCTCGGGGCGGGTGGCCTATGTCCTCGGCTTGGAGGGTCCCGCTGTCACGGTCGATACAGCCTGCTCGTCGTCGCTGGTCGCGATCCATCAGGCCGTGCGGTCGCTGCGCGCCGGTGAGACGACGCTGGCGCTGGCCGGCGGTGTCACCGTGATGACCACCCCCGCGGCGTTCGTCGCGTTCTCCGCCCAGCGGGCGCTGGCGGCCGACGGTCGATGCAAATCCTTCGCGGCGGGTGCGGACGGCACCGCGTGGGGCGAGGGTGTCGGGATGCTATTGCTCGAGCGGGCATCCGAGGCCCGCAGGAACGGGCACCGGATCCTGGGGCTGGTCCGCGGTACGGCGGTGAACTCCGACGGTGCGTCCAACGGTCTCACCGCACCGAACGGACGATCGCAGCAGCGGGTGATCCGCGCGGCGCTGGCGGACGCGGGTCTGCGCACCGACGAGGTGGATGTGGTCGAGGCGCACGGAACCGGCACGCGCCTCGGTGATCCGATCGAGGCGGAGGCGTTGCTCGCGACCTACGGCGCGGAACGCGACGACGAGCACGCGCTGCTGCTCGGGTCGCTCAAGTCGAATATGGGGCACACGCAGGCCGCCGCGGGAGTAGGCGGGTTGATCAAGATGGTGATGGCGATGCGGCACGGCACGGTGCCGCCGACGTTGAATGTCGACGAACCGACCCCACATGCGGACTGGTCGTCGGGGGCAGTCCGGTTGGTGACCGAGGTCCGGCCGTGGCCTGCGACGGGTCGTCCGCCGCGCGCCGCGGTGTCGTCGTTCGGCATCAGCGGCACCAACGCCCATGTGGTGATCGAACAGGGTGAGTACCCGGTCCAGCCGGCACGGGATGTCGTCCCGCCGCCGGTGGTTCCGTGGGTGGTCACCGCTCGGTCCGCGGATGCCGTTGCCGCCCAAGCCGCTGCCTTGCTCGACCAGCTCGCGACGGACCCTGCGGTCGAGCCCGTCGATATCGGGTTGTCGCTGCTCGACACGCGAGCCCGGTTCGAGCACCGAGCGGTCATCGCCGGGCGGAACCACGAGGAATTGATCGAGGGGCTGCGGGCGGTCGCGCGGGGCGCCGACACGCGGAATGTGGTGCGCGGCAGCGCCCATGCGGCAGTGTCCGCGGTGATGTTCCCCGGCCAGGGCACCCAGCGGACGGGGATGGGACGGGAACTGTACGACGGCTACGCGGCCTACCGCGCGGCGTTCGACGCCGTTTGCGCCGAATTCGGCAACTACTGCGCGATTCCGGTGCGCGAACTGGTACTCACCGAAGACTCCGGTGCGGCGCTCGACAACACCGAGGTCGCGCAGATGGCACTGTTCGCCACCGAGGTAGCGATGTACCGGCTGGCCGAATCATGGGGGCTACGACCGGCTTTCGTCATGGGGCACTCCATCGGCGAGATCACTGCGGCCTATGTCGCCGAGGTCTGGTCTCTGGCCGATGCCTGCGCCTTGGTGGCCACGCGGGGCAGGCTCATGCAGTCCGCTCCGGTAGGCGGTGCGATGGTGGCGGTCGCCGCGGATCCGGAGACCGTCGCCGACCTGGTCCGCCGCTACGACGATGTCGGTGTTGCGGCGGTGAACGGGCCTGCGTCGGTGGTGGTTTCGGGTGCGGAGGCTGCGGTGTCCGCTATCGCGGCTCAGTTGGCCGCCGACGGTATCCGCACCACCCGGCTGCGGGTGAGCCACGCGTTCCACTCGCCACACATGGACGCCGTCCTCCCCGAATTCGCCGCGGTCTGTCGAGGGTTGACCTACCACCCACCGACTGTCCCGGTGATCTCGGCGCTCACCGGCAAGGTGGCCGAGGCGGCACAGTTGTGCTCCCCCGAGCACTGGGTGAGCCATCTACGCGAACCGGTCCGCTATCTGGACGCGGTGCGGTGGGCCCGGGAACAGGGTGGCGTGAGTTGTTTCGCCGAGATGGGACCGGGCGCCGCACTGACGGCGATGGTGCACGAGATCGCCGACGACGACACGGCGCTCACGGCGGTCGCGTTGCAGCGCCCAGGTATCGCCGGTGATCTCGCGTTCGTGGCGGGGTTGGCCGCGCTGCACTGCCAGGGCGCAGCACTGGACCTGACCACACTGTTCGACGGCGCAGGCGCCCGCCCGGTGGATCTGCCCACCTACGCCTTCCAACGCGACCGGTTCTGGCTCGAGGTGGGCGAGCGCGGGAATGTCCGCGGCGCCGGGCTCGACGACGCCGAGCATCCGCTGCTCGGGGCGCAAGTCGGTCTCGCCGCCGACGGCGGGCTGCTGCTCACCGGGCAGCTGTCCGTGCGCACCCACCCGTGGTTGTCCGGGCACCGGATCGCCGGATCGGTGCTCCTTCCAGGTACCGCATTCATCGAACTCGCCTGGTACGCGGGCCGATCGGTGCAATGCCCGGTGGTCGGTGAACTCGTCCTGGAATCCCCGCTCGTGATTCCCGATAACGGGGCGGTGGACGTGCAAGTGCAGGTCGGACCGGCAGAGCAGTCCGGGCATCGGACGCTCACCGTATCCTCTCGTCCTCGCACGACATCGGCGCAAGAACTGCCGTGGACCGGGCACGCCACCGGCACGCTGCAACCGGCGGAAGCCCTGGCTTCGGAGACGAAGGGGCCGTGGCCGCCCGTCGGCGCGGTCCTGGTCACCACGCACGACCCGTACGACGCGATGGCGACCGCAGGCTACGAATATGGGTCGGCTTTCCGCGGTCTCGGCCGGATCTGGCGGCACGGCGAGGAGGTGCTCGCCGAAGTGGCCCTGCCCGAATCAGCCGCTGCCGACGCCACCGACTTCGGCCTGCACCCGGCGCTGCTCGATGCCGCACTGCACGCGCTGATCGCGACGGGCACAGTCGGGCCCACCGAGTCCGGTGCGGTGAAGCTGCCGTTCGCGTGGGAAGGCGTCGCACTGCACGCGGTGGGCGCGTCATCGCTGCGTGTTCGTCTCACACCGGTCGGTACCGACCGGATCCGTCTCGAGGTCAGCGACACGGCGGGCAAGCCGGTGGCCACCGCCCAATCGCTGGCCTTGCGCGCGATCCCCTCGGCAGCACTGGGCCGACGCCCGGCCTCGGACGGCGGACTCCACGAAGTGAACTGGGTCGGCGTTGCGGCACCCGAACCCGTTGCAGCCCAAGGCAACTGGGCCCCCGTGGACACGGCGCGCGGTATTGTGGTCGAGCACTGTGCGGGTAGCGAGCTGGTCGTCGTCCGGCTCGATCCGGCCGACCGATCCCAGCCGGTCGCCGAGCAGGTGAGCAATGTGCAGACCGCGGTGCGCGCCCTGCTCCTCGACGACGAATTCTCCGGGGCACTGATCGTCTTCGTCACCAGCGGCGCGGTCGCGGTCCACGGCGCCGAGGACGTCGACGACCTGGTCGGTGCCGCGGTGTGGGGCCTGCTGCGCACCGCGCAGAACGAACACCCGGGCCGGATCGCGCTGCTGGATCTCG
The DNA here is from genome assembly GCF_051843015.1 of Nocardia sp. JW2. Taxonomy (NCBI): domain Bacteria; kingdom Bacillati; phylum Actinomycetota; class Actinomycetes; order Mycobacteriales; family Nocardiaceae; genus Nocardia; species Nocardia sp. JW2. Next base: position 45,527 of record NZ_JBPXLK010000008.1, read on the forward strand.
ACGACCCCGACGGCTACCGGGATGCCGCACGCCTGGCCGCCGGATCGACTACCGAGCCGCAGCTGGCCATCCGGCACGGCGAACTACAGGCACCACGTCTGGTTCGCGCCGGGGCAGACACGGTCGGGTCCGCCGAGGCGCTTCATGAGGGTCGATGGCAGCTCGTCGACCGTGGGCGCGGCACGCTGCATGGCGACAACATGGTGCTGGCCGCCCGGCCCGAGAGCGTGCCGCTCGAGCCCGGCCAGCTGCGGATCGCGGTACGGGCGGCGGGCGTCAACTTCCGTGATGTGCTGATCGTGCTCGGGATGTATCCGATCCCCGATACCGCGATCGGTGGCGAGGGGGCGGGTGTGGTTGTCGAGATCGGTCCCGATGTCACCGATTTCGCAGTCGGCGACGCGGTGATGGGCATCTTCACCGGCATCGGCGCGACGGCGGTGGCCGATCGGCGCACCGTGGTTCCGATGCCGACCGGCTGGTCCTTCCAGCAGGCGGCGGCCGCACCCATCGTGTTCGCCACCGCGTACTATTCGCTGGTCGATCTGGCCGAAGCGCGAGCGGGAGAGTCGCTGCTCATCCACGCCGCCACCGGTGGTGTCGGTATGGCCGCGGTGCAGCTCGCCCGGCATCTCGGACTTGACCTGTATGTCACCGCCAGCCCAGGCAAGTGGAATGCGTTGCGCGCGAACGGTTTCACCGACGACCGAATCGCCAGCACCCGTACCACCGAGTTCAAGGACAAATTCCTCGAAGCGACCGGCGGGCGCGGCGTCGACGTCGTCCTCGATTCGCTGGCGGGCGACAAGGTGGACGCCTCGCTCGACCTGCTGCCGCGCGGTGGCCGGTTCATCGAGATGGGCCTGACCGACCTGCGGGACGCCGACGAGATCACCCTCACCCACCCCGGCGTCCGGTACCGCAACTTCCTGCTGATGGATGCTGGACCCGACCGCCTGCGCGAGATCCTGACCGAACTACACACCCTGTTCGAATCCGGTGTCCTGCGGCCGCTTCCGGTGACCCCCTGGGATGTGCGGCGAGCGCCCGAAGCATTCCGTCAGCTCAGCCAGGCCCGCCACATCGGCAAGTACGTGCTGACGGTGCCCATCCCACTCGACCGTGACGGCACAGTCCTCGTGACGGGCGGCACCGGCGGACTCGGCGCACTGGCCGCCCGTCACCTGGTGTCCGGGTACGGCGCGCGGCGCCTGCTGTTGACCAGCCGTCGTGGCCCCGACGCCGACGGCGCCGCCGAACTCGCCGCCGAACTGTCCGCGCTCGGCGCCCACGTCGACATCACCGCGTGCGATGTGAGCGACCGCGACGCGCTCACCGCCCTGATCGCCGCGATCCCCCCAGCGCATCCGCTGACCGCGGTGGTGCACACCGCCGGCGTCGTCGACGACGCGTTGTTCGCCGCTCAGACCCCCGAGCACCTCGCGAAGGTGTTCGGCCCGAAGGCCGATGCGGCCTGGCTATTGCACGAGGTGACCGAGGGCCGACCTCTGTCGATGTTCGTCATGTACTCCTCGATCGCGGGGCTGCTCGGCAATCCCGGTCAAGCGAACTATGCCGCGGCCAACGGCTTCCTCGACGCGCTGGCCCAGCACCGCAGACACCATGGCCTGCCCGCCACCGCCCTCGCGTGGGGGTTGTGGGAGCGCGGCACCGGAATCACCGGCCACCTCACCGAACGGGATCTGCGCCGGATGCGCCGGGACGGCCTCGTGCCGCTCACCGACGACGACGGGCTGGCGCTGTTCGACAGCGCGCTGGCGACCGGCAGAGCGCTGGCGGTGCCCGCGCGGCTCGACCTCACCGCGCTCGGCTCGGTCGGTGACGACGAGTTGCCCGCGATGCTTAGGTCACTGCCACGCGGTCCGCGCCGCGCGGCCGGCGGGGGGTCCGACGAATCGGCGGCCCTGGTCACGAGCCTGTCCGGTCTGGACGCCGCCGAACAGGAGCGGGTGGTGCTCGGCGTGATCCGTGCACACGCCGCGGCGGTGCTCGGGCACGTCTCGGCGGAGGCGGTGCCGGCCGACACCGCCTTCACCGATCTGGGTTTCGACTCGCTGGGCGCCGTGGAATTCCGCAACCGCCTCGAAGCGGCCACCGGCGTGCGGCTGCGCACGACCATCGTCTTCGACTACCCCAATGCCGCGGCACTGGCCGAGTACCTGCGCACCGAGATCGCGCCGCTGGACGACCCGGTCGAACGGATCGCCGCGCAGCTCGACGCGCTCGCCGCAGGGTGGGCGGGCGTGGACCTGCCGCAGGACCGGGTCGGTGAACTGCTCGACCGGATCGAGGTGCTCGCGCGCACCCTACGCGGCGGCGCGCACAGCGTGGTCGACAACATCGACGGCGCCGACGACGACGCCCTGTTCGACCTGATCGATCAGGTTCGCTCGGTCTGAGCCGAGGAGAAAGCGAGGATCCGATGGCCAACGAAGCGGAACTGCGCGCGTATCTCAAGCGCGCCACCCGGCAATTGCAGCAGACTCGTCAGGAGCTCGCCGACGAGCGGGCACGAACAACGGAACCGGTCGCGATCGTCGGCATGTCGTGCCGGTTCCCCGGCGGAATCGACTCACCGGACGACCTGTGGCATGCACTGCTCGACGGGCGCGACCTGATCTCGGACTTCCCGGCCGACCGGGGCTGGGACATCGACGCGTTCTACGATCCCGACCCCGACAAGTTCGCCAAATCCTCTGTGCGCGAAGGTGGTTTCCTGACCGAGGCGGGCGAATTCGACGCCGGGTTCTTCGGGATCAGTCCGCGCGAGGCCGAAGCGATGGACCCGCAGCAACGCCTGCTGCTCGAGCTGGCCTGGGAATCGGTAGAGCATGCTCGCGTGGACCCGATGTCGTTGCGCGGCAGCGATACCGGCGTCTTCGTCGGCTTCAGCGACCAGGGATACGGATTCGGTGCCAGTCAGGCCTGGGACGGCGCCGAGACCTACTACTTCACCGGCAACCACGCCTCGATGGCGGCGGGCCGGGTGGCCTATCTACTGGGGCTGGAAGGGCCTGCGGTGACCGTCGACACGGCCTGTTCGTCCTCGGCGGTCGCGATCCACCAGGCGATGCAATCGTTGCGGCTGCGGGAATGCGCGATGGCCCTGGCCGGGGGTGTCACGGTGATGTCGACACCGATGCCGTTCGCGCTGTTCTCACGTCAACGTGCGCTGGCACCGAACGGCAGGTGCAAATCCTTCGCCGCAGGCGCGGACGGCACCGCGTGGGGCGAGGGTGTCGGCTTCGTTGTGCTGGAACGCCTTTCAGACGCCCAGCTGGAGGGCCACCGGATCCTGGCTGTGCTGCGCGGGTCCGCGGTGAACAGCGACGGCGCGTCCAACGGCCTCACCGCGCCGCGCGGAACCGCGCAACAGCGCGTGATCCGGGCGGCGTTGTCGAACGCCGGGGTCGGCGCCGCCGAGGTCGACGTGGTCGAAGGGCACGGAACCGGCACCGTCCTGGGTGACCCGGTGGAGGCCCAAGCCCTCCTCGCCACCTACGGCGAGCGTGACGGTGCGCCACCACTGCTGCTCGGTTCGGTGAAATCCAATATGGGACACACCCAGTCGGCGGCCGGGGTGGCCGGGCTGATCAAGATGGTGCAGGCGATCCGGCACGGCGTCGTCCCACCCACCCTGCATGTCGACGCACCGACCCCACACGCCGACTGGAACGGGGACCGGATCCGGCTCGCGCTGCGGCCACACCCCTGGCCGAGCACCGGACACGCGCGCCGAGCCGGGGTCTCCTCCTTCGGCATCAGCGGCACCAACGTCCATCTGATCGTCGAACAGGCACCAGAACCCGTAGCAGTACAGACCGTTTCGGCACGGGTGGAACCGGCGGTCGTGCCGTGGCTGCTGTCAGCTCGCACCGCGGGTGCCCTGCGGGAGCAGGCGGCTCGGTTACGCGCGGCCGTGACCGACTCCGGCCACGACATCACCGACATCGCGTACTCGCTGGCGACCACCCGGGCGAGATTCGACCACCGCGCCGTCGTCGTGGCAGACAGCCGAGAAGGCCTGCTGGACGGTCTTGCCGTGGTCGCGGGTGAGCGCACCGGCGGTCCGGCGGTCATCGCCCGCCGCTCCCCCAGCGGGAAACTGGCGATGATGTTCTCCGGCCAGGGCGGACAGCTCGCGGGTAGTGGCCGTGAACTCTACGACACCTTCCCGGTGTTCGCGGCGGCGTTCGACACGGTGTGCGCCGGTTTCGACACTCACCTGGAGTGCTCGCTGCGCGCGGTGCTGTTCGACGGCGAGGACCTGCTCCCCCGCACCGACTACACCCAACCTGCGGTGTTCGCACTCCAGGTCGCGCTGTTCCGTCTGCTCGAATCCTGGGGGACGACACCGGATTACGTCGTCGGGCACTCCATCGGAGAGCTTTCGGCGGCGCACGTAGCCGGGGTGTTGTCGCTGGCAGACGCGGTCACCGTGGTCGCGGCACGCGGCAGACTGATGCAACGGATGGCGCCGGGAGCGATGGTGTCCGTGCGAGCGTCCTACGCCGAGGTGCTGGCCTCGATCGCCGGACGGGAGCACGAGGTGTCGATCGCGGCGGCCAACGGACCCAACGCCACCGTGCTGGCAGGCGATATCGCCGCGGTCGGGGACCTCGGCCGACAGTGGCGCACCCGCGGGCGTCGCGTCACCCCGCTCGCCGTGGACCGCGGGTTCCATTCACCCCACGTCGCCGCGATCGTCGACGAGTTCCGCGCGGTCCTCGCGACGGTCCAGCTCCACGAGCCGCGCATCCCGTTGATCTCCACGTCGACAGGGACCGCGGCCGAACCAGGGCAGCTCACTTCGATTGACCACTGGGTCCGTCAGGCCCGTGAGCCGGTGCGCTTCCACGACAGTGTGTTGCACCTGAACGACGCCGGTGTCGTCACCTATCTCGAGCTCGGCGCTGGTGACACGCTCGCCGGACTCGTCTACGAGGTGCTCGCAGACACCGGCTGCACCGCCGTGCCGATGCTGCGACCCGGCACCAGTGAAGCTTCCTCGGTGGTGAAAGCCCTCGGCACGGCATGGGTTTCCGGCGCCGAGGTCGGATGGGAGGCACTGTGCGGGGATGGTGACGCGTCCACAGTCGACCTGCCGACCTACCCGTTCCAGCATCGCCGCTACTGGGTCGACACCGACAGCTCCGAGCTCGAACGCATGATCGGCGCGGCCGGCGCCGACATCGCGGGACAAAGCGCCCTCGGCCGTCACGACGCGCTCACGAGAACTCCCGGACCCGGGCGCCCGGACTTGCCGACCGTCCCCGAGAATCAGCGCACAGACTTCGCGACGCGCCTGGTGGTCGAGCAGATCCGCGAAATCCTCGTCGACCGCGCCGAAGACGAGCTCGACCTGGACGCGACCGTACTCACGCTCGGGCTGACGTCGTTGTCGATCCTGGAGTTGCGCAGCCGTATCAACACCGCCGCCGCAGTGCATCTTTCGCTCGAAGATCTCTTCACCCATCCGACACCGAGGATGCTCGGCGTGCTGCTCGCCGAACGCATCTGGAGTACGGTCCCTGCTCACGAGGCGGTACTCGCGTGACAAGTCCCCTGTGGCCGGTGCGCGGCACGCTCGGCTTCGAACAACTCGTCCCCGCCGCACTGGCGCATCGACGAGGTCTCGCCGAGGTCTATGTCGCCGATACGGCCGTTGTCGGCGGCTCCGAATTCCTTGCCGCGGTACAGATTCCGCGCGCACATTCGCTGTGGTTCGATCGACTGGTCGCCTACCACGACCCTCTCTGCGCCGTCGAGGCCGTGCGCCAAGCACTTCTCGTCGTCGGGCAACGTCACCTCGGTGTGCCCGCCGACGCCCCGGCGAGCTTGCAGCGCATGGCATTCATGGTGGAAGACCTCAGCGCGTTCCGCGACAGCGAACGCTACCCGCTGGAGGGGCTCGTGCGGGTACGTCCGGGCGCCCTGGCCACCGGGCGCGATTACTACCAGGACGTGCCCTTCGATGCTATCTTCACCGTCGACGGTGCGCTGGCGATGACGTTGTCGGGCAGCGGGATCACCTTCCCCCGTGAGGACTACGACGAGTTCCGCGAACTGCAACGCCGCAACCGCGCACAAGCTGCCGAGCCTGCACCGGATCCGGTGCGGCCGCTCCCACCTGAGCTCGTCGGGCGCCGCGACCCACGCAACGTCGTCCTCGGCCGGACCCCAACGCCCGAGCTGGTCGTCGTAGTCGACCGGAGTCATCCCAGCTTCTTCGACCACCAGTACGACCACGTCCCGGGTCCGCTGTTGCTCGAGGTCTTCCGGCAGGCGGCCGTCTTGGCCGCGAGCGAGGCCGGACTGCTCGATTCGCCGGCGGCCGCAGTGCTCGGCGTCGAGGCCCATTTCACCGATTTCGCCGAACTGGACGCGCCCATCACCTGCACCACCACCACTGCCGACACCGGACTCGACGGCATCGGCGTCGAGGTCACCCTGCACCAGCGCGGCGCCCGGATCGCTGTCGCGCTCGTCGAACTGGCGCCCTACCCCGTGCCGCCGGAACAGGAGCACAACCGATCATGAGCACGCCACAGAAGTTCGCGGTCGTCGGAGGCGGCCTGTCCGGCATCGGCGCCGCGTTCGCCCTGCACCGCGCCGGTCACACCGTGGAACTGCTCGAGCAGGACTCGACGCTCGGTGGACGCTGCGGTTTCGGCACGCTCGGTGGGACTCCGATCATGCTGGGCGGCAAAAATATCGGCCGTCGCTACCACGAGCTGCGCGCGTTCATCACCGCATCCGGCGAACGTGCGTACGAGCCGTTCGGGATCAACAGCTCCCAGGTCGTCGACGGTCGGCTGGTGACGCTCGACAACCCGGGCATCGCCGGCTTCCTCCGCCATCTCCTGCGCACCGGATCGCCCATCGACGCGGCCCGCATGCTCTACTACGGTGCGCGCGTACGATTCGACGAACGCAACCGTTACCTCGACTCCGACTACTTCGGTCGCCTGGGCACTGCCGAAGACAGCGCCGCCTTCAGCACTCGATTCGGTCAACAGTTCAGCCGTACCGTCCTGCGCCCGTTGACCGTACGGCTCAATGCCGCAGAGCCGGACGAGGTGTATCTCGGCGCTTTCGGGGTGAGCCTGGGCATGGTGCAGGATCGCTACGACCAACTCGTCGACGGAATGCAACCGGTGCTGGACTGGTTCGCCGGCCAGGTACCGGTTCGCCTCCACACGCGAGTCGAACGCGTGGTGCTGCGTGAAGGCCGGGTGGTCGGGCTGGAAACCATGGAAAACGACGGTAGGACCACGTTTTCCGGCTATGACGGTGTGGTCCTCGCGACCCCTGCGCACGCGTCCGCACGGCTGCTGGGCGAGCTTGCTCCCGCACTCGGCAAGATGTTGGGCGAGGTCACCTATTATCCTTCGACGGTCGCGGTGGTGCAGTACGCGCGACCATTGTTCAGCAGTACCGTGCGATCGATCGCGTTCGATTCCGGGCCATGCAGTGCGGCAGGGGTCTACGGCGTCAACGATCTCGATATCGTCCGCTACACCTTCAGCGGACGCGAGGCGCGGCCGCTGCCCGACCCAGCACAACTGGCGCGGTGGGTCGACGACGCCGAGGCCAAGGTGTGCGGCCTGCTCGGCGGCCCGACCATCGAGCGACTACGCACCGAAACCCGCAGCTGGTCAGCAGCCCACTGCGCTTACCTACCCGACCACGCCGGATTCCGCGGCGGGCTGCGCGAACAGCTGCGCGCCGTCCCAGGACTGCAACTGGCCGGTGACTATCTGCTCGGCGCCCAACTCGAAGCCTGTTACCGATCCGGGGTCGACGCGGCCAGTGCCCTGACGACGCGGTAGGCGGGCTTCACGCAGCGCCCCGGGTGTGCACGAGATCATCGGCCAGCAGCGCGATGCGGGCCCGCAGAATTCCCTCCGCTGTCGTCAGATCGAGGTCGGTCAGGCTGCTCACCCGCCGCAGCCGGTAGTCGATGGTGTTGGGGTGCACATTGATCCGGCGGGCCGCGGCCTTGCGGTTGAGGCCCGTCGCCATATAGACCTTCAACGTTTCCAGCAATTCCGGGTAGTCGGTGAGCGGGGCGATCACAGCGGCGAGATGGTTGCGCGCGGGTCCGGGCCGGGTGAGCTGGTACTCGATAGCCAGATCCGAAAGCTCGTACAGCCCAGCCGGTTTGGCGATGCCACGCACCAAGTCGAGCAGCTCGTGCGCTTCCTCGGTCGCGGTGGGGATCCGCTCGGTCGTGGTATGCACCAGGGTCGCGGTGAGTTCCATGCCGGCCAGGGCGCCGATCTCGGCCAGCACGGCGGCGGTCATCCGCGGCGAGTCCGGTTCGTCGGCCGGGATCAGCAACGTCCCGCCCTTGGTACTCAGCAAGGCCAGCGCCCGCGAGGCGAACACATCAGCCAGCGCCGCCTGCACCCGGCGCAATTTGCGGCGCGCGACTACCTGGGCGTCGACGTTCGGGTCGAACTCCTCGGCCAGATCGGGAATCATCAGTGCGACAACCTGATACGAGCCGGCCACCCTGATCCCGGTCTGCCGGGTGAGCGCGCCGATGCCGTGCCCGCTCAGCAGTGCCGAGACCACCGTCTGCGCACTGGTCTGATGCTCCTTGGCGACCTGACGTTGCTCGTCGAGGTAGGCACTGGTCACCGTCGCGTTGATCACCTCGAGCGTCCGCAACAGCAGCCGGGTGCCCTCGACGAGCTCGGCCAGGTCCGCCGGGGTGACGTGCTCGGTGACGAGTTCGAAGCCGATCCTGAATCCCTCGGCATAGGCACGGAGCAGGGTCCCCACCGGCACACCCTCCCGGGCGTACTGCGCTGCGGATGCCCGCAGCGCGGCCAACTGCTGTTCGGACGGAGACGCCCGCTTGTCCAGCATTTCCATCGCCAGGGCCAGGCAGTGCCGGGTGAATTCGGTGACGTCACCGCGGATGGCCTCGCTCGGCAGCGTCATACACGGCATGAAATGCTCGGTGAAATAGGTGACCAGCCGCGGCACCAACTCGTCCGCGCTCCCCAGGAAACTCGATACCGGCCGACCGTCTGCAGTGAAAGGGTTGTGGGCCTGATCGATAGTTGAAGGGGTCATCGAGCACTCCGTTGTAACAGTCGGCAATGGACGATCGCGGGATCTGTGTGAATCGCAACATAGCCACGCCTCAGCTGTGGTTACCGTACCCAGCAAATGCTCTGGTGGGCTCACGATGCCCCGGTATACCGTTTGTGTGGATTCACAGAGTGCCTTGTACCGCAGCACAATGCACCGGTTCGAGCACGGCCTCGACGGGTATGTAGGCTGCCGCGGCGCGTTTTGCCGAGCACTTGCTCGATTCGCGCTCGCGTCGGCGGTTCAGGAGACGACCAGCCGTTGTTGACGGCGCTGGTAGGACGGCGGATCCGTCGTGATCAGATCGCACCGGGTTCGCACCCATGCCGGGTTGTTCTGAATATGTCGATACGTGGGAGTGATGGCCACGGCGATCTGGTGGGTCTCGATGTAGTCGAGCAACGACTCGAGGTCCACATCGGGTTCGACGATGGTATGCACGATCCGGAGACCGTGCGCGGTGGCGATGTCGAGCGCTCTGGCACGGGCGGCGCTCAGGATGCCGACGAGTTGCAGCCGGTCGACGACGAAGACGGCACTGTCGTTCATTCGATCCTCCTCGCGGTTCCCGCCGTACGGGCCTGGCAACATCGGAGTTTCCGGATGGCGGGTCAATCCAGTAGACGCCGCTTCGATCGCTCGGAAAACTATGTCTGGAAACTCCACAGCTTCGAGGAAAAATTCTTGAGAATCTCCCAGCGCCTACTGGGTAATTACACCTTCGCCCATGCCATATCGGCAGATCATGTTCGCGATCTGATTCGATTCAGAGACAAATCACGGGCTGATCCGATGTGAACTCTCGCAATATACGGACCAGCTCACTTGCAACAACCCGCACGATTCGTATCGTCACAGACGCAGCCTTCGGGCGGCCGGTACCAACACCGCGAACAGACTCGCCCGCAGCACGAATCGCCCTTCCACCCTGCGGGCGAGTTTGTCCGACCCCGCACAGAGGTCGCGGTCACGCTGTCTGCTGCTCAGCGAGTGAACGGTTTCGCGAGTTGGGCGAGATAGCCGCTGGGGTAGTCGGGTTCGGCCGCCATACCGAGATCGGCGCTGGAAAACCGTCGGCCCGGGTCGTAGCTGTAGGTGCGCAGCAGGTGATCCCAGACGAGGGTGAACAGCCCGAAGTTGACATCACCGATTCCTGCCCATTTGAGGTGGTGGAAGCGGTGACCTTCGTTGAGCGCCAGAACGTATTTGAAGGGGCCGACGCGATAGTCGGCATTGGAGTGCTGCAGCAGCAGTTGCACCGCCACCGCCAGTGACAATGCCGCCGCGACCGGGACGGGGATCCCCGCCAGCAGCAGCGGGGTGACTCCGGCGGTCATCTCGATGGTCTGATGCAGCGGGTGTTTCATTAGGCCGTTGAGCCCGTAGAACCGTTGCACACTGTGGTGTACCGCGTGGAAGCGCCACAGGATCGCGATCTTGTGACTCGCATAGTGCGCCAGGGTGATCCCGAAGTCGGCGACGAGGATCGCGACCAGCACCTGAGCGACGAATGGCCAACTGCCAGGCCAGATCCCGACGCCAGGGATCAGCGCGGCGAGCACCGGGATAGCGGCGACGCTGCCCAGGACCAGGGTTTCGTTGACGACACCGTGCGCGGTGTCCCGGCCGAAATCACCGTGGGAGGTATTCCAATCCGCCCGGTAGGGCAGGACCGCCTCGGCGGTGAACGACACAGCGACAGCGACTCCGAGCAGGGCGAGCAGCCAGAGTTTGTGGGCGCCGGTGGCGGCCGCGGCGATACCCGCCCCGTTGATGCCGATCAGCATCAACGGGGCGTAGCCGTAGCGGATGAGTGAAGCAACGAGTGCGGACATGGATTCAGCGTCGCGCCCTGGTACCTGTCTCGGCTTGAAGAAATCAGCTGACCTGTGCCGGTGGCGAACGCCATCCGGTGGCGATGAGTGCTTCGGTCGGGGTGATACCGATCAACTCCCGACACGTACGGGTCAGGTGTGCGCTGTCGGCGAACCCGGCCGCATGGGCCGCCTCGGTCAGCGAACCGCCCTCGCGCACAACCGTGAAACCGCGCTGCAGCCGAGTCCAGCGCCGCCACGCCGCATATCCCGAGCCGACCTCGGCGGTGAACACATGCGCGAGCCGACTCGCCGACATCCCCACCCGCGCAGCGAGTTCGACCAACGACGGTGGTCCCCCTGGCCAACCGGCCGCGACACGCAGCGCGTCGGCGACCGCCGGATGCGAGCGCCGCCGCGCAGCGCCGAGCGAATCGAGCGAGCTCTCGGGTGAACGCGGGGATGCCGCGGTGACCCAACTGGTGGCGGCTTCAAAGGGCAAGCCGGCCAAGCGGGCCAGCGCGGCGCGCGCGGTGGCGGAGTCGGGATCGAGGAAGGCCGCGAACCCGGATGTTCCGGGTTCCGCAGTGACCTGGTGGACAACACCGGGCGGGATGATCGCCGCCACGGCGTGCGTTGCCTGCCCCTGCGCATCGGTGAGAACGAGGCCACCACGGGCGACGAACAACACCTGAACCGCGGCATGAGCGTGCCGGTCGGCGTCGCCGATCCGGCCGGTGAACGCCATGAACCCGGGCGTGAACACCGCATCACCGCGCCACCGCGCAGCCGAATCCGAGGCGTGCGGCGGCGCGGTGACCCCTGCCATGATTCTCTCCGTCAGCGCGGTGACGGCCCGGGGCGTCCACCGGTCAGTGTTCGCAGGAGAGCAGCGAAAGCGTCATCGATGGCGTGCGGTTGTGGTCGGCCCGACGGCGCCAGGGTGTTCCAGCGCTGGAGATTCAGCGCGACGGAGGCTTGGCGGGTTCGGTCGGCGCTGGTCAGGGAGATGGCGCCACCACCCCAGACCGAGCCGTCGTGACCCCAGAAGGTGCCACGGCCGGGAACCTCCATCCGGTGCAGGCCGAGCCCGTAGTCGACGGTCTTGCCTTCGAAGGAGATCACCGCGACCGTACGCTGCATCCGTTCCAGCATCGCGCGGCTGATGATCTCACCGGCGAGGAGCAGATCGAAGAACCGGTTGAGGTCGGCGACGGTCGAGATCAGGGACGCCGACGGGCCTACCCACGACATGTCGTAAACGCTGTAGTCGCGCGGCGGGTCGATCATGCCGAACCACGATTCGTAATGGTGGGAATGTGGTCCATCGATCTCGGGACCAGTGGGCAGTTCGGTATCGCGCAGACCGGCACGTTCGATGACATTTCGGGTGATGAACTTCTCCGCCGAAGTCGCCGTGACCGACTCCATCAGCCGACACAGCAGCAGGTAATTGGTGTTCGAGTACACCCCCGGCGGCTTGCCGGGGACACCGACGGCCGGGGCGGCGACGCCCAATTCGATCAGCTCGTCCCAGTTGAACTTGCTGAACCTGTTGTCGTCCAAGCTTTCCGGTGTCGTCCTCGCCAGATCGGGGAACGCGGACAGCGACGGGTAGGCATGTGGGAGGTATTCGGCGAGACCACTGGTGTGGTTGATCAGCATCTCGACCGTGATCGCCGCACCGCGCTCGCCGGGGACCAGCTGCGGCAGATAGTGGCCGATCGGTGTATCGAGCCCGATCTCGCCGGCTTCGACAAGTTGCAGCACGGCCGCGGCGGTGAACGTCTTGGTGATACTGCCGACACGATGTCGCATATCTGCCGTCACCGGACGACCGGTGGCGAGGTCGGCGACCCCGGCAGCGCCGCGCCAGATCTGCTCACCGGCTCGCGCTTCGGCGAACACTCCCGGCACTCCGGCGCGATGCACCGCCTCGAGTGCGGCCTGTAGTTCGTCGGGATCAAGAGAATTACTCATGGCAGATGTCCTCTCGCGGTCGTCGCCTCGGCTGAGGCGAACACCACTATCGGCCGAGCGGACCCGTCGAGTATTGAGAAAATGTTCCCCACGCCCGGTGGCGGTAGCGCGCGATATCGGGCAGATAACGCGTGGCGAGCACCCCGGGTGTGCTGCCTGCGAAGATGGACACGTCACGGTGCAGATGCGCCTGATCTGCGTAGCCGCCATCCGCGGCGACCTCGGCGGCGGACCGACCCGCCAGCAAACCGTCTACCGCACAGCGGAATCGGACCAGCATTGCCGCACGTTTGGGGGTCAAGCCGATCTGCGACTCGAACCTCGACCAGAGCCGTTTACGGCTCCACCCGCACGACTGGGCGAGGTCGGCGACGCGTACCTGCCCACGGGCGGCGAGTATGTCGTTCCAACAGGCGACCACCTCCGAATCCGGCACGCGGCGCAGATCACTATGTGTCAGAAACGATTTCGTCAGAGCGAACCGCTCATCCCAGTCCGCGGCAGCGGCCAATGCGGCCCGCAGACGGCGAGCATGTCCACCCCACAGCTCCTCTGCCCCGACCACGCCTGAACCCAGATCACGCGGGCTGACGCCCAAGAGCGAATAGGCGCGCACCGGCGACATGCGGATCTCGATACACTCGGCTCGCGCGCAACGAACGCGCATCGCCGCGAGCGCGGGTCCGGCGACGAGTCCGGTCAACCTCTGCCGCCCGACGCCGTCGTCGACCACGAGCTCGGTATCTCCGAAGTGGATCACCACGGTGACCGCCGGCGCCGCCGCGACACGCAGGTCCAAGCCCTGCCCGATGCGGAAGCCGAGGATCGCTGCTCCCACACGCCTACCCTTGGACGGCCTTGCGAAATCCCATCCGGTGCCACCGAACTCCATTGCTCCCACCCAACCAGGCTAGTGACGTCCACGACCATCTGGTCGGCGCACCCGATCCCGGATCCCCGCACCCAGCGACGGACTCCCAGCCGTCACCGCGCCGCCAAGCCATGAACGCGACTGTCCATTTGTTGCCACAGACCTCGATCACCTGTGCCTGTACGAGCTCCTCGGGCCGGGACAGGGCGAACCGGAATCTTCTACGCTCTGAGCCATCCGGACAGCGCCCGCGTATTGTCCGAGCCGTTCCCGAGGAGGCCGGATGCCGGACAAGACGCCTACACGCGCGATAACGGGGTGGACCGTTGCCCTGTGGAGCTTCACGGCGGTGGCCGGTGGGGTGATCGTCGGAGGGCTTCTGCACGAGCCGGAACCTGAGCTCACCACCGCGCCGCCCACCGCCGCTGTTTCTGTCACGCCCGAGGCGGAGCTGCCGACGCCGGTCCGGGTTCGCCCGTCGGTGACGTTTCCGACGCAGATTCCCGGCTGTTCGAGTGTCGAAGCGCCGTCGTCCGACGAGACGTATGGCGCAGTCTTCGGTCCCGGCGAATACGACAACCCGGCCTATCCGTGGTTCTCCGGACGGAAGGCTGTCGCGATGTCGACGGCGCTGCGTGCCGCGCTGCCGACCGATGTGACGGTCGGATTCGGGTCGCCCGACCGATCACTGCTGTTCGAACCGATCCTCGGGGAACCCGACAGCCCGTTCGGTGGATTCACCGGTGCGGGAGCGGACCTGCGGCGCGGCGCGGGTGCCGGGTCGCTGTGGGTCACCGTCGAGCAGTCCGAAGAACCGGTCCCGGCGTGCACGGCGGGTTGGCTCGACGAGCGGCGAACCATGCCGGACGGTTCGACCGTCGACCTGCACGACACCTGGGAGGAGCTCGACGGTATCCGGACATTGTCACGCAGCGCCCAGGCCTATCGTCCCGACGGCAGCCGGATCATGGTCATCTCCACCGACGCGCCGTCCGGGTCGATGCCGACCGGAACCGTACCGCTCACCAAGGACGAGCTGGTCGCGATCGTGCTCGCCGACGGGCTCGGTGTCGGCGATCCGATTCCGCCGGGCACGATCGAACCGCCGCCGCCTTGTCATGTGCGAGTGGACAATTCGCCGACACTGGACGAAGCGGTGGCAGCACGGGTGAACGCGGCGCTGGCCGGTGCGCTCGACGGGAACAGCACGGACCGCCCGCTCGGCGACATGCGACCCGACGACTTCGGTCGGGGCGGGCTGTGTCAGACGGTTCGGGTCACGACGCCGGGGCAGCCATCCACGCTGACCGTGTCGATCGCCGCAGGACAACCGATGCCGAACACTGAACCCGAGCATGGCGGTTCCGCACGGACCAGCGCCGACGGCACCGTGATCGAAACCCGCGAGGACTACTTCACCACCGCCGATCAATCCGGGCGCACCGCAGAAGAATTCGTGCGGACCGTCGTTCTCACCAAACTGGACGGCACCCGCATCGACGTCACCTGTCGCGCAGAAAGGCCGTCGTCACCGATGCCGTTCGAACAACTCGAGAAGATCGCTCTCGCACCGGGTTCGGTGACGCCGTGACGACGCCGGGACTACGTGGGCTCATCGTCGCCGCTGTCGCCGCGCTCGCCACCGGCATCGGGGCGGTGGTGGTGTTGTCGCAACCCGCGGATTCCACTCGCAAGATCACCGGAACCAACAGTGCCGCACCGGGTCTGGCCTGGTCGGTGAGCGCGGCCGAGTTGTCCGGGTCAGCAGATGCGGTCTTCCGCTCGCCGGTATTCGGCACCGAATTCGATTCCGGCAGTTCCGGTTTCGTCGCGACCGACGACATCCTGGTGACCGTGGTCGGCACCGAGGACGCCTCGACCCTGTACGGCATCGATGCATACGACGGGAGCATCCGCTGGCGTGCGCCCGCCGCCGATCTCGGTGGTTGCGCCGACGTGCCCGTCGACGGGCACCTGGTGTGCTTCACGGGGTTCAGCGCCGACGGTACGGCAGTGGTCGGCTACGACCTGTCCACGGGACAATCGACACGCACCCCGATCGACTGGTCTCCGTTCGCGATCGCGGCCACCGAAGACCGGGTGTATCTGGTGGAGGGCAACGCGGAAGACGACGACGTGCGCGTGCGAGCGGGCACGCTGCAGGACCCGGATCGGTTCTGGACCACGCAGTTCGCGCTGGGCGGCGCCTGGGAGGACGTGTTGATGGACATCATCATCGACGTCACGCACGGCCAGGGCGTGCTCGCGCTCAGCAGCGACCTGGCAGGCTTCGCCCTCGACACCGGTGCGCCCACCTGGACCACCACCCGCACGGGCTGCGGCTGGTCGAGCGCCCTCGCGGGTGCGCTGGTACGACGCGTCTCCTGCGACACCGGCACCGACATCCTCGACCGCACCGGCAAGCCACTGGCGACGACCGAAACCCCCGGCCGCACCCTGCTCGATCACCCCACCGACGACACCATCCCCGTCGTCCTCGGCAACCACGCCTACGACCGCCGCACCGGCGCCACCGTGTGGACCTCCCCCGACCTGGAGGCCACTTCCACCTCGACACTGGTGGCCGTCGTCGACGACACCGCCCTCCTATCCGACCCGGAAGCCCAAACGCTGACAGCTCTCGACATGCACACCGGCCACCGCCGCTGGCAACGCCCTCACTCCGCCCCCATCGAGACCGTCGCCACCACCACCGACTCGATCGTCATCACCCACCCCAGCGGCCTCACCGCCCTCGACCCCACCACCGGCGACCCACTCTGGGAAATCCCCTTCCGCGCCGTTCACCCAGACCCCCACGCCCTCACCGGAGACGGCACACCACTCCCCCAGCCTGACGACCGCCTCGTCTACGTCAGCGCACGAACAGCCATCGGCCTACGCCCGCTGCCGTGATAGCGCAAATCCGAAGCGAGCAGGGTCGAATGCGGTCGCGACTGTTGGGTCACGCCGCTCCCCACCAATCTCCGTGCCGCGCCGAGCAAACCGCGGTCATGGATGTGAATTCAGCACGTTTGCGCTAACTCGTTCCTGGGTAAAGTCGAAATCCGTATGCTGACCCCTGCCTAATCCGGGTCACACAAGGGGCCAACCATGTTCGAGCAACGACCACAGCCGCCCACGCACCCGCGATATGTGTCAGCACCAGCCAACGCACCGAACCGGAATCCCTGGTGGGCGGCCGTACTCATCGGCATGTTCGCCTTCTTCCTGCTCGTCCGCGACGGCAGCAGTACGGGCGGCGCGCTGACCGCGATGCTCGTTCTCGGTGTTCCACTCGCCCTTGTCGTGCTGATCGTGCGCGCACTGTATCGAGTCGGTGAACCACGGCCTGCACCAATCGCTTTCGTCACACCGTCCATGCCACCGGGCTCCCGGTCCGCGCCGCCGCCGGGTTGGTACAACAACCCGGACGGTGACGACGAACGCTGGTGGGACGGGCGCGACTGGACCGAACACACGCGTCGGCCGAACTAGGGCGACCTCGGCAGGGACGACCCGAACTCGCGGGTGGGGTCAGTTCTGTACGTGCGGGTAGGCGTCGGAGCGGTGCTGGAAGGACAGGGCTACGAGGTTACGTCCTCGGCCGCCGCGGATTCAAAGGCTCGGCGGAGGATGTCACCGGCGTCCCAGTCGTCGGGGCCGGCGAGGACGATGGAGGTATTCGAGGAAGGTCACCGAGTTCCAGTGATTCACCTGTGGCCTTGTCGACCGGGTGGCCCAGGCGAGCTTGGTTCCGCTCGGTATCGGGAGCCTGAAGCAGATCGGGTTCACTAGCGCCGGACAGCTCGTTGTCGTAGGCCTTAACGAGGTCAGTGTCATCGCAGTTGCGAATCGCCGCGAGGGAAATTGTGTCGATCGAGGTGAGAATAGGAGGCGGATGGTGCGACCCGTACTGCGACGTTCGGCCTCGCCTGCCACGGCTCGCTAGGCTTCGCGACGGTGCATTCGCCACACGGACGGACCACCATCGAGCGTGATGTGGTCGACCACCGAGAACCCGAATCGTTGGTACAGCGGGAGGTTTCGTTCGGTCGAGGTATCCAGCCAACAGGCATGTCCGGCTCGATCGAGTTCGGTGAGGCCATGTTTCATCAGCGCCGTGCCGAGGCCGGTTCCCCTGGATTGTGGTGTGGTACCGATGGTGGCCAGCAGCCAGGCGCCGTCGGGCACCGGCAGCGTCGACATTCGTTCCTCGGCCACCAGCAGGTGGTCCAGTCCGTCGCCGTGCAGGTGCGCGATTTCGGCCGACACCGATGCGCTCGGCGCTGGGGCGTCGGGCGGTAGGAAAGCGATCACGCCATGGCCGGTGGTGTCGATGTAGGCCCTCCCGTACGGAAGCGCCATGTGTTCGAGATAGATGCGCTGTAGCGATGAGATGCGTTGTAGGTGATCGTCTTTCGCGACGCACCAATTCGTCCACGGGTAGTCGGCGAAGGCCTCGCCGAGCACCTGCGCGGCACGGTCGAGGTCTGGGGTGGACAAGGGGCGGATTACTGTGGGCATAGCCAATTTGTACCCATGTACAAATTGGCTGTCCAGTCTATTTCCCGCTCGCGTACGATCGCACTCCGATGTTCGGTGTCCGAGGCCGAACGACACGTGCGATGGAGAGATCGATGGCTTATATGGCCCGCGCCGCGCGCCGTCAATCGATCGTCGAGGCGGCAGCCACGGTGGTGGCACGAGATGGACTGAGCGCGGTGACGGCGCGCACCGTCGCGAGCGAGCTCGGCGGCTCCCAAGGACAGATTCACCATCACTTCTCCTCGACCGACGAACTCGCCGCCGATGCGTGGCGGCAGTACGCGGCCCGCGAGATAGCGGCCTACCAGCACGCGGTCCTCGACCTCGAGCCGGCCGCCGCGCTGACACTGTTCTTCTCCGACCTGGTCGGCGACGGCGAGGGTCACGCACTGGCTCGTTGGGCCGAGGCCGGTGCGCACGCCCAACTACGCGGCCCGGTCGCGAGCAGCTATGTCGAAACCCTCACGCAATTGACCGACGTCCTCACGGCCGTGCTGTCCCGTGCCGTCGCCGATGCGACCCAAGCGCGAGCGGCCGCCGCTCGCCTGCTGATGCTCGGTGTCGGTCTCGCCGGAGTTACCCGGATCACCGATAACCCGCCGGTGCCGATCCAGACGGTCATGGCTTCCGCGATTCGCGCCGAAATCCCCTGACAGATGCGTCGGGGCCTCGCCGTTCGGGGTTCCGAATCACCGCAACCTACGACCTATCGGTCGGACGGCAAGACCGCGTTGATCAGGGCGCGGGCTGCGCGGCCAGTGCGTTCTCGGTCGCCCGTGATCACACGGTCTTGAATGATGCCCCGCAGTCCCGAGACCAGAAGCGTCGACACCACTTCAGGATCTCGAGCCAATCCGGTCCTGCGCAGCGCCGCTGCGAGCTCGTCGACGAAGGTTGCGATCGCGGTATTCGCATAGTCCTGATACGGCGATTCCGGCGCACACGCGGCACCGAGCACCTGCAACAGCACCCGCACGCTGTCTGCCTCCGCGCCGTCGGAATTCAGATCGAAGAAGCCGATGAGCCGCTCACGTAGCTGCGCGGGTTCGACCACGTCGGCGAAAACGCCGGCCAGGTCTGGTCGCTGTGTTGCCAGGGCCTGGACCAGCAACTCTTCTTTGGTGTCGAAGTAGTAGATCAGCATCCGCGAGCTGGTCCCGAGCGCGGCGGCCAGCGGGCGCAGGGACAGTTCGGTCAAACCGTGCGAAGCGATATACGCGACGACACCGGCCAACAGCTCGGCGCGTTTGCGGTGGTCGAGAGGACGAGCCATAGGTTGACTGTACCGACTGCTACAGGTATTCATGACGGCATGAATGTACCGATCGCTTCAGAAACTGCGGAAGGCGTGGTGGTGACCGCGTACGCGGCGACTACCGCACTCGCCGACACCATGGACGAGACCTGGTCACGTCTGCTGCGCGGCGAGAGCGGAATCCGTGCGCTGCCTGCGGAATTCCTCGCCGAGCACGATCTGCCGGTTCGGATCGGCGGACCGCTGGTCATCTCGCCCGACACCGAGCTGACGCGGATCGAACAGCGCAGGAATTCCTATGTCGAACGTATGGCTCTCGTCCTGGGAAGGCAGGTCTGGCAGGCGGCGGGCGCGCCGGACGTCGACCGCGAGCGCCTCGCTGTCGCCATCGGCACCGGCCTCGGCGGCGGTGACGCGCTGGTCGATGCCGTCGACGCGATGCGGGCTGGCGGCTACCGCAAGGTCTCTCCGCTGGCCGTGCCGATGGTGATGCCCAACGGCCCTGCTGCCACCGTCGGGCTCGAAATCGGCGCGCAGGGTGGTGTTTTCGCACCGGTCTCAGCCTGCTCGTCGGGGTCGGAAGCGATCGCGCACGCGTGGCGGCTGATCCGAACCGGCGAGGCCGACGTGGTGGTCACCGGTGGCGTCGAAGGACACATCGACCCTGTCCCCATCGCGGGCTTCGCGATGATGCGGGCGATGAGTACCCGCAACGACGAGCCCGAGCGTGCCTCCCGGCCCTTCGACCGCGACCGCGACGGCTTCGTCTTCGGCGAAGCGGGCGCTCTGCTCGTGCTCGAATCCGAGCGGCACGCGAAAGCACGGGGCGCGCAAATCCATGCCAACGTGCTCGGCGCCGGTATCACCTCCGACGCCTTCCACATCGTCGCCTCCGATCCCGCCGGCACCGGAGCCGCCCGCGCGATGCGCAAGGCCATTCACGCTGCCGGACTGTATGTTTCCGATATCGACCACGTGAACGCGCACGCGACGTCGACATCGATCGGTGATGCCTCCGAAGCAGCCGCTATCACCGCCGTCACTCCCCATGCCTCGGTGTATGCACCGAAATCCGCGCTGGGGCATTCGATCGGCGCGGTCGGCGCGCTCGAATCGGTCCTCACGATCCTGAGCCTGCGTGAGCAAATCATCCCGGCCACCCTGAATTTCGAAAATCCCGACCCGGCGATCAATCTCGACATCGTCGCGGGCGAGCCACGACCACAGCGAATCGACTACGCACTCAACAACTCGTTCGGATTCGGCGGACACAACGTCGCACTTGCGTTCGGCAAAGCATAAGCGCACTCACCGGCTCCCTGGGCGGTTGGCTATTGCATATGATGCGGTGAGGGTCGGCCGCATCCATCGTCGGTGTCGGGACCGCGAGAAACATCACCCAGAGGGGATGAATCGAGTGACGCGCCCGCGCCGTCGTCAGCTTCTGGCAACTTCGAACCGGGCACAGCGAGACCTGCCTCTACCGGTCGGCGAATGGTCACCGAACGTCGGGTGGGGTCGTGACCGGCCACCGTGGAGCTTGCCTGGATTCCGGTCCTCGCCCCATTTCAGGCAATCATCACCGTAACTAGACTTGCCGACGCTGAGATCGCCACCGGGCTCGAGGAGGATACGGGTGCCGCCCAAATCGAACAACCGACGGCGCCCCACCCAAGACCGCGCCAAAGCAACACGCGAGGACATCCTCGACGCCGCCGCGGCACTGTTCGGCGAACGCGGCATCACCGACACCTCCACCAACCGCATCGCCGCCGCTGCCGGGGTCAGCATCGGAACCGTCTACCGATACTTCCCCGACCGAGCGACGATCGTCGAAGAACTACTCACCCGCATCCAGAACAACATCGAACGACGATTCACCGAACGCGTCCACGACCTCTCCCACACCCCGGTGCGACAACTGGTCTCGGGGGTTTTGGCGGCCATCGTCGACGAGATGGTCACCGACGTCCCACTCGTACGCGCGCTGATAGCCGGGTTGAACTTCTACAGCAGCGGCATGCCCGAGCTCGAAGTACGCCTACGCCTGCTGGTCAAAATGCAGATCATCCAAACTCTCGGACCCGGCGACGACGACGAGTACGACGTGCTGACCATCACGATCATCAGCGCGTGTTTCGGCATCGTCCTGCGCACCGCCGTACTCGAGGACCGGCGCGTACGCGACGAGGTGATCGCGACGACCTCCCGACTGGTCGCGGCATTCGCCGACACCGAGATCCAAGCCCGCGCAACCGGTTGATTTCTCGACACGACACGGCGACTGGGCCTGAGGCCGTGAAGGCCGCAACCGGATGTTCTGGATCGGCGCGAATAGCCGCGATCGACGTTGCGAGCTCTATGCCGGGTTCGCCGCGGTGCGCGAATTCCCGCCCGTCCCCGGTATCGCCGCCGGAGAGGAACAGTTTCACACATCCAGGCGTGACCCGGTCACGACCGATGAACCGAACGCGACAGACATGTACTCGGCGAAGTAGGTAACCAGCTCCCGATGCGTTCGGGTGCCCACGATCCGGTCCCTCAGCTCACCGTCGGTGAATATCAGAATGGTAGGCAGGGCGGTGATCCGATAGTCCTCGACCACCCTCGACCAGTCGTCGTACTCCATTGTCGCGCAAGAAATCGACCGCCCCTGGGTTCCGGCGAATTGCTCGAATACCTGTCTGATCTTGTGCGAATTCGGGTCGCGACCGCCGTGAAACAGCACCGCAAATAGCGGGTCTCGGCGTTGCACGATCTGGCGAAACGTGGTTGCGTCGGCGATTGTTTCGATCATTGTGCCCATACTCCATTTACCGGTCCCTACACACCCTCGGCCGGATGACCGCCGCCCCTCTCCCACAACCACGAAGGACGGGCCCGGCGACGACGATCGACCCCGGGCCCGGGCCCCTCCGAACACTGTTTCGTGCCGGTGGTCAGAGCGAGGAACCCGCGCGATCCCACGCTTTGTCACCGAATCACGAGTTCAGCGAACAAATCACAGGCAGAAGCTGACCTCGAGCGGACCCAAGTGGATGGGCAAGCACACTTCCACCGAGCCGGACACCGGAGCAGCCGTCGGAGCCTCCGCCGACGCCACGCCGGCGCCGATCGCCGTCGCCGACATTGCGATCGCCGCCGCCGCCAGCGGCCGATAGATTCTGGAACTCATACTGCCATCCTCGATAGTGCGATTGTGATGCGTCCCATGAGCGGGACCGGTCACATCAGATCATGACCCACGAGTAATGTCACGCTTACAGAAATAATTCGCGCTACTAGGCCGGGTATGTACAGCTCGTTCGACCAGAAGCCGGTCACAGGCTAATTTCTCAGCCAGAACACTCTTCTATATCAATGGAACTCGGGGGCATGTGCTCGAATTTTCACAGCACGAGTACGACCTGAAAACTTTTAATATAAATCCATAAGCTTTCACCGGAACCGTTGTAGGTTGCTCCATGGGTAAATCATCAGGACAGAACAGCCATGTCCGAACATACAAACTTGCAGTCGACTCGTTCATGCGGTTGACCAACGAAATAGGATTGCGCCCTGCGGATAGTCACGTGCAGGCGCCTCGTTCTCCTGCTCGCAGAATGCGCCGGTCGTCGACGACATGGCCGCGTAGGTCGGGGCGAGGAGCGCGGTCAGCTGGGTCCATGGCCGCAGATGGGTTCATCAATCCGATCCCGTCGCTGACCGCGCGTCGTCGCGCGAAGCTCTCACCGGACACCCCTCGACCTCAGTCGCCCAGCACGACCAGCCGCTCCGTCACACACGCCAGGGAGGCAGTCATGACCAGCTCCGCAACTGGCGGTTCAGCTGTCGGACCTGGTCCAGGTCCGGTACTCGGCCTCGCGGGACGGGGTGCCGTTCCATGGATGGGCCAGGAAGTCCTCGTCGCGTACTTCGGTCCGACTCGGGAGGTGGGCGCAGACGCAGGTGATGGTCAATGTGGCTGTGCGGGAGCCGAGTTCGTCGGCTTTGAGGTCGTGAGCCAGGTCGGTGGCGACCGGGAGGAGGTCGTTCATCGTCGCCGTGCCGGGCAGGCAGAGCTCGAGGTACAAGTCGACCGCGCCCGGTCGCTCGGGCGACAACGCCGATCTTCCTGCCGCTATACGGACATCCGGTGGGAGGCGGGTGCGCTGCATGAACTTCGACAGGTCGAATCCGGCGATCGTCTGTGGGCCGGTCACGAATTTGCCCTGGCACGCCAGAACGGTCTGCGGCGGCTCGGGTGGGGCGGTCTCGTCGGATGTTTGACAGGCGGCCATCAGCGCCGCCGCGACGATCCAGATCAAGGCTGTCGCGCGTCTCATCGGGAATCAGGCTAGCTGTTGCGGGTCATGACCGTGTAGGCAGCGCCACCCACCCTTGACCACGCAGCGACCGCCGAAGCCTCCGGCACCGATCTCATCGACCCGCCACCCCGGCGACGACGCTGCGATTGTCGGCAGAAGCCTAGGCCGCCTTCTCGACCGGGCGAGGTCCGCGCGAAGCGATCGGCGCACCGATCAGCGGCCGCCCGGTTGCGACCGCCAGCGCGGTGCCGACCACCCCGATCAGTCCGCGCAGACTCGGCGCTGAGATGCTCGACGACAGCACGGTTCGCGTGCTCGGTGGCGCCAACGGATTGGCAGCGATACGGTCCGACAACCAGCCCAAACTCATCGGGGTCGACAGCGGAAGCAACGTGAAGTGGTCACTCATGCGGTCGCGTACGTAGGTGACGTGGGTGCCCGCCGCCCGGTACCGTTCGACCTGCTGGTCGACACTGCCGCAATGGATCACCTGATCATCGACCGGCTGCATCACCAGCAGCGGACAGGCGGGGGCGGACAAACCCAACCGCAGATCGTCGAGCACTGCTCGGATCTTCGGCTCGGCGAGAATCTCGTCGAGCGGACGCCGTAGGTGCTCGTCGAAACTCTGTCCCGACATCCGCAGCAGCGCGACAATCGGCGGTAGTTTCTCGACGGCTGCCAGCAACGCCTGTCCCTCGGGCAGGATATCGGCATCGAGGGCAGCGTCGAGGTCCGGATACAGCCGACGCAGTGCCGCCACCACCATCAGCGGAAAACCGGAGAATCGACTGCCGTGCAGGCGAAGAAACACTTCGCCGGGATCGCCGACCGGTGCGCCGAGCACCGCACCCACCAGGTTCAACTCGGGCGCGTAACTCGGAGCCATCTCGGCGGCCCACGCACTGGCCATGCCACCACCGGAGTACCCCCACAACGCGATCGACGTCCGCGGATGCAGGCCGAGCGGCATGAACGACAGCGCGGCCCTTGCCCCGTCCAAGCTGCGATAGCCCGGTTCCCGCGGCGCGCCGAAACTTCCCTTCATACCACCGTGATCAGCGATACCGACCGCCCAGCCACGCCGGAGCGCGTTCGCGATCAGCGGCCATTCGAGCCGGGTGATCGAACCCGGCGCCCGCGTATGGTGGCGCAACACGTAGGACGGCGCACAACGCTCGGTCACCGAGTCGATTGCGGACTGGAACAACAACAGCGGACGGCCCTGGTCCGCGACAGCCCCAGCCGGGAGCACGACGGTGGTTATCGCGATCTCCGCGCGCCCGAAAAGGTCGTTGCTGCGGTAGGCCAACTGCCAGGCTTGGACCTGCTGCCGGACCGATCCGAACAGTGACAGTTCGACTCGCCTGCTCCGAATCAACGAGCCCGGTGCGTAGGCGGCGATATCGGCGGGACAGCGCATGAAGGGGTCGAGAGAGGGGAGCTGCGGGACGTCGCGGTGCGGTTCGGCACTTCTCGGGCCTGGTGAATGTTCAGTTTCGGACACGATTTCAGGGTCTTCCTGGGTTCGACAGACGAGCTGTGCGATATCGAAGCCCGGGTCCACAGACCCCATCTCACAAACGGCCGAAGGCGACCTTGCCCACTACCGAGCCTAGGCAGCTCCCACCCACTTCGTGCGCAACAGGACACCAATTGTGTTACCTCACATCAGTTTCGGCACACAGGTTGTATCCCGACGCAGCCTCTGTCCCCGCTGAGCAATCGCCGAAAACCCGTGGGTATCGGTTGGTCGAGGTTTTGGTTCAGCATCAGCGGGTGACGCTCTGCGCGAGGCGTCCATCGACCCCGCCACAGGAGCTAGTGGGTGGCGGCCGCTGAGTGCCGAGCCTTTCTGAACACCCCTCCTGGCCCGAATACGTTGCCCGCGAACCGTTGTCCCATGAGAGCGTCTGTGTCGGTGTCCGGGTGCAGGCCGTCGGGAAGTGGATGGCGCCGTGCGTCGCGCCGGCCGTAGAGAGTGCGGCCGTCGAGGTAGTGCAGGTTCGGGTCCTCCTCGGACCTGCTGTCGATGATCTCCGCCAAGGCATCCCGAATGACCCCAAGGGTCAAGCGGCCCAAGGTGGTATCGCCCTTCTTTCCGGTCGCGATGAACTGCACGGAGTCGGTGCCCAGCGTGGTCGGATCGATCGCACCGGGGCCGGGGGTGTCCTCGTGGATCGGGCACCGGATAGGCGAGATCAGCAGCAGCGGCGTGACGGGGTGGCCGTCACGGATGGTGTCCAGGAAACCGTGAACGGCGGGAACGAAGCTGCGCAGCCTCATGGAGTCGTGGTTCACCACATTGATTCCCAGCTTGACACTGATCACGTCCGCTGGAGTGTCACGCATGTGGCGCGCCATGAACGGATCCACGAGCGCGCTGCCACCGAAGCCCAGGTTGCGCAGCTGCGCGCCGCCGCGCAGCGCCGCGACGACAGGCCAGATGCGAGTGGGGCTCGTGGCGTTGGAGCCCTGACTGATCGAGCTGCCGTGGTGTAACCACAGCGGACCGCTCGGCGGTGCGGGCTGCAGTGAGGCGTCGGACCGCAGTGCGATCAGATCGATCTGTTCGTTGTGCGGGAGCCAGATCTCGACCGTTTTCTCGCCGGGCGCGAGAGCGGTGATGGTGACGAGTTCAGGAGCCCCCGGCACGAACGTTCGGGTGCCGGTGTGCGGGTCCATCTCGATGGTGTCCCCGCCGGTGAGGACGTGGGAATGGTGGAAGACGTCGTCGACCACCACGTCGATGGCACCGCGGGCGCGGGTCGCGCCGCGGTAGCTGACGCGGGTGGCGTGCACGTGCATACCGATGTCGACGCTCGTGGTACGCACGGCGACTCGGACCCCGGAAGGCTGCGCTTCCATGAGGGTGAGCTGCGGATCGGCGAACCGCTCTCGGATCGGTCGGGGAAGTCTGTGGGGACGTACGCCGCGCTCGGACGATTCCAGTTCTACTGCGCCGCAGATCAATTCATCGGTGAGCTGGGTGGTGAACATGGAGTTGCTCTCTCGCGGGCAGTGCCGCGATTGTGCCAATGGGCGAGGAGGAAGTCGAGGGCGTCGATCAGTTCCGGCCACGACTGCTCCGCCGGTGGCATGCTGTGGGCGAAGTTCCCGCTGCGTTCGAGGTTCAGAAATCCGCTCAATGCGCTACCCATGATGCGGGTGGCGTGAACCCGATCGGGGACGGCGATGTCGTAACCGAGCAGGACGGCGTCGGTCACCTGCACGATTCGGCGCGCGGCGCCCGAATCGACGGCGGCCTGTCCTGCCCGTCGCTGCAAGGACGCCCATCGGCCTGGATGTTCGGTCGAGTACTCACGGTGCGCCGCACCGGGGGCTAGCCAACGCGGTCGTCCCCCACCGCTTCCCGCTTGACAGCTGGACGCAGGCGCGGACCCATCCGGACGTCCAGGAGGAGAACCATCCTTCGACCGCCCGAAGTCTTGCCTCACGTAGTGACCGTCTGACAAGATTGGGTCACTACCTAGGAGCGCACATGCCCCGACCTCTACTTCCCGACCGCCGGCGGCGCATCCTTGCCGCAGCACAACAACTGCTGCTGGAAAAGGGATGGCCCGCAACGACGGTGTCGGCGATCGCCGCTCGGGCAGGTATCGGCAAAGGTGCCGTCTACCTGGAGTTCCCGGACAAGCCCGCGATCCTCGCCGCGGTCCTGCACGACCGGATGCGGCAGTTGAGCGCCCAAGTGCATACCCGGGTCGTCGAGACTTCGGACCTCGTCGATCTGCCGGCGGTCTACCGGTTCGGGGTCGAAGCTCTCCTCGCGGACCCGTTGATGTGCGCGCTGTACACCGGTGATCAGAACGTGCTCGGCGACTACGTGCACACCGTCACAGACGACCGCTATCTGCAGCGCCAGGACTGGCTCGGTGACTATATCGCTCGCCTTCAAGACATCGGCGTCATCGACGCGACGATCCCCGCCGACACCATCACCCAGGTACTCAGCGTGTTCACCGTCGGTCTGATCCATGCGCCGGGAACGCTCGGCGCCACCAGCGCTGAAATGCTCTCTGCCGCGGTGGGTCTGTTCGCTGATCTCGTCGGGCGCGGTCTCGCCACCGGCCTCCCCACCGATCCCGAAGCGGCGCGTGCAGCGCAGCTCGAATTGCTCGGACGGCTGGAAACCCAACTCGATCCGCAGGCGGCGCCATGACCGACATTTTCGACACCTACACCGACGTGACTGTTGCCGGTGGCCCGGTGCGGCTCTATCGCGCAGGCGATTCCGGCCCGCCGCTGCTCCTGCTGCACGGCGGCATGCTGGACACCGCCCAGGGTGTATGGCGCCGGATCGTGCCCGACCTCGCCGCCGACCACCGCGTCTACGCCATAGATCTCCCCCGCCACGGCAACAGCCGCCCCTGGGAAGGAGTCCTCGATGACACCTTCTACCGGCGGTTCCTCCACGAGCTGCTCGACACCCTCGACCTGCCCCGAGTGGCGATCATCGGTATCTCACTCGGCGCGGGCGTCGCAACCGGATTCGCCTTGGACCACCCTGAACGGGTCACCGCCCTGATCGCCATCGGCCCCGGCGGAATCGGCGAAAAACGCACAGCACAATTCCTCACCTGGTTACTTATCCGAACCCCCGGCGTCCTGCGGCTCACCAGCCGATACCTGGCGCGACATCCCGCTTCGATCCGCCAGTCGATGATCAGCACACTCACCGCGGGCGCAAACACACCCGATTTCGACACGATCGTCGAGCTGGCAACCGCCGAAGCCGTAGCGAAAGCCGAACACGGCGAACCGGTCCTCGACGACTGGATGACCCGCGCGTACGGCCCGTTCGCCATGCGCCTCAACCGTTTACCGGCCCTCCAGCACCTCACCACACCCACACTGTGGGTCCGAGGTGGCAACGACCGGCTCGTCGGCGCGGCCGAGATGTCGGCAGCGGCTGCCGCAACACCGAACAGTCGCCTGGTCACCATCCCGGACGCCGGGCACATCGTCACCTACGACCAGCCCGAGGAATTCAGTCGTCTCGCCCGCGAGTTCTTGGAGGCGACACTCGATCACTGCTGACCATGAAGCCGACCCCGAACGCACAGCCCACACCCGGCTGTTCGTTGGCGCTGTCAGTCGTCGTACGGCACAAGATCCGGAGGGCGAGCCCACTCGTACTCGCGTTCAACATGGCATATCCGCGCCCTGTACCCCAGGTAAAACCGTTCGCGGCCGTCGCGTTGAGCGGCCACGTGCACGATGTTCTCCCGCCAGTTTCGGAGGGCATCGAGATCGCGCCAGTACGACACGGTGATTCCACAGTGCTCGTCTCGCGCGAACTCCATTCCCAGGTACCCATCGATCTTCGTAGCAAGGTCGGCCATTCGTGCCGCCGCCTCTTCGTACCCAGCCAAATCCACAGGGTCGTCCGACAAGGCCGTGGTGAGAATCGCGGCGACATACGGCGGCGATGTTCCACGAACAAACGGCAGCGCACTCCACGACGTCATGGTTCCTCCCACCGCCTCGCCCCTGCAGGGTTGAACCAGGGAATCCGACCAAGAGACCGGAACTGTTCCGGCACGGCACCGTTCGCTACTCGAGGTGTCACCGCGTCGTCACAGCACTCCGAACAAACCCCGCAGTGAATAGTCCCGTCACGATACATCGAAAGCTCTACAACGACTTACAACTACGGACCGGGCTGCCTCCGGCACAGCAGACAAGGTTTTCTTCTACGCTACGCATCAGGGGCCAGGACCGAGCCTTCGCCTTTCTCGACGTCGACCATTCCGTCGCCGCGCTGCCGTCGGGAATCCTGATCAGCGTCGTGGTTGCGGCCGTACTGCGCTACGGGATGGCGTTGTCGCACGAATGGTTACCTGGTCGGCGTTCGCCGCACAGGAAGCCGAGATCACCGGCGTTCCGGGCCGGGGCGAGCGAGCCGATGGCAAAATCTATCGCGGTGATCAGTCGAGCTGTGTCGTGGCCGGCACGTTCTCTGACACGCAGGCCCAGGACGGTGGTGAACAGGGATTCGACTGCGGCGTCGATGTCGAGATCAGCGGGCAGTTCCCCTGCAGGGCGTCCGCGACGGAGCACATTGCGGAGCGAGTCGCGAGTAACTTCGAAGGCGCCTTCGATGCGCTGCCGCACTGCGGTATCGGTGGTGCCGAGTTCGGTGGCGGTGTCGACCACGAAGCACCCGTCGGCGTCCTCCGCCCCCGGTGCGCCACTGATCATCCAGATCATCCAGTCCTGCAACGCTTCTCGGCATGAAGCCGCCTGTTCGAGGCGACTGCTGACCCTCGCCGCACTTGCGGTGTGGACCCACCGCCCCTCCGATAGAGACGCCGGATAACCAGCTCGCGAAGCGGCTGAGCAACTGCATTTCGTTTCGGGGGATCGGTTCCGTAAACACGGGAGCGGTCCCCTGCCCACATCCGCTCATGCCGACCGCATTTCCGGACATGCCAATGAGCCTGTGTCGCGGGACGATTGGGGGCGCCGTCCGATTATCGCCAGCAAGCCGCAGACCACGCACCGATAGTGATAGTCGTGACCACACCTTCCGAAGACTCCCCCAGGCTCCTCCTCGAGCGCATGTACCAGGCCGAGGCCGAGTATCTTGCCGCTGGCGGACCCGGCGCAGCGTCATTCGCCACGCTTGCTCCGTTCTTCGGTCCAGCCGTCGTGCTGCGGCAGGCAGACTCTCTGCCCTACGGGGGAATCTGGCACGGCCACGACGGTCTTGAACGCTTCTTCCTCGCGATGAGCGCGACCTGGGACCGATTCGAACTGGCTGAACAGACGTTCCTGTCCGATTCGGCAATCGCCGATGCCTGTTTGCCGCCCACTCGCGAGCTCTACGGCGCGACCCCCAGGAATCATCTTCCGCTTGATAGCGATCCAGCACAAAGAGCTTGGCAATGAGCCCCCGAAAACCGTTGGAACAGCGGTGCTCTGTGTCAGTACCATGCTGCCGAACCCCGTGGTCTAGTTAAGGACATTCCGCTGTACATCCAGTGAGAACACCCCAGCGCTGAACCGTCGCGCATATGCGCCGCGCTCCTTTTTGCTGCGAACATCTCACTGAAACGGGTGTACTTCTATGCTCAAAATCTGGGTGGTCGTGCCCACCTGCCTGCCCATCGTTCTCCGACGTTGCCGCTCGTGCGCGTCCGAGCGCTTCCGGGCAAGCGGAAAATTCCGCGTCAACGCACACCACAAGCTCATCGACGCTTGGCTACTCGCGCTGTGCACCAGTTGCGGGGAAACCACCAAGCTCACGGTCCTGGAGCGAGTGAACGTGCGCTCGATACGACCTGAGCTGCTGGACCGGCTACATGACAACGACCTCGTTTTGACCACTGAGCTGCTCCAGGAACCAGTCGTCCAGCGCCGCAACCGCATAGCCCTCGACTGGGATAACGCCTGGCGCCTCGACGTCGGCGAATCGGACCACCTGGACTGCGAGCTGGTTGACGTCACGGTCCGTTTTCTGGCCCGGATCCCGGTCCGGCCGGTGCGCCTGATCGCTGAAGGTTTCGGTCTTTCGCGGGCCGAGGTCGACAGACTCCTGACGGAGGGGAACCTGGTTTCAGCAGTCCGGCTGAGCGGCAAACGCTCCGGCGACTTCACCTTCACGCTCAAGCGCTGAGCCAGGCCGAATCGCTACCTACCTTGCGAAATTCAGAGAAGAATTCCATCGCCGTGTGCGGGTCACGCCGTTTGGCCGCCGTCGACGACTAGGGCGTGGCCGATGATGAAGGCGGCTGGGGCGGAGCACAGCCATAGGACGGTTCCCGCGATCTCGTCGGGGGTGCCCATGCGGCCGATGGGTTCTTGGTCGATGACCTGCTGCCGTCCTTCGGGTGTGCCGCCGGAGAATCGGTCCATCATTTCGGTGTCGATGATGCCGGGGCAGATGGCGTCGATGCGGATCCCGGTGGCGGCGTAGTCGAGGGCGGCGGATTTCGTGAGGCCGATGATGCCGTGTTTGGCTGCGGCATAGGCGGACTGGCCTCGGAAGCCTTTGACCCCGGCTCCGGAGGACGTGTTGACGATGCTGCCGCCGTGCTCGCTCATCAGCGGGATCTGGTGCTTCATGCACAGGAATACTCCGCGCAGGTCGACGGCGAGGATGCGGTCCCAGTCGTCGACCGAGATGTCGGCCAGCGGCGCGACGGGTTGTTCGATGCCTGCGTTGTTGAAGGCGACGTCGAGGCGGCCGAAGGTCTGGATCGTCTGGTCCAGGGCCGTGCGCACGTCGTCTTCGTCGGTGACGTCGCAGCGGATGGGCAGTGCGGTGCCGCCGTTGTGTTCGATTCGGCGGGCGGTTTCCTCGATGCCGTCGGCGTTGATATCGGCCACGACGACGCGGGCTCCGGCCCGGGCGAAGGCCAGGGCGGTCGCTCGTTGGGTCGGTCAGCGGTCGGTGATGCGGCTCGGCTGATCGGAAGTGTGCTCGGCGAAGGTGGTGTCCGCCCAGTTGGCGAGCAGGGTCATCGCGTCCGCCGAGGGGCTGCCGGATCGGACGGTGTAGAGCGTGAGCACCAGACCGGGGTCCGCGGGCAGTGGCATCGTTTCGTAGTCGATCGTGATGTCGCCGACGACAGGATGGTGGAAGCTCTTGGTGCCCGTGTAGTGCAGGCGCACATTGTGTTTGGCCCAGCGCACCCGAAATTCGTCACTACGAGTGGATAGTTCGCCGACCAGGTCGGAGATGCCGCGGTCGTAGGGGTCGCGGCCGGCGTCGGTGCGGAGCAGGTTGACCGAGGCGTCAGCCATCTGGTCCCAGTCCGGATAGAACTCGCGGGCTCGGGGGTCGAGGAAGCAGAACCGGACGAAGTTGACCTGCTTGCTCAGGTCAGGGTGCAGCGGATCGGGGTAGAGGGGGGAGTAGAACGCGTAGGCCAGCCGGTTGGCGGCGACGAGGTCGTGGCGGGCGTTGCGGATGAACGCGGGCCCGGTGAATCCGTCGAGCAGCCGCTGCACCATCGGCCGCACCGTTTTCGTGGTCCGTCGTTGGCGGGTGCGCTGCGGGCTGGTGAGGGCGTTGCGGTGCAGATCGAACAGGTGTGAACGCTCGGCCTCGTCGAGTTCGAGCGCTCGAGCGATCGCGTCCAACACCGACTCGGAGACGCTGTTGACCTTCCCGCGTTCGATCTGGGTGTAGTAGTCGACCGAGAGCCCGGCCAGGGTCGCGACTTCCTGCCTGCGCAGGCCGGGAACACGCCGTTTCCCGGCGTCGTAGACGGGCAGTCCCACCTGGTCGGGAGTGATCTTGGCTCGGCGCGAAGCCAAGAACCTGCCGATCTCTGCCGCACGCTTGCTCGACTCCATGTGTCCGAGGCTAGGCGCCTGGCCTGCGTGTTTGCCAGGTGTTGATGAGAGGGGTGCTGCCGGCACCCCCCCTGAACTGCACCTCCCACAAACCCGATCGACGGCGTTGCATGGAACACGAAGCCCACGGACATGCCGACACGACCGGAACAGCACCAGATCAGCGGCCCGGCCCGTGTGTGCTGACCATGCACCGCCTCGACGACAGGAGTCCGATGCGATCGACCCGGCTGTTCGTCGCAAGAGCGCAGGAGGACACGTTCATGCAGATCCGGATCGGCACCGCCGCGGGAGAAGCAGGCGGCCACCTGTACGACAACGCCACGGCCCGCGACTTCGCGTCCCTGCTACCGCTCACCCTGACCGTCCACGAGCTCGGCGGGCGGGAGAAGGCAGCCACCCTCCCCCGCGAACTCGCCGACGGCCAGGGCCGAGCCGAGTACCGCGCGGGCCAGCTCGGTTACTGGGCGCCCAGCCACGACCTGGCCGTCTACTACCGCGAAGACGGCTTCCGCGTCCCCTCGCCCGGGATCGTGATGATCGGCGAGATCGAGTCCGGCCTGACGGCGATCACCGCCGAATCCGCCGGACTCACCCTCACCATAACTGCCGCCTGACCCCCAGAAGGAGCACCGCATCGTGAATCCCACCTACGACTTCACCGAACAGGTCGCCTTCGTCACCGGTGCCGCATCGGGCATGGGACTGGCCACCGCGACCGCCTTCGCCCGCGCAGGTGCCGCGGTCACCCTCACCGACGTCGACGACGCCGCCCTCGAGACCGCGGTCACCGAGATGCGCGCCGCCGGACACCAGGTACTGGCGGTGCACTGCGACGTGGCCGACGAAGATCAGGTCGCCGCCGCCGTGACCGCGACCGTCGAGCAGTTCGGCCGCCTGGACTTCGCGTACAACAACGCGGGCATCCAGTCCCCGACCGTCGACGCCGCCGACGAGCCCGGCGAGGTGTTCGACCGGGTCACCGGCATCAACCTGCGCGGAGTCTGGGCGTGCATGAAACACGAACTCGCCCAAATGCGCGAACAGGGCTCCGGAACGATCGTGAACTGCTCCTCCCTCGGTGGGCTGGTCGGGCTACCCGGCCGCGCCGCCTACCACGGCGCCAAACACGGCGTTATCGGCCTGACCCGTTCCGCCGCACTGGAATACGCGCCACGCGGCATCCGGATCAACGCCATCTGCCCCGGCACCATCGAAACCCCCATGGTCACCGCCATGTTCGACTCCGGCGACCTCGACCCCGCCCGAGCCGCCGCCGACGAACCCATCGGCCGCCTCGGCACCGCCGAGGAAATGGCCGCGGCCGTGCTGTGGCTGTGCAGCCCCGGCTCTTCCTATGTCGTCGGCGTCGCGCTTCCCGTCGACGGCGGCTACACCGCCCGCTGACCCGAACACCGAAAGGACACCCCCATGCGTGGAGTAGTCATGTTCGCCCCTGGCGATGTGCGCGTCGTCGACCGTGAAGACCCCGAGATCGTCGAACCAACCGACGCGATCATCCGGCTCACCGCCACCTGCATCTGCGGCTCGGACCTGTGGCCGTACCGCGGCATCGAACCGGTCGAGCACACCCTCATGGGTCACGAATACGTCGGCGTTGTCGAAGAAATCGGTGCCGACGTGCACACCCTCAAGGTCGGAGACTTCGTCGTCGGCTCGTTCTGCATCTCCGACAACACCTGCGAAATCTGCCGCTCCGGATTCCAATCCCGCTGTGTACACGGCTCTTTCGTCGCCGCAGCGATCGGCACCCAGTCCGAACTCGCCCGGATCCCCTATGCCGACGGCACTCTCGTCGCTACGCCGACGATGCCCGAACCCGAGCTGATCCCGTCGCTGCTGGCCGCTTCCGACGTACTCGGCACCGGTTGGTTCGCCGCCGACGCCGCAGCCGCCGGACCCGGCAAGACGATCGCCGTCGTCGGTGACGGTGCCGTCGGGTTAATGGGTGTGCTCGCCGCGAAACAGCTCGGCGCCGAACGCATCATCGCCATGTCGCGCCATGCCGATCGCCAAGCCCTCGCACGGGAATTCGGCGCCACCGACATCGTCGAAACCCGTGGTGACGAAGGCGTCGCCGCGATCAAGGACCTCACGAACGGGCTCGGCGCCCACGGTGTCATCGAAGCCGTGGGCACGCAGGAATCGATGATGCAGGCCATCAACTCCACCCGCCCCGGCGGGCGCGTCGGCTACGTCGGCGTCGCCCACGACGGCGTCACTCTGCCCGCCGACCACCTCTTCTTCGCCGAAGTCCACCTCCTCGGCGGCCCCGCCCCCGTGCGCCGGTTCCTGCCGGACCTCATCGACCGCATCTGGAACCGCAGCATCGACCCCGGCAAAGTCTTCGACCTCACTCTGCCCCTCGACCGAGCCGCCGAAGGCTACCGGGCGATGGACGAACGCCGCGCCATCAAAACATTGCTCACCCTCTGACCTCTCCGACACCCCACGCCAGGAGCACCACCATGCACACCACGCCCACTTCACCGCATCGTTGGGCCCGCATCACCGGAGCCGGTATCGCCGCTCTCGCCGTGCTGGCGGCCTCGGCATGCTCCGGCGCCGACACCACCACCGCGGCCGCGCCGGTCACCCCCATCGCGGGCCTGGCCTCCGGGGACCTGTCTCGCGGCGCGGACAACTTCTACACCAGCGACCAGGTCACCTCGACCCCCGTGAAGTTCAAGAACCAGTATCAGATGGAGGTCACCGGAAACCTCTTCGTCCCCAAGAATCTCGCCCCCGATACCCGCGCCGCCGCCATGGTGGTCGGGCACCCGATGGGCGCGGTCAAGGAACAATCGGCCAACCTCTACGCCACCAAGATGGCCGAACAAGGCTTCGTCACCCTCTCCCTGGACACCGTGTTCTGGGGCGGCAGCGACGGCGACCCGCGCAACGCCGTCGCCCCTGACATCTACACCGAAACCTTCTCCGCGGGAGTCGATTACCTGCGCACCCAGGACACCGTCGACCCCGAACGCATCGGCGCCCTCGGCATCTGCGGATCCGGCAGCTTCGTCATCTCCGCCGCCAAGATCGACCCCCGCATCAAAGCCGTCGCCACCGTCAGCATGTACGACATGGGCGCCGCCAACCGCGACGGGCTCGACCACTCTGTCACCGCCGAGCAGCGTCAGCAGATCATCGCCCGAGCCGCCGCCCAACGCGATATCGAATTCCGGGGCGGACCGGTCGAATACACCAGCGGCACCGTCCACGAACTGACGCCGGAATCGACACCGATCGAGCGCGAGTTCTACGACTTCTACCGCACCCAGCGCGGTGCCGTGACCCCCGAGGGCGCCACCCCGGACACCACTACCCACCCAACCCTGTCGAGCAACACCAAGTTCATGAACTTCTACCCGTTCAACGACATCGAGACCATCTCCCCGCGCCCGATGCTGTTCATCACCGGCGAGAACGCACACTCCCGCGAATTCAGCGAAGAGGCATACCGCCTCGCCGGTGACCGCAAGGAACTGGTGATCGTTCCTGGGGCAGGCCACGTCGACCTCTACGACCGCACCGAACTGATCCCCTTCGACAAGCTCGCCTCGTTCTACTCCCAGAGCCTCGCCTGATCGACCGGCTCAGTCGCCCGTTGTTCCCGGTGCGACAACCGTGCGCGCGGGACCGGTCGCGGTCAGTGGCTACGCATCGGCGGCCTCCTAGCGGCACGCACCGCTACCACCCGTCCCGACCTGCTGGCGGCCCTGGCCGCCTTCCACGCCCCTGTCTCCGCCGACGGCACCGACGCGCTGGCCGACGATCCATGCTCGTCGGATGTCAGCGCGGGGTGCGATCACGGAGCGGTGGGCACCGAGTCGTTCGGCGCGATCGAGGCGGGCCTGCGCTACGTCGATGTAGACGTCACCCAGATAACGCACCCCGCCAGGAGGAACGAGCCGATCGCGTCCGCTCCGACGAGGACGACACGATCACCAGCGTGCGGCCGACACGACTCGCGGCAGGGATGCCGACAGCGAGCAGCCGACCCGGGAAGTGGGTGGAACCCGATTCGAAGTGAATATTCTTGCCGCGCATGTACCTTCGGGACATGGGGAGTGCAGCCGGAGCGGTGCGCAGGTTACGCGGTCCGCTCACGGTGGTGATCGCGATGGTGGTCGCGATTTCGGTCGTGTGCGTGCTACCGAGATGGTGGTGCGGCCGGGACGCCGACGGGTGGTATCGAGGTGACCAGACGTTGCTGCGCGGACTCGCCGAGGAGATGGTCGCCTTCCAAGCCGCCGACGATCACCGGCGAGCCACCGGCGGAGGAGACGGGATCGTCGGCATGTGGGGGCTGCTCGCCCATCAGATGACAGCACAGGGTCTGGCGCAAGCGTGTCTGGAACATCCCGAATGGCGGGAGCGGTACGCCCCGGTCATCACTCGCGCCGCAATCAAAAGTCTTTTGCCCCAAATGCGTTCGGAGTTCACGTCGGCATGGCACGGCCGCGACGGACTCGCCGAACTCGACAGCACCGACGGTCACGCCTACCTCTCCTATCCGGCCCTCGCGCTCGGCATGGCCCGGTGGATCGATCCAGCCTTCCCTGCCGACCTCGCCGTTCAGCACGACGCGCTGATCACCGCCCTCGCGCGGCGGCTGCTCGCTTCGCCGACCGGGCTGCTCGACACCTTTCCCGGCAGGGCGTACCCCACCGATGTGGCCGCGGTCGCGGCGGCGATCGCGGTGCACGGCAGGGTGACAGGAGTCGATCACACGGCGGTCATCGCGCATTGGGCGCGACAGGTGCGCGCGGTTCAGATCGATCGCGACACCGGACTGGTGA
This sequence comes from Nocardia sp. JW2, assembly GCF_051843015.1. Taxonomy (NCBI): domain Bacteria; kingdom Bacillati; phylum Actinomycetota; class Actinomycetes; order Mycobacteriales; family Nocardiaceae; genus Nocardia; species Nocardia sp. JW2. The sequence goes on from NZ_JBPXLK010000008.1 coordinate 83,581, forward strand.
TCCAGCGCATGGGCACCGACGGCCGGGCCCAGGACGCACCACGCGCTTCGGGAACCGGTTTGGCGGCCTATTTCGCCGGCTTCGCGGACCGGTCGCTGGCCGAAGAGTTGGCAGCTGGGCTGTTCGGGCAGGAAAGAACTGTCCTCGGATTCAGCGCGATCGATGAGTACGGTGATGGCTACAGCGGCCCCGGTGATATGGACAGTGGCCCCTTGATCCTTGGAATATCGGTGTCGGCCACCGGTTTCGCACTCGCTCCCGCCCGCGCCTTCGGCCACCGCGACACCTTCACCCGCCTGTTCCGCACGGCCGACCTCTTCGGACTATCGCTACAGAGCGGAACCCGCACACGATTCGCGACCGGCGGCGCGATCGGCAACGCGCTCATGCTCGCGTTCCTGTCTTCGGGACCGGAGCTGGCCCGATGAAGGTCCCCAACGCAGTGTCGACCGTGTGGCGCCTGTTCCGCATTCCGCTGGCCCTGGCGGTGGTCTACCTCGCCCTGCATGCGGCTCTGGCGGCGTCGTCGGCTCGGCACGGGTATGGGTCACCCGATGGCCTCGGAGCAGGCTTCGTGACCCTGGCCGTTGTCGTGGTAGCGCTACGCCTCGTGCTGATCATTGCCGTCCCAGCGGTTCTCGCTTACCGCGTCGTGACACTGGTCCTGCCGAAGATCCGGCCAGTCGACACGCGATAGGTGGCTACGGGGCGTGCCAGAACCTCGAAGCGACGTCACGATCCCCTGCGACAACCCCTGCCTCTGGCAGCGGGTGGTCCGCCGGATCGAGTCGGTGTGGCGGCGGCACGAGGGACCGAGCACTCCACGATTTTCTGCCCATCGTCAGCAGATGCGCACCGATGGCGGCGCCTACCGCGTTCATCAGCACATCGTCGACTGATGACACCCGTCCGATGTTCAGAACATATTGGGCGAGTTCGAGTGTCGCCGACAGTGCGGCACCGACTACGAGCATCCGCCATGTGCCGGCGAAGCGAGGAAATCGCAAGGGCAGCAGGAAACCCAGTGGGACGAACATCGCGGTGTTCGCGCCGATCTGCACGACGGTGTCGAAGGAGAGCTCTCTCAGCGTCGCGGCGAGATCGCGCAGCGGAACCACACTGACCGTCCTGGTGCCGCCGGTCGGTGTCAGGATCATCCACACCCAGGGCAGCGTCCCGGCGACAATCCCCACTTCGGTCAGGCTGCGCAGCAACGCGATCGGCCGTTCGATTCCCGCGCGGGCTCGCCACCACAGCAGCAACGCCACGATGAGGGGAATCGCTGTGACCCCGATCCCCCATGCCACCAGCACCGGCCCCCAGGCCTCCCATACTCGCCCCACACACGAAACTTACGTGGTTGCCATGCGCGCATGCTTCATCAGCTTGCGGCCGATCCGACTCGTCTTCCGCACTGGGGACGCGAGCGATTCCCAGCGAGAGGTCCATACCAACGGCAAACCTGCCCTTGCTGTCTGCGCTCTCGACGGTACCGCCGACGGATGGGGCGCGACACTAGCTTGTCTCGCCTCGACCGCCTATACCTCCACGTAGATCAACCGTCGCGGAACGACCTCGACGGATCAACGACGCGCAGGTTCATCAACATGCCGAACCACACCGACTCCTCGTCGTTCTCCTTGGCGGCGGTCTATGGACCGCGGCGGCCGTTCTCGCCGCGTGCAGGCCGCCCACGGCGAGGACGTCCGATCGATCCTCGACCTGGCGTTGGCCGGACACGCCGGTCTCGGAGGTGATGTCCTCACTTGTTGAATACTTCCCGTCGCAGCAGTTGCGCCATGCTCGGATTGTCGGTGGCGGTGCCGCGACCACGACGGGCTGCTCGACCGCCTCCCACGGGGCGGTCGGGCCATCCGGGAGCGTGACCCAAAGCTCTATCGCGGACCTCGTCCGCCTGTGCGCGTAATCACCCACCACCAGCTGACACCGAACCGTTCGGAGGCGAACCGTCCATGACCTCCAACTCTAGTATCTGGCCTCGGCATCAGCGGGCGACGGCTGTCGTCGCGGCTACCCACTCCGCGAAGGACGGACCGGCCAGTGTGGCGTGCGGGGACGGCAACAGAGTGCCGTTTTCGAATTGCTCGCGGTCGGGGTTGGCCTCATCGGAGGTCTCGATGATCTGCAGGGCGTCGCCACGAGCAGCTACCAGCGCCGCAGCGGCAGAAGCCATCGTTTCCGGCTGGGGACCCGCGATCTCGGGGAACGGGATATCCTCGGCGGCAATCGGATTCATCGCCAGATCGACCAACGCTTCGGCGACGGTCCGCGCGGCAACCAGCTGGGTGCGCATGCCCTGGACGTAAGCAACATCGCCCTGGGCGCCCCACCCGACCATCACCTCGACGAGTTCATGGAACTGCGCCGCACGCAGAATCCGCACCGGCAGCGCGCCTTTGAGCAATTCCTGCTCGTGCGCGAGCTTGGCGGCGTTGTACCCGGCGAGCGAACCGTCGATCCCGATGATGGACACCACAACCAACCGCTCTACCCCGGCACGCTCTCCCGCCGCGTGCAGGTTCCGCGCGGAAGCGGTGAAGAACTTCGTGGCCACCTGCTGATCGGCCGAAGGGGTACTCGACGCGTCGATAACGATGTCGACCCCGGACAAAGCCTCATCGAGGCCGGCTCCGCTCTCGATGTCGACACCGTTGGCCCGGGAGAACGCGACAACCTCATGCCCACGCTCGACCAGCACATCCACCACGTGCCGCCCCAGCCGACCGGTCGCCCCAGCCACCGCAATCTTCTTCTGCTCCACCATGGTCCACTCCCTCATCGCGATTTCGGCGTTCACGGAGTCGACGAAGCAGCCAACCGAAGTGTGACATCGCACCTTGGTTCCGACGGGCCAACCCCCGCAATGCTGTCCTTCGCATCGAAGGTGCGTTCGGGGTCGCCAGGCATATTGGCCAGGCACCGAACGTCCGCTCATCTCGATGAAGGTGCCTGATCGAGGCGAGCGTCTGATGGCGTCGCAGACCACGGTGCGAACGCCGCAACCGAACCGCCGCTAGGGTTGGACACCCGTGTCGGCAAGATACAGGCCATGGGATTCACGCAGCCTCGTAGGGCATCACGTTCGCTTCACCTCTCGCGAGTCGGGGGCTTGATGCTGGGCGCGCTTATCTTGGCCATGGGGGTAAGCGCGTGTGGCGGGACCGTGACCGGGCAAGCCGAGCCCACCGTCGGCGTGGCCGATCCGACGCTCGACACGACCACGACGCAACTGCCGACCGTCGGCGACTGCACCAGGATCGATGAGTTCGTCCATCACGGACCGATCACCGTGATGGACTGCGCCGACCCGCAAGTAAACAAGCAAGTCAGGGTGCTCGAGATCGCCTCCGGCGAAGAGGGCAGGAATGTTGTCTGCGAGGACAAAGAAGTTCGGCTGATCATCACCGGTCTCAAGGACGGTTCCCTCGCCGTCGCACACGGATGCGCCGGCCCGCACCTGACTGTTGGACGTTGCTATGTGCCGATGATGACCATCTACTCCCACGACGCCACCTGCACCGAACCCACCTCGTTCCGACTGGACCGCACGCTGCCAGGGGTCAACAACGTAGCCGCGTGTGACCCACCATTGGCCACCGACGACTACGCCGGACAGATCAACTACATCCCTGCCAAGATCAACAACTTCATCGACAAGCGCACCGGCATCGCTTACTGCTTCCGACAGAAGTAGGTCTCACCACCCCCGCCCCACCACGCGGCGTCTGCCTAGGCACCCTCCCGATGCGATGGCTCGGCGCGTGCCAAGAGGCCGTCTGCCCTGCTACATGTGGCACACGATGAACGCGTTCGACGCCGCAAACACCATCGTGGTCGTCGGTCGCCGCATGCCGTCCCTGTGACGCGATGGACCCGCTGATCGCACCGGCGGTCTGCCGCGGCTGCATCGGTGGACATTGCACCTCGATTCGGGCGCGGTCACCGAGGAGCCGCTCGATGATGCCGATATCGAGCACCCGCCGACGCCGGGCTGACCTACCGGTTCGGTTACGTCACGAGCTTCTCCATGGACCCGCGGCCGGCGCACCGACACACGAAATCGAACCGAAACCATAGCTGGCAAGCAGCGCTGCACAGCAGTATCCGAGGTGATCACCGGTGACGACGGAGGCCCCGCATCGGATGTCTCCGATGCGGGGCCTCGAACGAAAAGTGCTGCTACGAGCTACTTTTCAACCACTCGCCATCACTACTTCTGCGCAGCCTTGAACTCACGACGACGACGGTGCAGGATCGGCTCGGTGTAGCCGTTGGGCTGCTTGGTGCCTTCCAGGACCAGTTCCTTGGCGGCCTGGAACGCGATGGAGTCGTCGAAGTTCGGCGCCATCGGGCGGTAGTTCTTGTCGCCCGAGTTCTGGCGGTCGACCACGGGGGCCATGCGCTCGAGGCTGGCGATCACGTCGGCCTCGGAGACGATGCCGTGGCGCAGCCAGTTGGCGACCAGCTGGCTCGAGATGCGCAGGGTGGCACGGTCTTCCATCAGGCCGATATCGTTGATGTCGGGCACCTTGGAGCAGCCGACGCCGTGGTCGATCCAGCGCACGACGTAGCCCAGGATGCCCTGGGAGTTGTTGTCGAGCTCCTGACGCTTCTCCTCGTCGGACCAGTCGGTGGACTGGGCCAGCGGGATCTCGAGGATCTGGTCGACGGTGGCGCGGGGGCCGCCCTTGGCGATCTCGGACTGGCGCTTGAACACGTCCACCTGGTGGTAGTGGGTGGCGTGCAGGGTGGCGGCGGTCGGCGAGGGCACCCATGCGGTGTTGGCGCCTGCCTTGGGGTGGCCGATCTTCTGCTCGAGCATGCCTGCCATCAGGTCGGGCATGGCCCACATGCCCTTGCCGATCTGGGCCTTGCCGGGCAGGCCCTTGGCCAGGCCGGTGTCGACGTTCCAGTCCTCGTAGGAGGTGATCCAGGTCTGGGTCTTCATCTCGGCCTTGCGGACCATCGGCCCGGCCTCCATGGAGGTGTGGATCTCGTCCCCGGTGCGGTCGAGGAAGCCGGTGTTGATGAACACCACGCGGTCCTTGGCGGCCTCGATCGACGCGGCGAGGTTGACCGTGGTGCGGCGCTCCTCGTCCATGATGCCGACCTTGAGGGTGTTGCGGGTCAGGCCGAGGACGTCCTCGATGCGGCCGAACAGCTCGTTGGTGAACGCGGCCTCGTCGGGGCCGTGCATCTTCGGCTTCACGATGTAGACCGAGCCGGTGCGGGTGTTGGCCAGCTCGGCGGTGCCGTTGAGCGAGTGCACGGCGATCAGCGAGGTGATCAGGCCGTCCATGATGCCCTCGGGCACCTCGTTACCCTCGGCGTCGATGATGGCGTCGGAGGTCATCAGGTGGCCGACGTTGCGGACGAACAGCAGCGAGCGACCGTGCAGCACCAGCTCGGAACCGTCGAGCGCGGTGAACACGCGGTCGGGGTTCATGGTGCGGGTGAAGGTCTTGCCGTTCTTGGTGACCTCTTCGGCGAGGGTGCCCTTCATCAGGCCCAGCCAGTTGCGGTAACAGACGACCTTGTCCTCGGCGTCGACCGCGGCGACCGAATCCTCGAAGTCCATGATCGTGGTGAGCGCCGACTCGAGCACGATGTCCTTGACGCCTGCGGAATCGGTGGAGCCGATGGGCGAATTCGGATCGATCTGGATCTCGATGTGCAGACCGTTGTGCTTGAGCAGCACCGAGGTGGGGGCCTCGGGGTCACCGAGGTAGCCGACCAGCTGGGAGGGATCGGCCAGGCCGATGTCGGTGCCGTCTTCCAGGCCGACCTCGAGCTCACCGTCGACGATCTTGTAGTAGGACGAACCGATGTGCGAACCGGTGATGAGGGTGACGGCGTCGTCGAGGAAGTTACGACCCCACTCGATGACCTTGTCGCCGCGCACGCGGTTGTAGCCGGTGCCCTTCTCGGCGCCGTTGGCCTCGGAGATGGCGTCGGTGCCGTAGAGGGCGTCGTAGAGCGAACCCCAGCGCGCGTTGGCGGCGTTGATCGCGAAACGCGCGTTCATCACCGGCACCACCAGCTGCGGGCCTGCGGTGGTGGCGATCTCGGCGTCGACGTTGCCGGTGCCGATCTGGAACGGCGCGGGCTCGGGGCGCAGGTACCCGATCTCGGCGAGGAACTTCTTGTAGGCGGCCTTGTCGTAGCCGGCGCCGGGGTTCTCGCCGTGCCAGGCGTCGAGCTTGCCCTGGATCTCGTCGCGTTCGGCCAGCAGGGCACGGTTGCGCGGGGCGAGGTCGTTGATGACCTGTTCGGCGCCTGCCCAGAACGCGGCGGAATCTACGCCGGTACCGGGAAGCGCCTCGTTCTCGATGAAATCGTGGAGAACGCTCGCCACCTGGAGCCCGCCGACCTGAATCCGCTCTGTCATCTACTGCCTCACTTCGGTTGAAAACCGGCTGGAAAAAGTCGATGTCATGTTACCCGTGGGTACATGCGACATCGCGTGTGGGTGGAACGCCCGGCGGGCGTCACGCATTCCGCCACGCCGAATCGTCGGGGTCGACGGCTGGGCGTGGCGAACCACCTCTCGATTGTAGGTTCCCGCCTCGCGGCCGCCGCGCACGCTCGAACACGGGCGCAGCAACCACCGGATGTCCACGAAAGGACGAGGTGGAGGAACTAGCCTTCGTCGCATGGGTGCCCCCAGCAATCCCGGCGACAACAGCACACCTGTCGGGGCGACGCAGGTGTCGTTGCACCCGGTGGCCGACAAGCGGTCGGTGAACAAGCCCGTGTTCCTCACCGCCGCGGGGCTCGTGCTGGCCTTCGCGGTCTGGGCGCTGGCCTCGCCGGAGAGTGCCGAAAGCGTCGTCGGCGAGGTGAAGACCTTCATCTCCACCTGGTTCGGCTGGTGGTATTTCGTGCTGGCCACCGTGATCCTCGGGCTCGTCGTGTTCCTCGGTGCGGGCCGCTACGGCCGGTACCGCCTCGGCCCGGAGGAGTCGCGCCCGGAGTACAGCCTGTTCTCCTGGACGTCGATGCTGTTCGCGGCGGGGATCGGCATCGACCTGATGTTCTTCTCCGTGGCCGAACCGGTTTACAACTACCTGCACCCGCCGGAGGGACCGGCCCAGACCGATCACACCGCCCGCGAAGCGGTCACCTGGACGATCTTCCATTACGGCATCACCGGGTGGGCGATGTACGCGCTGATGGGCGGGGCGCTGGCGTATTTCGCGTTCCGGCACAACCTGCCGCTGACGATCCGCGCCGCCCTCTACCCGATCTTCGGCAAACGCGTGCACGGGCGCTGGGGTGACGCCATCGATGTGGCCGCGGTGCTCGGCACTATCTTCGGTATCGCCACCTCGCTCGGCATCGGCATCGTCCAGCTCAACTACGGTCTGCACGAACTGTTCGGCGTCCCGCAGGGCAAGGCGGCCCAGATCGGTTTGATCGCGTTGTCGGTGGCGATCACCACCATTTCCGCGACCACCGGGGTCGACAAGGGCATCCGGCGCTTGTCCGAACTCAACGTCATCATGGCCATCGCCCTGCTGATCTACATCCTGGTGGCCGGTCGCACGTCGTTCCTGCTCAACGGGCTCACCCAGAACGCGGGCGACTACCTGTCGACATTCCTGGACCGCACGCTGAACACCTTTGCCTGGGAACGCAATCCGGAGACGGCGAATCAGCCCTCGACGTGGCTCGACAGCTGGACGCTGTTCTTCTGGGCGTGGTGGGTGGCATGGGCGCCGTTCGTCGGGCTGTTCCTGGCGCGTATCTCGCGCGGACGCACCCTGCGCCAGTTCATCTTCGGAGTGCTCGTCGTGCCGTTCAGCTTCACCCTGCTGTGGATCTCGGTGTTCGGCAACAGCGCGTTGCAAGTGGCGCGCGACGACCAGCAGTTCGCCGAACAGACCGCGGCCCGAGCCGAATTGGGCTTCTACTCCCTGCTCGAGCAGTACCCCGGGGCCACCTTTCTGCTCGGCATAGCCACCATCACCGGGCTGCTGTTCTACGTGACCAGCGCCGATTCCGGTTCGCTCGTGATGGGCAATTTCACCTCGAAACTGCCCGACCCGATGGCGGATTGCGCGCGTGGCACCCGGATCTTCTGGTCGGCCGCGATCGGCCTGCTCACGCTGTCGATGCTGTTCGCGGGGGCGGGCGGATCGATCATCACCCTGCAGAACGCGACGATCATCATGGGCCTGCCGTTCTCGTTCGTGCTGGCCCTGATCGGGATCGCGATGCTGCGCGCGGTGCGCAACGAGTCGTTCAAGATCGACAGTTACCGGGCGGCGCTGCCCAATGCCATCGCGGCCGGGCGCGGACCGAGCGAGCACGGCAGCTGGCGGCGCAGGCTGCTGGCCACCGTCCACTACCCCGGCCCGGCCTCGACCCGGAAGTTCTTGAACAATACCGTGATTCCGGCCATGCGTGAGGTCTCCGAGGAGCTGGCCAGGATGGGACTCACCGCGCACATCGACGAATCGGGCACCCACGAGGGGCTGCCGTATCCGCGGCTGATCGTCGATCAGGGCACCGAAACAGGCTTCGAATACGGTGTGTGGCCGGTCTCGGCGCCCGCGCCGTCGTACGCGGTGCTGGCCCAGCGCTCCGGTGACCGGTATTTCCGCTGCGAGGTGTATCTGGCGGAGGGTTCGCAGGGGTACGCCCTCAACGGGTACAGCCGTGAGCAGGTGATCGGCGACATCCTCGACCAGTACGAACGTCATCTCGGTTATCTCTACCTGCGCCGCTCCGCCACCGATCACCACGAACCCGAAGCCGTCGACACCGACGAATCGTGAAGGGACAACCATGAGCCAGACCCTCTATATCGATGGCACCTGGCGCGCGGCCGCGTCCGGTCTGACCCGCGAGATCCGCTGTCCGGCGGACGATTCCGTGGTCGGCACCGTCGCCGAGGCGGGCCCGGAGGACACCGAGGCCGCCATCGCCGCCGCCCGGCGCGCTTTCGACGACGGACCGTGGCGCAGCACCACCGCCGGTGAACGTGGCGATCTGCTGCTCGACATCGCCGACGCGATCGAGGGCAGACGCGAACAGTTCGTGGGCGCCGAAACCTTGGACACGGGCAAACGGCCCTACGAGTCCGAGATCGACATGACCGATATCGAGAACTGCTTCCGGTACTTCGGCAAGCTCGCCGCCGAGGACGCGGGCCGGGTGGTCGACGCGGGCAACGCCGACATCGATTCGCGCATCGTCTACGAACCGGTCGGGGTGTGCGGGCTCATCACGCCGTGGAACTATCCGCTGCTGCAGGCCGCGTGGAAGGTGGCACCGGCGCTGGCCGCGGGCAACACCTTCGTGCTCAAGCCCGCCGAACTCACCCCGCACACCGCGATCCTGCTGATGACCGTCCTCGACGACCTCGGGGTGCCGCCGGGCGTGGCCAATCTCGTCCTCGGCGCCGGACCGACCGCGGGCGCTCCCCTGTCGGCCCATCCGGACGTGGACCTCGTCTCGTTCACCGGCGGACTGTCCACGGGCCGCGTCATCGCCCGCGAGGCGGCGGCGACGGTGAAGAAAGTGGCCCTCGAGCTGGGCGGCAAGAACCCGAACATCATCTTCGCCGATGCCTGCGACACCGACGAACGCCTCAGCGCCTGTGTCGACAACGCCCTCAACGCGGCGTTCCTGCACTCGGGCCAGGTGTGTTCGGCCGGGGCGCGACTGGTGATCGAGGAGTCCGCGCACGACCGGTTCGTCGACGAACTCGTCCGCCGCGCCCGCCAGATCCGCCTCGGCCTGCCCTTCGCCGACGGCACCGAGACCGGTCCGCTGATCTCGTCGGCGCATCGCGACAAGGTGCACGCCTACGTGGAGCAGGCTCGCGCGGACGGGGCCGATATCCGTACCGGCGGTACCTTCGCCGTCGGTGATCAGGGCTCGGGCAGTCTCGACAACGGCTGGTTCTATCTGCCGACCGTCATCGACCGGGCGAACCGCACGATGGCCTGTGTGCACGACGAGGCGTTCGGCCCGACGGTCACGGTGGAGACGTTCACGACCGAGGAAGAGGCGATCTCCATCGCCAACGACACCGAATACGGCCTCGCGGGCGCGGTGTGGTCCAGCGATTCCGCGCGGGCGCGGCGGGTGGCGGCCCGGGTGCGCGCGGGCACGGTGTGGGTCAACGACTTCGGGCCGTATCTGCCGCAGGCGGAGTGGGGCGGGTTCGGCCGGTCCGGTGTCGGCCGCGAACTCGGCCCGTCCGGGTTGCACGAGTATCGCGAGGCCAAGCACGTGTACGAGAACCTCCGGCCGGGGGTCACCGGCTGGTTCGAGCTGCGGGAGGACCAGCGGTGAATTCCTATGACTACGTGATCGTCGGCGCCGGTTCGGCGGGCGCTGCGGTGGCCGCTCGTCTCTCGGAGGATCCGTCGGTGACGGTGTGCTTGCTCGAGGCGGGTCCGTCCGATGTCGACGATCCGGCGATCCTTCGCCTGGATCGCTGGATGGAGCTGCTGGAATCCGGCTACGACTGGGACTACCCGATCGAGCCGCAGGAGAACGGCAATTCGTTCATGCGCCATGCCAGGGCCAAGGTGCTCGGCGGCTGTTCGTCGCACAACAGCTGCATCGCGTTCTGGGCACCGCGCGAGGACCTGGACAGCTGGGAACGTGAACACGGTGCCACCGGTTGGGGCGCGGACTCGGTGTACCGGCTCTACAGCCGGATCGAAACCAACGATGCCCCCGGCGAGCACCACGGTCGCAGCGGGCCGGTGAACATCATGACGGTGCCACCGAACGACCCCTGTGGTGTGGCGGTGCTGGACGCCTGCGCGGAGGTCGGGATTCCGCGTGCGGAGTTCAATGCCGATCGCACGGTTGTCAACGGCGCCAACTTCTTCCAGATCAACAGCCGCACCGACGGCACCCGATCCTCGTCGTCGGTGAGCTACCTGCACCCGATTCTGGACCGGCCGAATCTCACCATTCGGACGGGTGCGTGGGCCAAGCGGATCCTCATCGAGAACGGGCGCGCGGTCGGTGTGGAGTACACCGACAACGCCTTCGGCCGCGCGACCCGGGTCACCGCCGAGCGGGAGGTGATCGTCTCGGCCGGAGCCATCGACTCGCCGAAGCTGCTGATGCTCTCGGGTATCGGCCCGGCGGATCACCTGCGCGAGAACGGAATCGACGTGGTGGTGGACTCCCCCGGCGTCGGTGCGCACCTGCAGGACCACCCCGAGGGGGTGATCGGGTTCGAGACGAAACAGCCGATGGTGCGCAGCTCGACGCAATGGTGGGAGGCGGGCATCTTCACCACCACCGTCGACGGGCTCGACCGGCCCGACCTGATGATGCACTACGGCAGTGTCCCCTTCGACATGCATACGCTGCGCCAGGGTTACCCGACGGCCGAGAACACCTTCTGCCTCACCCCCAATGTCACCCACGCCCGCTCGCGCGGCACCGTGCGGTTGCGCTCGCGCGACTTCCGCGACAAGCCTCGGGTGGACCCGCGCTACTTCACCGACGCCGAGGGCCACGACATGCGGGTGATGATCGCGGGTCTGCGCAAGGCTCGCGAGATCGCTTCCGCCGCAGCGCTTTCGGAATGGGTGGAACGGGAACTGTATCCGGGTCCGCAGGCCGAGACCGATGCCGAACTGGCCGACTACATCCGGCGCACCCACAACACGGTGTACCACCCCGTCGGCACCGTGCGGATGGGCGCACCGGATGATCCGCTGAGCCCGCTCGACCCGGAACTGCGGGTCAAGGGCATTCAGGGACTGCGCGTGGCAGACGCCTCGGTGTTCCCGGCGCACACCACGGTGAATCCGAACATCACCGTCATGCTGGTCGGCGAGCGGTGCGCGGAACTGGTGGCTGCCGACCGAAAGTAGGTTCACCCGCAGTCCACTCGCCGCACTTCGGTGGTGGCGGCGGTGACGACCGCGCCTGCCCGATCGCGCGGGCGTAGTTCGGCGAGTGGCCGGCCGTCGCGGTCCACGAGCGCCGAGCGGGGCTCGTCGGCGGCGAAGGCATGACTCTCCCCCCACTGCCGCAGCGCGACGACGACGGTGAACAGGTCCCGTCCCGCCGGCGTCAACTCGTAGACGTACCGTTTGCCGCTCGCGGTCGCGCTGGTGCCGAGGATGCCGTCGTCGACGAGTCGGCGGAGGCGGTCGGCGAGGATGTTGCGCGCGATCCCGAGCCGCTGTCGCAACTCGGTGAACGACGCCGGTCCGTCCATGGCGTCGCGCACGATGAGCAGACTCCACCGATCACCCACCAGGTCGACAGTTCGCGCCACCGGGCAGGTGGCATCGGTCCATTCGCGGTCGACACGGACCGTCGGAGCCATGGGCCACCTCCTAATAGGTTGCAATTCGAAACCATTATTGCCTACCTTTGATTTGGTTTCATTTTGCTACTCTTTGGAGGTCCGGTGGGTACACGACTGACGCGAGCACAACGGGTGATGCTGGCGGTGGTGTGCGCCGCGGCGGTCTCCACGATCTACGCGATCCAGCCGGTTCTCGCCGTGGCGGGTGCGGAATTGGGGCTGTCGCCGCAGTCGTCGGGCGTCCTGATCGCCGCCGGGCAGATCGGGTATTTCGCCGGGCTGATTCTGCTGGTCCCCCTCGGTGACCTGGTGAACCGCCGTCGGCTCATCGGCGGCATGCTCGCGCTCACCTCGGTCGGGGCCGCGATCACCGCCGTCGCGCCCACCGGTGTCGTCGCGGTCGCCGGGCTCGCGGTCGCCGGGGTGTTCGCGGTCGTCGTCCAGGTGACCGTGGCATATGTCGCCGCCGTTTCCGCGCCCGGTGAACGGGGCCGCAATATCGGCGCCGTCACCTCCGGTGTGGTGATCGGCATCCTCGGGGTCCGTGTCGTCGCGGGTCTGCTGGGTGACACGCTCGGCTGGCGGGCGGCCTATGCGTTGCTCGCGGTGCTCTGCGCGACGCTCGCCGTCCTCACCCGGAAGGTTCTGAGTCCGGACGTCAGAGCCCGCGAAGATCGGTACACCCAGGTGCTGCGGTCCACGGGACGGCTGGTGACCACGGACCGGCTGTTTCTGAGCCGGGGCTCGATCACCTTCTTCGTCTTCGCGTCCTTCGGATCGTTGTGGAGCGGTCTCGCGCTCCCCCTCGCCGCGCACCCTTGGTCGTTGGGCACGACCGAGATCGGGCTGTTCGGGTTGTTCGGTCTCGCGGGCGCCCTCGGCGCGGGCCGGGCCGGCCGGTGGGCCGATTCCGGTCACGCGCAGCGGGTCACCGGCTCGGCCGTGCTGGTGCTCGCCGCATCCTGGTTGTTCATCGCGCGGACCGGGACAGCGGTACTGCTCGTCGTCGGCATCGTGCTGCTCGATTTCGCCGTCCAGGCTGTGCACGTGAGCAGTCAGCATGTGCTGACCACCGCACATCCCGACCGCGCGGGCAGCGTCATCGGTGCCTACATGGCCTTCTACTCACTGGGCTCCGCACTCGGCGCGGTCACCACGACGTGGGCTTACACCGTGTGGGGATGGCAGGCGTCCTGCCTGTTCGGCGCGCTCTACGCCCTGGCCGGGTTCGCCGTGTGGGCGGCGGCCCAGCTCTCACGCGTCGGCGTCACGGCCACGCCCGAATCACCCTGGGCGCCGGTGGGATGCGCTGTCGCCCACCGAAAATAAATGAGCCGACATTCCGGACACGGTGTGTCACCATGATTCACACGAGGCCGACATCGCACCAGACGAGACCGGCAGAGCACGCAGAGAGGAGGAGACGACCGTGAAACCAGCTGTACGACAGCATGATTCGAAGCCCGGATATCAGAGCACCGGACATCGCAGCGCCGAGATGCGCGAAGCCGGTCGTCTCCCCATCGCGCACTGAGCGCACACACCTCTCCTTTCCGCTCGCTTCTTCGAAACATGGTGATTCCGATGATGATTCGTCATGCCGTCGTCCCGACGGCTCCCGCCGCCGACAACTGGATACACAGCCGCGTGCTGGTGCTCAACGCCAGCTACGAGGCGCTCGACGAGATCACCGCCGATCGGGCGGTGACACTGCTGCTGAGCGGTGCCGCCGAATCCGTCATCGACCGGGTGCCGCGTTTCCCGATCCGCTCGCAGCGGCTCGAGGTGGCGTTGCCGGAGACGATTCGGTTGCTGCGCTACGTGTACCTGGCGCATGTGCGGCCGGTCGGCGAGGACAGCCGCGCCACCCTGGCCGGTGTACTGCGCCGCGACAAGCACCGCTGCGGCTACTGCGCGAACTGGGCGGCCACCGTCGACCACATTCGCCCGCGCAGCCGGGGCGGCCCCAACACCTGGGGCAACCTCGTGGCCTGCTGCGCGCCTTGCAATACGACCAAGGCCGACCGCACCCCCGAAGAGGCGGGGATGCGGTTGCTGTGGGAGCCCAAGGCACCCGACCCCCTCGCCAGCACACAGCGCCGGATCTGGAAGGAGTACGCGCCGTGACCACCGCATTGACCGACCTGCTCACCCTGTCCGATTCCGGGCGGTGGCATCGCGCCGCCTGCCGGGGCGACCCCAACCACGAGGCGTGGTTTCCGTACCCGTCGCAGGATTTCGACTACGCCCGCCGCATCTGCGCCGGTTGCCCGTTGCTCGCGGGGTGCACCGAGTACGCGGCGCGCACCGGTCAGTCCGGGGTGTGGGGTGGTCGTGAATACGACCGCGGCCGCGTGATCCGCGAATGACCGACCAGGGGCCGGGTGTCGACCACGACGCCCGGCCTCCGGCTGTGAGCTGCGACGATGCGCCGGGGGATGCGCGGTGCGCCGCCCCGGCAACGAGTCCTTAAACTTGCCGCGTGGGTACACATCGCAGCGGGACCAGATCTCGACGTATCAGCAAAGGTCCGGTTATCGCGGCATCGGTGCTCGTGCTCGTACTCGTGGCCGTGTTCGCCTGGTTCCAGCTGCGCGATCGTGCCGCCGAATCCGATGTGGCCGCCGCGGCGGAATGTGTGGAGGGGCCCGCCGCCCTCGATGTCACCGTCGACCCGGCCGTGGCCGGTCCGGTGCGTGCGGCAGCGGAACGGTTCAACGCGACAAAGCCGCGCGTGCGCGACCACTGCGCGCGCGTCGAGGTGACGGCCCGGCCGTCGGCGGCGCTCGTCGGCGCGCTGGCCGACACCAGCACCTGGGAACCCGGCCTCGGCCCGAAGCCCGGGCTGTGGATCGCCGACTCGAGCCGTTCGATCGAGCTGGTCCGGGTGCCCGGCCTGATCGAGGGCACCCCGGCGTCCATCGCGACGAGTCCCATCGTGCTCGCGGTGCCCGATCCGCTGCGACAGGCTCTCGAGCAGCACCAGATCACCTGGGCCGACCTGCCCCGATTGCAGCAGGGCTCGCTCGACGAGATCGGCTTGAACGGCTGGGGTGGACTGCGGATGGCGCTGCCCCCGGGTGATGCGACCACCGCGGCCGCGGCCGCGATCGGGTCGGCGGTGTCGGGCACCGATCCGCTCACCGAGCAGGCCGCCGCGTCCGGGCAGGTGGTGGCCGCCATTTCCGGTCTGGCCGCCGCTGCCGAGAAACCCGCCGACCTGACCACGGCGATGGCCGGGATCAGCGCGGATCCGGCCGCGAACGATATCCACGCGGTGGCCGCTACCGCTCAGCAACTGGGGACCGGTGGGCTCACCGCGTTCCGTCCGGCGGGCACCGCGCCGCTGGCCGACTACCCGGCGGCGGTGCTGTCGGGTCCGTGGGTCGACAAGATCCAGAACCTCATCGCCTCGCGCTTCATCGACTTCCTGCGGGCTCCCGAGCAGGCGGCCGCTTTCGCCGCCGACGGTTTCGGCCCGGCCATCGGCTCGGCGCCCGCGAATCCGGGGAAGGCGGCGCTCGAGAAGGTGCGCGCCACCATCGACAACCCGGTGCTCGGTGTGAATGCCACTGTGCTGCTCGATGTCTCGTCGTCCATGGGCACCACCGACGGCTCGATGACCCGCCTCGCCACGTCGGGCGCCGCGCTCGCCTCGACCCTGCAGGTGATGCCGCCCGACTTCGGGCTCGGCCTGTGGACGTTCGGCAAGAACCTCGACGGAACCAACCCCTACCAGGTGAACGTGGCCACCGGCCTGCTCACCGACACCCAGCGCAATGCCGTGGGATCGGCGGTCACCTCACTGAAGCCGAGCACGGTGAGTACCGACCAGGCGTATCCGAGTCTGCTCGCCGCCTACCGCGCCGCGGTGGCGAACTACTCCCCCGGCCGCACCAATTCGATTCTGCTCATCACCGACGGACCGGACGACGATTCCTCGCTGACCGGCGCCGACCTGCTCGCCCAGATCGCGGCGGCCAACCAGTCCGGCAAGCTGGTGCGGGTGGACATCATCGTGGTCGGCGGCGAAGGCACCCAGACCTTGCAGGAGCTGTCCGCACAGACGGGCGGCACCTACACCCGGATGCCGACCAGCAACGATATCGGCTTCGGAACGGCCGTGGTCAAGGCACTGACCACCCCGTAGTCAGTGGCCCCAGACGGGTCGTAAAGGGTCGAGCGCCTCGTCCACATAGGCGGCGACGGGGCGGTCGCCGCCGTCGAGGAACCACTGTTCGAGCGCGGCGAGGTAGCCGAAGATGAGCGCGTTGGTCGCCACCTTGGCCTGCGCCTGGGTGAAGCGGCCGGTCGAGGCGAGCAGCGGTGACAGCCGCTGACTGGTGCGGTCGGCCGAGGCATAGGCCGCGCGCCGAACCGAGGGTTCGGTGAAGTGATAGCGCAGGCTGCGCCGCCATGGGCCGGGTTCGGAGCCCGATTCGTTCGTGCCCGTGTCGTATTCGCGGACGGACCGGATGAGGCTGCCGATCGGATCGCCCGGGTCGACGACCTTCGCCAGCTGTTCGTCGCTGAGATTGTCGAACTCGTCGGCGACGATGATGCCCTCCTTGGTGCCGAAGAGCCGGTAGATCGTCGAGGGTGAGACCTCGGCCGCGGCGGCGATCTCCTCGATGGTGACCGCGGCGAAGCCCTTCGCGTCGAACAGGTCGAGCGCGCGTTCCTGAACGGTGTGCATGGCGTTGAGCCGCCAGCGTTCGCGTAGTCCAGCCATGCGGCCAGATTATCAGGAAGTTACTGTCTGCTGACTGTCGCTCTCATTCAGACATTGACTGTCTGTAACGACGCTCGTACAGTCGCTGTCTAGAGACAGTGACTTTCTGAATCGAGTGTGCGATGACGATGACAATCGAACGTCCCGAGGCGGAGTCGGTGACGCATTCCCCGCCGCCGACTCTTGTGACATCGGTCCGACCCCATGTCCCCGGCTTCGCCGTGGTGATGATCGCGCAGGTCATCGGCTCACTGGCCGGGCTGGCGCCGCTGCTCGCGGTGGTCGAGGTCGGCCGGGTGCTGTTGTCGGCCGGGCCGGTCGATCACGACCGGGTGTGGCTCGCGGTAGCGATCGGTGCGATCGGTCTACTGGTGCGGCTGGTGTTCACCGGTACGGCGGCAGGACTCGGCCATGTGCTCGACGGCCGGGTGCAGCTGGCGTTTCGGCGGCAGCTCGCCGCCCAGCTGGGGCGCGTGCCGATCGGCTGGTTCTCCGGGCGCCGGACCGGTGAGCTGGCCAAGGTGGTCGGCGACGACGTGAGCGCGGTGCATCCGGTGCTCGCGCACGCGCCGGGTGAGCTGGTGTCGGCGTTCGTGGTGCCACTGGTGTCGCTGGCGTATCTGTGCACGGTGGACTGGCGGCTCACGCTCATCACGCTCGTCCCGGTCCTGCTCGCGCTCTTGCACGTGCCACTGCTCCTGCTGCCGGCGAGGGAACGTGAACAGCGGGAGTTCGACGCCGCGATGGGTCGCATCGCCGATGCGGTGGTGGAGTTCGTGCAGGGCATCGCGGTGGTCAAGGCCTTCGGCGGTGGCGATCGGGCGCATCGGCGATTCCGCACGGCCGCAGACGAATTCGCCGATACGTTCCTGCGTTTCGTTCGCGGTCTCGCTCCGGTGGCGGCCGGGATGCAGCTGGCGTTGTCGCCGCCGTTCGTGCTGCTGGTGATTCTGAGCGGCGGCACCTTCCTGCTCACCCGTGGCGAGCTGGCCGCCGCCGATCTGCTGCCGTTCCTGTTGCTCGGGCTCGGCCTGACCGCGCCGGTCGCGGCGCTGCAACACGGTTTCGACGATCTACAGGCGGCCGGTCACGCGATCGGCCGGATCAACGAGGTGCTCGCCGTGCGGCCACTGCCCGAACCCGCGCGGCCCGTGGCTCCGCGCGGGCACCGGGTCGAGTTGCGGGACGTGCGCTTCGGCTACGACGACCGGGAGGTGCTGCGCGGTATCGATCTGGTCCTCGAGCCGGGTACCGTCACCGCGCTGGTCGGACCGTCGGGCAGCGGCAAATCGACACTGGCGCAACTACTTCTGCGATTCTCCGACCCGAGTCACGGCAGCGTCGTCCTCGGTGGTGCCGATCTGCGCGACATCGGCAGCGATCGGCTCTACCGGTCGGTGTCGTTCGTCTTCCAGGATGTGCGACTGCTGCGCGCCTCGGTGGCCGACAATATCGCGCTCGCCGTGCCGCACGCCGACCGCGAACGGGTGATCGAGGCCGCCCGACTGGCCGGGATCCACGAACGGATCCTCGACCTGCCGCACGGGTACGACACCGTTCTCGGCGAACAGGCCGGACTCTCCGGCGGTGAGGCACAACGGCTTTCACTCGCCCGTGCCCTGCTGGCCGACACCCCGGTACTGGTGCTCGACGAGGCGACCGCCTTCGCCGACCCACAGACCGAGCGGGCGTTACGCCAGGCCATGGCGAACCTGCGCGGTGACCGCACAGTGCTCGTCATCGCCCACCGACACGAAACCATCGCCGACGCCGACACCGTCGTCCTGCTGCGGGACGGCGTGATCGTCGAGCGCGGCGCACCCACCCGGCTGCTGGCCGAGGGCGGCGCGTTCGCCGCGTTCTGGCGGGCCGAACAAGGAAGCGAGCTGTCATGATCCGCACACTGTTACGGGTGCTCGGCCATCAGTACGCGGGTCCGGTTCGCCGGACCGTGGTGTTGATGGGTGTCACCGCCGTGCTCGAAGGGTTGTCCTACCTGCTGCTCGTTCCCGTATTGCGTGAGCTGTTCGGCAGCGAACCCGCGCGTGCCTGGCCGTGGCTGATCGGGTTCGGGTGCGCGGTAGCGGTGTACGCCGTGCTGCGTTATGTCAGCGATCTGTCGGGATTCCGCTCGGGCACCACGCTGTTGCGCGGGACTTACCACCGCATCGGCGACCACCTGGCGCGGCTGCCGGTCGGGTGGTTCGGGCCGGACCGGGTTGGTGAGGTGTCGGTGCTGGCCAGCCGAGGTGTGCTCGAGGCGATGGGCGTGATCGCGCACCTGCTCAGCCCGTTCATCACCGCGACGTTGACGCCGGCGACCATCGTGGTGGTGATCGCGGTCTTCGATTGGCGGCTCGGACTGGCCGCGCTGGTCGCCGTCCCCCTGGTGGCCGCGGTGCAGATCCGGGCGAGCCGTGCGCTGGCCGCCGTCGATGCCGAACGCCACGCCCGCGACCACGAGGCGGCGGGCCGCGTCATCGAATACCTGCGGGCCCAGCCGGTGCTGCGCGCGGGTGGCCGAAGCACCGAGCGGTTCGGTCTGCTCGACGATGCGCTGCGGGAGCTGCAGCGGGCCACTCATCGCTCGGTGCGCACCGCGCTGCCGGGGATGGTCGGTCTCACGCTCGTCGTCCAGACCATGTTCACCGTGCTGCTCGCGCTCGGCGCCTACCTCGCCCTCGGCGGCCGAATCGGCGCGGCCGAGCTGCTGGCGATCCTGGTGCTCGCCGCCCGTTGCGCCGAACCGTTGCTGTCACTGGCCGATCTGGGTGGCAAGCTGCGCAGCGCGCACTCCCAGCTCACCCAGCTGGACGAGCTGCTCAGTACCGAACCGCTTCCTGAACCGCGTGATCCGGTCCGACCGCTCCGCCACGATCTCGCGTTCGATGCCGTGGGCTTCGGGCGCGACGGTCACACCGTGCTGGACGGGCTGACGTTTCAGGTGCCGCAGGGTCAGCGGTTCGCGATCGTCGGCCCTTCCGGCGCCGGAAAGTCCACGGTGCTCCAATTGCTCGCCCGTTTCCACGATGTCGACGCGGGCGCGGTGCGCATCGGCGGTGTCGACGTACGCGACATCGACACCGCGACTCTGATGTCGTCCATCGCCATCGTCTTCCAGGAGGTGTACCTGTTCGACGGCACGATCGAGGACAACATCCGCCTCGGCCGACCCGACGCCACCGACGCCGAGGTGCGGGCGGCAGCGACCGCGGCCGGGCTGGACGAGGTGGTCGACCGTCTGCCGGGTGGCTGGTCTGCCGCTGTCGGCGAGGGCGGCGCACTGCTGTCCGGTGGTGAGCGCCAACGTGTTTCGATCGCCCGCGCGCTGCTGAAGGACGCACCCATCGTCCTGCTCGACGAAGTCACCTCGGCGCTCGACCCCGCCAACGAAGCAGCCGTCCACCAGGGCATCGAACGCCTGATGGCCGGACGAACCGTCATCGTCGTAGCCCACCGCCTGCGCACGGTTCGAACCGCCGACCACGTCCTGTTCCTCGACAAGGGAAGTGTCGTGGAGCATGGCACCCACCATGAACTCGTCGAAAAAGGCGGGCGCTACGCAGATTTCGTGGCAATCACCGACGCTGCGGCCACCACAAGTCGATGACCGCAGCAGTACCCACCTGGCGTGGCAGAGGTACCCCAAAGGTCAGCCTGGTGAAACCTCGACCAGAGCACCGGATTCCATAGCCACCCAGAGATGGCCGGTGGAGTCCACGGTGAGTCCGTGGGGCTCGGCGCCGGGGAGGGTCAAGTGGTCGATCTTGCCGTCGGTGTCGATCCGGCCGAGGTTTCCGCTGGCCCATTCGGTGAACCAGAGCGCACCGTCCGGGCCGGTGACGATCGCGTGTGGGCGTGAATCACGGTCCGGCAGAGCGTATTCGGTGACGGTGCCCGCGTGGTCGATCCGCCCGATCGCGCCGACGCCGATCTCGGTGAACCACACCGCACCGTCCGGGCCTGCGGCGATGCCGACCGGGGCCACCGAAGGGGTGGGCAGGGGGTGCAGTGTCACCGTGAGGTCGGTGTCGATGCGGCCGATCGCGTTGCCCTGGTTCACCGTGAACCAGACCGCACCGTCGGAGCCCGCGGTGATCATCGACGGCATTCCGTCGACCGCGACCCCCTCGATCCCACCGTCGCCCGCGATCCGGCCGACCCGACCGGCCTGCAATTCGGTGAACCACATCCCGCCGGGCCCAGCACAGACACCGTAGGGCCCGTCCATCGTCAGACTGCTCACCGCGCCGTCGAGGGTGATCCGGCCCAGTCGGCCACCGTGGAACTCGGTGAACCACAAGGCGTTATCGTCTCCCGCCACGATCACCGTGGGTTGGCCGCCGACGGGGTCGAGGGCGAAGGTCTCGACCTGCCCCTCGGCATACCGCCCGATGGCACCCTGGGTCACCAGGGTGAACCACAACGCACCGTCCGGTCCGACGGTCACCCCGTACGGTGCTCCGGCTACCTCGATCTCGCGCACTATCTCGCCGATACTCAACGATTCGATCCCCTCCTGGTCATGGGAACATCCCGCCCCACCCGCCACCGTACCGACCGTCGCCACGCCGGGCAGCCCACCGGGTGCCCGAATTCCGGGCCGTGAACGAATCCGGGCCCCGCCGAACAGCATCGGCGGGGCCCGGATCAGCGGGGATCAGTCCTGGTACGCGTCGAGCGGCGGGCAGGAGCAGACGAGATTGCGGTCGCCGAACGCGCCATCGATGCGGCGCACGGCAGGCCAGATCTTCGGCCGGGCGTGTCCCACACCGCGCGGGTAGACGGCGGTTTCCCGGCTGTAGGGGTGGTCCCACTCGCCGACGAGGCAGGCCGCGGTGTGCGGTGCGCCGCGCAGCGGGTTGTCGGTGACGGGCCAGACGCCGGCGGCGACCTGGTCGATCTCGCCGCGGATGGCGATCATGGCGTCGATGAAGGCGTCGAGTTCCTCGAGGTTCTCGCTTTCGGTCGGCTCGACCATGAGCGTGCCTGCCACCGGGAAACTCATGGTCGGCGCGTGGAAACCGTAGTCCGCCAGGCGCTTTGCCACGTCGTCGACGGTGACACCGGTCTGCTTGGTGATCTCGCGCAGATCCAGGATGCACTCGTGGGCGACCATCCCGTTCTCGCCGGTGTAGAGCACCGGGAAGGAGGCGTCGAGACGGCGGGCGATGTAGTTGGCCGACGCGATGGCCGTCAGCGTGGCCGAGCGCAGGCCGTCGGCACCCATCATCCGGATGTAGGCCCAGGTGATCGGGAGAATCGAGGCCGAACCGTAGTTGGCGGCCGATACCGCGTGCGAACCGTTCTCGAGCGGATCACCCGGCAGGTACTGCGCCAGGTGCGAGCGCACCGCGACAGGGCCCACGCCCGGACCGCCACCACCGTGCGGGATGCAGAAGGTCTTGTGCAGGTTCAGGTGGCTCACGTCGCCGCCGAACCGGCCCGGACGGGCAAGTCCGACAAGGGCATTCAGGTTCGCACCGTCCACGTACACCTGACCGCCCGCGTCGTGCACCAGCGCGCACAGCTCGGCGACCTCGTGCTCGTACACGCCGTGGGTGGACGGGTAGGTGATCATGATGCAGGCCAGCCGCTCGGCGTGGTCGGCGATCTTGGCGCGCAGGTCGTCGAGGTCGATGTCGCCGTTCTCCCGGCACTTCACCACCTCGACCCGCATGCCCACCATGGCCGCCGAGGCGGCGTTGGTGCCGTGGGCGCTGGACGGGATCAGGCAGGTGTCGCGGTGGTCGTCGCCGCGGTCCAGGTGGTAGCGGCGGATCGCGAGCAGTCCCGCGTACTCGCCCTGGCTACCGGCGTTGGGCTGCAGGCTCACCGCGTCGTAGCCGGTGATCTCACACAGCCACTGCTCGAGGTCGGCCACGAGCTTGCGGATGCCGGGCGAGTCCTCGGTGGGCGCGAAGGGGTGCAGCCGGGCGAAACCGGGCCAGGTGATGGCCTCCATCTCGGCGGTCGCGTTGAGCTTCATGGTGCACGAACCGAGCGGGATCATGCTGCGGTCCAGGGCGATGTCCTTGTCCGAGAGCGAACGCAGGTAGCGCAGCATGGCGGTCTCGGTGTGGTGGCGGCTGAACGCCGGATGCGTCAGGTACTCCGAGGTACGGGTCTCGATGCCGACCGGTTCGGCGCCCGCGCCGGACTCGGGAGTCAGTGCGGTGCCGAAGGATTCGACGACGGCGGCGACGTGGGCTTCGGTGGTGGCCTCGTCACAGGCGATGGAGACGTGGTCGGCGTCGACCAGTCGCAGGTTGATCCCCTTCGACTTCGCCTTGGCCACAACGGCCTCCGCACCACCGGGCACGTGCGCGAGCACCGTGTCGAAGAACGCGCCGTGCACCACCGCACCGCCGAGACCGGTCGCGACGGCGGCGGCGTGCTCGTGCACCCGGCGCGCGATGGCCCGCAGCCCGTTGGCACCGTGGTAGCTCGCGTACATGGCGGCGACGATGGCCAGCAGCACCTGGGCGGTACAGATGTTGGAGGTGGCCTTCTCGCGGCGGATGTGCTGCTCACGGGTTTGCAGCGCCAGGCGGTAGGCCGGAGCGCCGTCGGCGTCGACCGACACACCGACCAGGCGGCCCGGCAGCTGACGGGCGAACGCGGTGCGCACGGCCAGGTACCCGGCGTGCGGGCCACCGAAGCCCATGGGGACACCGAAACGCTGGGTGGTCCCGAAGCACACGTCGGCGCCCTGTTCCCCGGGCGGGGTCACCAGGGTCATCGCCAGCAGGTCGGCACCGGCGGCGACCAGCGCGCCACGCTCGTGGGCGGCGGTGAACACCTCGGTCCAGTCGACGATGCGGCCCGACGCGCCGGGGGTCTGCACGATCACGCCGAAGAAGTCGCCCTCGGGCAGCACCCCGGTGGACAGGTCGGCCTCGACGAGTTCGATGCCCAACGGCTCGGCGCGGGTCCCGATGATGGTCTTGGTCTGCGGGAACAGGTCGGTGTCGAGCAGCAGCCGGTTCGACTTGGACTTGCCCGCGCGGCGCAGCAACGTCATCGCCTCGGCGGCGGCGGTCGCCTCGTCGAGCATCGAGGCGTTGGCCACGTCCATGCCGGTCAGGTCCGACACCATGGTCTGGAAGTTGAGCAGCGCCTCGAGCCTGCCCTGGCTGATCTCGGGCTGGTACGGGGTGTAGGCGGTGTACCAGGCGGGATTCTCGAGCAGGTTGCGCACCAGCACGGGCGGGGTGAGCGTGTCGTAGTAGCCGAGCCCGATCATCGAGGTGGCGACGGTGTTGGCCTGGGCCAGGCCGGCCAGCTCGGCGAGTACCTCGTGTTCGCTCGCGGGCGCGGGCAGCGCGGCGAGGCCGGACTCGTCGAGGATGGTGGCGGGCAACGCCGTGGTCGCGAGCGCGTCGACGGACTCGACGCCGATGGTCGCGAGGATCCGGGCGAGTTCGTCGGAATCGGGTCCGATGTGGCGGTCGGCGAACGAACGGGTCACGGCAGCTCCAGGTCGGGCGGGTCGGCCTCGTGGCCGACGGGTACCAGCCCTCCCCCTCTGTCTGTGCGCCTGAGAGATTCGGTAGCCGGTCGAGACCGTGCCCCTTTCCCCGTGGGCGGGCAGCCGGATGCCACCGCTTTCCAGAGGCGTCGAATCACCGCGCGGTCCCTGTTGCCTGAGAGATTGACGGGGAGGTGCTGCTCCTTCGGCGCCCGGACTCTTGCGATCCCAGGACTCTCCCGCACGACGGCGACGCACCTCCGAGTCTAGAGGCAGCAAACCCCCGGTCGCGCCACCAGGGGCCCGCCGGGGGTGTAGTGCTCGTCACTCCCCCACCGGGACGGGGAGACGTTTCGATCCTCCTGCGCGCAACCGGTGAATCCGGCGGCCCGCTGCGCGATCGTGTCGGCATGACTTCCTCCTCCACGTCCGCGATCACAGATTCCGAGCTCGATGCCGTCTTCGCCCCGATCTTCGACCGGATCGCCGCCGGTGCGGTGGCCAGGGAGGTCGACCGGCGATTGCCGTTCGACGAGGTCACCTGGCTGAAGGAGGCACGGTTCGGTGCGCTGCGGGTACCGGTCGAGTTCGGCGGCTACGGTGCGAGCGTGCGTCAGCTGTTCCGGCTGCTCATCGACCTGGCGGCCGCCGAGTCGAACCTGCCGCAGGCGCTGCGGGTGCACTGGTCGTTCGTGGAGGATCAGCGTCTTGCCGAGCCCGGCCCGCAGCGGGAGCGGTGGCTGCGGGCGGTGGCCGCAGGGACGCTGGTCGGTAATGCGATCACCGAACCCGGGGTGGGCGCCGTCGACCGGTATCGCACCCGGCTGACCGAGGACGGTGACCGGCTGCTCCTGAACGGGGTGAAGTACTACAGCACCGGTTCGCTGTTCGCCGATCACATCCTGGTCGCCGCCGATCGTGACGGTGAGCGCCTCGGTGTGCTGGTCGACGCGAACGCCGAGGGGGTGGTGCAGCACGACGACTGGGACGGTTTCGGACAGCGGCTCACCGCCAGCGGCACCACCGAGTTCACCGATGTCGTGGTGGCGCCCGATCGCGTCCTCGGGCCCGGCTACGGTGTCGCGGGCCCCACGTACGGCACCGCCTACTTGCAGTTGGTGCAGCTCGCGGTGCTCGCCGGGATCGCCGCTCGCGCCGAGCGCGACGCCAGGGAATGGGTGAGCGCGCGCACCCGCACCTACACGCACGCCTCGGCGGATCTGCCGCGCGAGGACCCCCTCGTCCAGCAGGTGATCGGCAAATTGTCGGCGGCGGCGTTCACCGCGCGCGCGACCGTGCTGGCCGTCGCCGACATCCTCGACCGGGTCCTCGACGCCGGGGCGAAGGACCACGGTGACCTCGCCGCCGCCGAATTGGCCGCCGCGCAAGCACAACTCGGGGTGATCGATATCGTCCTGGCCGCCACGACCCAGCTGTTCGAGCTCGGTGGCGCATCCATCGTGTCCGAACAGCTGCGCCTGGACCGGCACTGGCGCAATGCGCGCACCGTCTCCGTGCACAATCCGGCGATCTTCAAAGCCCGCGCGGTCGGTGACCACCTGCTCAACGGCACCGAGTTGCCGTTCGGTTGGAGCGCGGGCGAGCGCCGCACGGAGGTGACGCGATGAGCAGGCCGATCCGCTTCAACGCGTTCGACATGAACTGCGTGGCCCACCAGTCACCGGGACTGTGGCGTCATCCGCTCGACCGGTCCCACCGCTACACCGATATCGGGTACTGGACCGAGCTGGCGAAACTCCTGGAACGCGGGCGGTTCGACGGCATCTTCATCGCCGATGTCCTCGGCACCTACGACGTGTACGGCGGCGACGACACCGCCGCGCTGCGCCAGGGGGCGCAGACACCCGTCGCCGATCCGCTGCTGCTGGTGTCGGCGATGGCAGCGGTGACCGAGCATCTGGGCTTCGGCATCACCACCGGCACCGGGTTCGAGCATCCGTTTCCGTTCGCGCGCCGCATGTCGACCCTCGACCACCTCACGCGCGGGCGCCTCGGCTGGAATGTGGTGACGGGCTATCTGCCTTCGGCGGCAAGGAATTTCGGTGACGCCGATCAGCTCGATCACGACGAACGCTACGACCGGGCCGACGAGTACCTCGAGGTGCTCTACAAGCTCTGGGAGGGCTCGTGGGAGGACGGCGCGGTGATCCGCGATGCCGATCGCGGCGTCTACACCGACCCGGCGAAGGTGCACCACATCGGTCATTACGGCAAGCACTACACCGTGCCCGGAATTCACGTGTCGGAGCCGTCACCACAGCGCACGCCGGTGATCTATCAGGCGGGCGCCTCACCGCGCGGGGTACAGTTCGCGGCCGAGAACGCCGAGGCGATCTTTATCGCAGGTCCCTCCAAACGCGTGCTGGCCCAGACCGTTTCGCGAGTTCGCGACGCGTTGGAGGCGGCGGGACGTGGGCGGTACGAGGCCAGAATCTACGCGCTGGCCACCATCATCACCGACGAGACGGACGAGGCGGCACGGGCCAAACACGAGGAATACCTGTCCTACGCGAGCGTCGAGGGCGGGCTGGTGTTCATGTCGGGCTGGATGGGAATCGACCTGTCGCGATACGACCTCGACGACCCGATCGGTGAGGTGCACAGCAACGCCATCCAGTCCGCGGTGGCGGCATTCCAGGAATTCGACGACGACGGCCGCGAATGGACGGTGCGCGACATCGGGCGCTGGGCAGGCATCGGCGGCATGGGGCCGGTGTTCACCGGTTCCGGCGAAACGGTCGCCGACCTGCTGCAGGAGTGGGTCGCCGACACCGATCTCGACGGGTTCAACCTCGCCTACGCCATCACCCCCGGCACGTTCGAGGACATCGTGAACCATGTCGTTCCGGTGCTGACCGAACGCGGTGTGTACCGCACCGAATACGAGCCGGGGACCTTGCGCAACGCCCTCTTCGGGGCCGGTGATCGGCTACCCGCCCACCATCGTGGTGCCGGATATCGCGTCGGTGGTCCGCGGTCCACCGTGCTGCCGCACGCGGTGTCACGGCCGGGGTCGGTGAACGAACCGGCGGGCGCGTAGGAATGAATTCGCGCTGATCGCAACACTCTTCATCGGGTGCAGGTCAGCGCAGTATTCCGGTATGACATCGCAGACTCCCGCTTCCCGCTCCACTCGTTCGGCCGCGGTAATCGGCGCCGGCCAAACCGGCGTCACTGCGGCGCTAGGACTACTCGACGCCGGTTTCACCGTCACCCTCTACAGCGACCGAGATCAACGCGCACTGCGCGACGACGTGCCCGCCACCGGCACCGCCCTCGAATTCGGCGAAACCCAGCAGGCCGAAGCCGCGCTCGGGCTCGACAGCTACACCGGCCGCGCACCACGCCACACCGGACTCAGTGTCCGCATCGCCGGACCGGAGAACGCCGAACTGATCGCGTTCGACGGCACCTTCGACGGGTATGTCGGGGTCGCGGTCGACACCCGGCTCAAGGCCGACGAACGACTCACCGCCTTCCGGGCACGCGGCGGCGAGTTCGTCGTCGACAACGTCACCCCGCGGTCACTGGACGCGATCGCCGCCGCCAACGACCTCACCTTGGTCGCCACCGGTCGCGGCGGATTGTCCGACCTCTTCCCGATCGACACCACCCGCACCGTCTACGACAAGCCGCAACGCTCGCTGCTCACCGTCACCGTGACCGGCCTCGGCTACGACTCCGGTGTGTTCGCGCACCGCGGCCCGGCCGGCGGCGCGCACAGCCTGTTCTCCATCCTGGCCGAACAGGGCGAAGCGTGGTGGGGCCCGTACCTGCACAAGGATGTGGGTCCGAGCTGGGCCTTCCTCGGCTGGGCGCGTCCGGGTAGCGACTGGGAGTCCCGATTCGCCGCGGCCGATTCCGCCGAGTCGGCGTTGCGCATCGTGAAGGACCTCTACCGCGATTACATCGACTGGGATCTGCCGGAGGTCCAGGCCACCCAGGTGATCGCCGAAGACCCGCACTCCTGGCTCAAGGGCGCGGTACGGCCGGTCGTGCGGGCGGGTGTGGGACGCACCGAGGGCGGCCACCCGGTCGCCGCCCTGGGCGATACCGCGGTCGCCTACGACCCGGTCGCCGGGCAGGGCGCCCAGAGCGGGCTGATCCAGGCACAGCGCCTGGTCGCGGCCGCCGCGGTGCACGACGGGCCCTTCGACGAGCAGTGGATCGGCGAGCAGTACGCCGCGTTCCTGGCCGCCCGCAGCGATGCCGCCGCCAAGGTGACCCGGCTGTTCCTCAGCGACCCCGAGTTCGCCGACATCGGCGGCCAGTTCTTCGCCACCGCCGCCGTCGACCCGCGCTTCGCCTCGGCGCTGGTCGGGCTGCTGCACCGGCCGCAGCCGTTCCTCACCATCGACACCCCCGAGGACGCCGCCGCCTACATCACCCAGGTCACCGGTGTGGACGCGGGCGAGTTGCTGGCGAAGTTCGCACCGGCGGGCCGCTTCGCACGGTCGACGTTCGCACCGGTCGCCGTCGGATAGCGACAGCCAACCCACTCCCGCACCAACCTCTGGAGCAGCTATGACAACCGAGCGGATCACCGATCAGATCCAGTTCGCCTACTGGGTGCCGAATGTGAGCGGTGGCCTCGTCACCAGCGATATCGAACAGCGCACCAGCTGGGATTACGAGTACAACAAGAAGCTCGCGCAGACCGCCGAACGCAACGGCTTCGACTACGCCCTCTCGCAGGTGCGCTACACCGCCTCCTACGGTGCCGAATTCCAGCACGAATCCACGTCGTTCAGCCTGGCGCTGTTGCTGGCCACCGAACGGCTGAAGGTGATCGCCGCCATTCATCCCGGGCTGTGGCATCCGGCGGTGCTCGCGAAATTCGGCGCGACCGCCGATCACCTCTCGAACGGCCGGTTCGCGATCAATGTGGTGTCGGGCTGGTTCGCGGGCGAATTCCAGGCGCTCGGCGAGCCGTGGCTCGAGCACGACGAACGGTATCGGCGCAGCGGCGAATTCCTCGAGGTGATCCGCAAGATCTGGACCGAGGACGAGGTGAACTACGGCGGCGACTTCTACCGCATCCGCGATTTCACCTTGAAGCCGAAACCGCTGAACACCCCGGAGCGGCCCAATCCCGAACTGTTCCAGGGCGGCAATTCGACGGCTGCCCGGCGCAACGGCGGCCGCTACGCCGACTGGTATTTCTCCAACGGCAAGGACTTCGACGGTGTCACCGAACAGCTCGACGACCTGCGAGCCGTCGCCCGGGAGAACGACCGCGAGGTGAAATTCGGGCTCAACGGGTTCATCATCGCCCGCGACACCGAGAAGGAAGCGCGCGATACGTTGCGCGAGATCATCGAGAAGGCGAACAAGCCCGCGGTCGAGGGTTTCCGCGACGCGGTGCAGCAGGCGGGTGCGTCCACCAGCGACCGCAAGGGTATGTGGGCGGATTCGTCGTTCGAGGATCTCGTGCAGTACAACGACGGATTCCGCACGCAGCTGATCGGCACACCCGAGCAGGTGGCCGAGCGGATCGTCGCCTATCGCGATCTCGGGGTCGACCTGATTCTCGGCGGATTCCTGCATTTCCAGGAGGACATCGAGTACTTCGGGGCCAAGGTGCTCCCGTTGGTTCGTGAACTCGAGGCGGCCCGGGTTCCCGCGACGGTGGTCGGCTGATGACCGCGGCCACCGCCCAGCTCATCACCTCCGCCGACCAGGCCGTGACCGTCGCGACCGAACTCGCCCGCGAGTTCGCGCCCGGCGCCGCCGCCCGTGATCGCGACCGCGATTTGCCCTACGCGCAGCTGGATCGGCTGGCGTCCTCGGGTCTGCTCGCGATCACGGTTCCCGCCGAATTCGGTGGGGCCGATCTGGCGCCGAGCGTGGTCACGGAAGTGGTGCGGCTGCTGGCGGTGGCCGATCCGAACATCGCACAGATCCCACACAGTCATTTCGTCTATCTGAATCTGCTACGGCTGGCCGGTACCGACGAACAACGACGCGAATACTTCGGAGCGGTGCTCGACGGTGCGCGCATCGCCAATGCCCAATCCGAACGCGGTGGCCGGACCATCACCGACATCTCGACCACGCTGCGTCCGGTGGACGACGAATTCCGGATCGACGGCACGAAATACTATTGCACCGGCTCGTTGTTCGCGGATCTGCTCGCCGTGCTGACCCGGCTCGACGACCCGGACGCGCGCAGCGGCCTGCCCGCAGGCGAATACATCGCCTACCTACCTGCCCGAACACCGGGCGTCCGGATCGTGGACGACTGGAACGGCCTCGGTCAGCGCACGACCGGCAGCGGCACCGTCGAGTTGGACGGTGTGCGGGTGCGAGCCGAGCAGCTCGTTCCCCGGGCGCAAGCCCTCGCCGGACCCACCGCCTACGGCGCGTACGCCCAGCTCTTGCACGCCGCGATAGACACGGGTATCGCACGCGGAGCTCTCACCGCCGCAACGGAATTCGTGCGCGAACATGCCCGGCCATGGTTCGAGGCCGGTGTCGACCGTGCCATCGACGACCCGCTGCTGATCCAGCGATTCGGCGAGTTGGTGGTGACGGTGGCAACGGCCGAAGCGACCTTGACCGCTGCGGCGACCGCCGTCGATTCGGCGATCCGCGCCCCGCTCTCCGGCACCGACGAACAGACCGCGGCCGGTCAGGCGTCCCTCGCCGTCGCGACGGCCAAGATCGTCGCCGACCGCGCTGCCGTGGACGTGTCGAGCGCCCTGTTCGAGGTGAGCGGAACCCGCAGTGCCGCAGCGGATCTCAACCTGCACCATTTCTGGCGCAATGCGCGGACGCACACTCTGCACGACCCGGTCCGCTGGAAATACCACCACCTCGGCCGCGCCCTACTCCACGACAGCCGGCCCCCTGCCCACGGCACCTTTTGACCCGCTCGACCGACGATGCCGAGCCCATCGTCGTTGCGCCGCACCGACGTCCAACGGCCGATGACACCCAACGCGTGGCGGCTACGTGGACTTGCGCCGGAACAGATCAGCGAGGTCGTCCGCTCGATCCGGACCGCAGGGGCCGCCCATCGGCGCGCTCGAACGACGCGCGGACATGCCCAGGGGCGGGCGGGCGACCGCTATCCGTCGCGCGCTTGCCGGGCGATCATCGACACCAGCTCCGAGACGAGTTCCTCGGCGGTGACACCCCATTTCTCCTCGCCGAGGTGACCGTTGACCTCCATGTCCGTGATCCCGTGCACGCTGGTCAGCAGCAGCGCGCCGATGCGGCGGACGTGCTCGGTGCCCACGACATCGCCGACGATGGTGAGGAATTCCTCCTGGGTCCGGTCGGCGGCGCGGACCGCCGCGGCGATCACGCCGGGGTCGCCCAGCGGGGCGGCGAACATGAGCCGGTAGGTGTGGGGGCGGCGGCGGCCGATCGTCATCAGCGCCAGCATGGCCCGGCGCAGCCTGTCGGCAGGGTCCGATCCGGTGTCGACGCGCACCTCGTGAGCCAGGTCGGCCAGCTGGTCGAGGGCCTCGGTCGCCACGACCGTCAGCAGGCTGTCCTTGTCGGGAAAGTGCCGGTAGGGCGCACCCCGGCTGACACCCGCGCGAGCACCGACCTCTCGAAGGGTCACGGCACCGGGACCCCCGCTGTCGAGCAGATCGGCGGCGGCATCGAGCAGGGAACGACGCGTCACAGCGGCGGACTCGAGGCGGCTGACCATGCCATCACTATACAGTTGACACTGTCACCTCGAATCCCTACGGTTGCTCAGATGACAACGTCACCTGAAAATCGGATCGGTACCCAGGGCTGCGTCGTGGTGACGGGAGCCTCGACCGGAATCGGCGCGGCGACCGCTCGCGAGCTGGCGCACCGCGGATTTCTCGTGCTCGCCGGCGTCCGCCGCGATCGAGACGCCGATGCCTTGCGAGCCCCGGGCATCGAGCCGGTCATCCTCGACATCACCGATCCCGACCACATATCGGCGCTGGCCACCCGCGTCGACTCTCAGACGACGCCGTTGCGGGCGGTGGTGAACAACGCAGGCATCTCGGTCAACGCCCCGGTCGAGGCCCTTCCGCTGAACGAGTGGCGCACGCTGTTCGAGGTCAATCTATTCGGCCATGTCGCGGTCACCCAGGCGCTGTTGCCCGCGCTGCTGCGGGAGTCCGGGCGGGTGATCAACATCAGTTCGGTCGGCGGGAAGATCGCCATGGCGACCTTCGGCCCCTACGCGGGAACAAAGTTCGCCCTGGAGGCGGTCAGTGACGCACTGCGCCGCGAACTCGCGCCGCTGGGGGTGGCGGTGGTGGTCGTCGAGCCGGGTGGCGTCCACACGGAAATGGGTGAGCGTGGCATCGCCACCACGACCCGCCTGGCCGAGGCCATGTCGCCGGATCACCGGGATCGCTACGGCCAGTTGGTCCAGGCAGTCGTGGCGCTCACCGCCGCGGGCACCACTGGCGGATCCACCGCCGAGCAGGCGGCCCGGGTCGTCGCCGAGGCGGTCACCGCCAGGCGCCCAAGCACCCGCTACACCGTCGGCCGCGACGCCGCCATGATCACTCGCCTGTCGCGGGTCCTCTCCGACCGGATGCTCGACCGTGTCGCAGCGGCGACCCTGCGTCGCCACCACCCGAAGGCCGCCGCATGAATCCCTGATCGACGGGAACGGTCGGCCTCCCGGCAGCTGCCATGACCCGCGCCCTGCTCATCGCCGGTCTTCACGAACCGGTTTCCGAGGACGAGGAAAAGCGCTGGCGCACAGCGTCATTCCCTCCGCAGTAGCGCCGGGGGTACTGTGCGCGATCGCGCTAACCCGTCTTGCGGTTTTCCCTGGCCTTGCGCCGGTAGGACAGTTCGTCCTCCGGGCGGTCGGTGATGGCGGTGGCTCGTTCGGCGGGGAAGTCCGCGATGGCGCCGGTCAGTTCCCGCATGGCGCCGCTGACCGCGATTCCGAAGACGCCCTGCCCGCCCTGCAGTAAATCGACGACTTCCTCGGGTGAGGTGCATTCGTACACCGAGGTGCCGTCGGAGAACAGGGTGATCCCGGCCAGATCGCCCACGCCACGACTACGCAGGTGATCGACGGCGATCCGGATGTTCTGTAAAGAGATGCCCGCGTCCAGCAGGCGCTTCACGATCTTGAGGACAAGGATGTCCTTGAACGAGTACAGCCGCTGGCTCCCCGATCCCGCCGCGCCCCGGATCGACGGAACGACCAACCCGGTCCGCGCCCAGTAGTCGAGCTGACGGTAGGTGATTCCCGCGACCTGACACGCGCTCGGCACCCGGTAACCGACCAGATCATCCGGAACCGAGTCGTCCGGGAACAAGCCAGGCTGCACTACATCCTGCGTTTGCTCTTCCACTGACCGCTCCTTGCTCTGCCGACGTTCTCGAGTACCGGAGTCACGACGGATGTTGCCCGACTTTCGAGGTTACTCCTGTCATTGTCGGACCCATACGGTCATCGGACCAAGCACCGTGAGCGGCGATTCCCTCGACCTCTACTTCAGGGTCAGAAAATAGTCCGGCCCTAGCTGTCGGTCGCCTTGAAATCGTCGGGGGACACCGAGTCGAGGAACTCCTTGAACTTCTCGACCTCGTCCTCGCGCTCGTCGGGCATCACCAGCCCGGCCTCGGCGAGCACCGGCTCCTCGGCGAAGATCGGGCATCCCACGCGCAACGCGATGGCTACCGAGTCCGACGGTCTGGCCGAGACCCGCAGGTCGCCGTCGAAGACCAGATCGGCGTAGAAGGTGCCCTCCTGCAGATCGACGATCCGCACTTCCTTGAGGGTGTGTCCGAGTTCGGTGATGAGAATCTTGATCAGATCGTGGGTGAGCGGACGGATGGGGGTGACCCCTTCCTGCTCGAGCACGATCGCGGTGGCCTCGGCCTGCCCGATCCAGATCGGCAGATACCGCTCGCCCGCCGCCTCCCGCAGCAGCAGCACGGGCTGGTTCTGTGGCTGCTCGACACGGATGCCGATAACGCGCATCTCACTCATGCTGTTACACCTCGCATGCTCGGGCGGCCTCCGTGGTTACGCTCCGCTGCCGCCTCCGGCCGCTGACCTCTCATGCGTAGTCCTGCCTCCCATACTCGCCGCCGACGGCACGACCGCTGCCCCGCCCGGTATCACGAGTCTAGGCGAATCCGGCCACCCGGCGCTCGCGCGCGTCAGCTACCCAACGCGTTGCGCACTGCGGCTTTCACCAGTGCCGCATGCAGGTTCAGTGACAACGCCGCCAATTCGCGAACTGTTTCCTCGGCGCGGGCCCGCGCGTCGGCGTCGCGGCTCTTCGCGATCGGTGCGGCGATCTGGGCGACCAGTGCCGCCTCCCGGTCGGCGGCCAGCTTGAACGCGCGCAGATGCCGTGCCTCCAAACCGAATTCGGCCATCGCCTTGGCCGCGCGCGCCAGCGTCACGGCGTCGGCCTCGAAGAATCCACCCGCCCCGGGGACGATGAGTCCGGCCCGGAGCAGGTCGTCGAGGAAACGCTCCTCGATGCCCGCCTTGGCGAGCAGATCAGCGCGGGTGAGCCGCACCGCGACATCGAAACGTAATTCTTCGGGCGTGATCTCCCCCGGAACGACACCGAGGCGGCGCGGCGCGGCGGCGGGCGCGTCGTCCTCGGTGTACTCCTTGACGCCACGCAGGGAGTGCGCGCGAGCTCGCGCCTCACGCACACCCAACGTCGCAGCACCGCTGTCGATCGCTTCCAACTGCTCCTTGATCACCTTCAACGGCAGGTACTGATCGCGCTGTGCGGTGAGCACGAAACGCAGCCGTTCGTAGTCGGCCACCGAGAACCGCCGGTATCCCGACGGTGTCCGTTCCGGCCGGATCAGGCCCTCCGATTCGAGGAACCTGATCTTGGAGATGGTGATGTCGGGAAAATCTGGTCGCAGCAGGTCGAGCACGGAGCCGATCGACATCCCTCCGCGCGCCCACTGCGCCGCCCCGGTCACAGCACTGCGCCCTTCGCGAGCACCAGCACCGGACGGGTCATCGCGAACCCGCGCCCGTCGACGACTCGGTGGCCTGCGCGCGCGGCCCCGTCAGGAAGACCAGCCGGAACTTGCCGATCTGGACTTCGTCGCCGTTCTGCAGCTCCGAGGAGTCCACCGGCTCCCGGTTGACGTAGGTGCCGTTGAGGCTGCCCACATCCACCACCTGGAACGAGTCGTCGTCCTGCCGGAACTCGGCGTGCCGACGGCTGACGGTGACGTCGTCGAGAAAGATGTCACTGTCGGGGTGGCGACCGGCCGACGTGGTCGGCTGGTCGAGCAGAAAGCGCGAACCCGCGTTCGGGCCTCGCTTGACCACCAGGAGGGCGGCACCGACCGGCAGGCCCTCGACGCCCTGCACCGGCTGTTCGCCGGCCGGCTCTCCGGAGCGCGACGAATCGACCTCGTTGAGGAAATCCGCGCGGAAGACCGATGTCGTCTCGGCCGCGGTCTCCCCGTAACCCGGGTCCCTGTTCTCGCTCACCGTTTCTCTCCTCCTCGAACCTGATTATCCATGCAAGCAGGTGCTGTCTTCGGCATTGACCGTACCCTGCCGGGGCGTGCCCGTGCAGGGAGAACTGTGAAGGCTGCGTCAGCCCCCGATAACTCCTTGATAACCCGCCGCATCCAGCAGTTCGGCGAGCGCCGCGTCCAGGCTCGCCGCGTCGTCGAAGGCGAGCTCGAACAACCAGCCCGCCTCGTAGGGGTCGCTGTTGAGCGTCTCCGGGGCCTGGACCAGATCCTCGTTCACCGCAACGACTTTGCCGCTGAGCGGGGCGTAGATGTCGGACACGCTCTTGGTCGATTCGACCTCGGCGATGCTCTCGCCCGCCGTGACGTCGGCGTCGGCGTCGGGCAGTTGGACGAACACCACGTCACCGAGCTGTGACTGGGCGTAGTCGGTGATACCGACACGGACCGCTGTGGGGCTGGTCCGCCGCACCCATTCGTGCTCTTCGGTGTAGTGCAGATCCTCAGGGGTCCGGGTCACAGGACGTCCTTTCGTCGTGAACGTTGCACGCAACAGTAACGGCTAGCTCCCTCGGTGCGGCACAGGCGGTATCGATCGTGCGACCGCGACCGCCAGACCCGCGTAGAGCACCCCGGTCCACACGTACAGTGCGGTGCCCCAGATCAACAGTGCCCAACCGAAGGCCCAGCCGAAACCCGCGCCCACCCAGTCCATTTCCCCGGTGAGCAGCCACGGCAGACCCGACATCAGCGCGAAGGTCGCCGCTTTGCCCAGGTAGATCACTTCCGGCGCGGGCAGCTCACGCCGTTTGTACACCGACAGGGTCACGGTGAGAACAAGGTCGCGAGCGATCAAGATCACTGCCAGCCACCACGGAATCAGGTCGCGCAGGACGAAGGCGGCCAGTGTCGTCAGCAGATACAGGCGGTCGACGAACGGGTCGAGCAGGGCGCCGAGGCGCGAGGACTGATCGAGCAGTCTGGCCAGTTTGCCGTCGAGGAAATCGGTGAAGCCGCTGGCGATCAGCAGGGCGAAGGCCCAGCCGTCGGCGTGTTCGACCAGCATCAACCACAGGAAGACGGGGATGCCGATGAGGCGGAGCACGCTCAGGGCGTTGGGCACGGTCAGGATGCGGTCGCTGAACACGCCACCGCCGTCGGTGTCGCTCGTGCCAGGCGTTCCCGATTCGGTTGCCACGCCCCTGCTTACCGCACCGACCCCCCGACGCGCCATCCGGCCACGCCGAAACCCGCGCCCATTTCGCGGCCGGTGATCGGTCGTGGCGCTGTCCGGCCGCCGAAGCGCTAACCTCGACAGTCGTGTCCGACAGTGGTATCGATCTGCGCTCCTCCGTCTCCTCCGAGCAGGCCCGCGCCCGTGGCCGTGCCGCCGCCGCGAAGGTGCCGGTGACCGAGCGCGATCGCCCGGCCGAGAGCCCCGACCGACCGGGGGTGCTCGAGTTCGTCGAGGCCAGCAATCAGGGCAGGCTGGAACACCTGCTCCCGTTGCGCATCGGCAGGATGGCGGCCTCGCCGTTCAGCTTCTTCCGCGGCGCGGCGGGCCTGATGGCCGCCGATCTCGCGGCCGGTCCGGACAGCGGTCTGCCCGCCCAGATCTGTGGCGACGCGCACGCCGCCAACTTCGGCCTCTACGGCACCCAGCGCGGCGAGATCGTGATGGATATCAACGATTTCGACGAGACGATTCTCGGGCCGTGGGAATGGGATCTCGAACGCCTCGCCGCGAGCCTCGTCCTGGCCGGACGCGAGAGCGGTGCCGACGCCGACGACTGCCTGCGCGCGGCCCGCGACGCCGCGGCCTCCTATCGCCGGACCGTCGCCGGCCTCGCCGAGCTGCCGTTCCTGCAGTCCTGGACCGATCTGCACGACGAGTCGATTCTCACCAAGGCCAAGGCCCAGGACCTGCACGACGACTTCAAGAAGGCCGCCAAGAAGGCGCGCAAGAACACCAGCGCGAAAGTGGTCGCGAAACTCACCGAGCACATCGACGATCACGAGACCGGCATCCGCAAGCACTGCTTCATCAGCGATCCGCCGGTCCTCACCCCGGTCGACGAGCAGGTCCGCGAGGCGGTGATCGACGGGTTGGAACGCTACGCGGGCACCATCCGGGAGTCGCGGCGCACGCTGCTGTCGCGGTTCGCGGTCTCCGATGTCGCGTTCCGGGTCGTGGGCACCGGCAGCGTGGGGCTGCACAGTTACGTGGTGCTGCTGCACGGCAACGACGGCGAGTCGCTGGTGCTGCAGGCCAAACAGGCGAGACCGTCCGCGCTGGCGCCTTTCCTTCCGGCGACCACGCACCGGCACGAGGGTGAGCGCATCGTCGCCGGGGCGCGCAGCGTGCAGTCCGACACCGACATCCTGCTCGGCTGGACGACCATCGAGTTCGACACGCCGCTGCCGTTCATCGTGCGTCAGTTCCGCAACTTCAAGGGCGCCATCGACCCGGCCGGGTTGTCGGCCGACGACCTCGACGACTACGGCAGGCTGGCGGGTGCCCTGCTGGCGCGGGCGCACGCGCGCTCGCTCGATCCGCGCACGCTGGCCGGGTACCTGGACGGTGACGGTGCCGACGACGACCGCTTCGAGGAGGCCGTGGCACGCTTCGCGGTGCGCTATGCCGACCGTACCGAAGCCGATCACGCGCAGCTCGTCGCCGCCGTCGAGGCGGGCGAGCTCGCCGCCGAGCCCAGCTGAGCCGCGCGGCGCCGGCCGGGCACCGGCCGCATCTTGACCGGCATCGGCACGCCGGCGAGCTACGATGTACGCCAACGGTTCTCGGCTTGCGGCGCCACCGACCAAGAAGGGCGGACCTCCATGCTCGTGCGCGTGCAGAATGCGGCAGGCACCGATGCCGAGCGGGCTCTGATCAATTGGCTGCGCACCTGGAAGGACCCGTCGAGTCCGCACGGTGTCGCCACCATCAACTGCAGCCTGTTCCACAACGATCGGCTGCACCAGTTCGACGCGGTGGTGTGGACGCCGACCAGCTGTGTGGTGATCGAGGCCGAAACGTTCACCGCCACCCAGCACGGTGTCCTCGAGATCCCGCTCAACGGCCCGTGGATGGTCTCCGGCGAATTGGCGCAGTTCGCCGGTGGTGAGAAGTCGACGCCGCTGGAACGCTCCAGGGAGCACACCTTCGCGCTGCAGGACTACCTCGCCGCGCGTGGGCTCGGGCAGCGTGCGGTGCACGGTCTCGGCCTGATCGTGCCGCAGCCCGGCGCCGATATCGACATCCATCAGGGTTGGCACGACCCCAGTTTCGATGTGGTCGTCACCGACGATCCCTACCGGCTCGAGCAGTACTTCGAGGTGCTCGCCGAGAAGGAACACAACCGGTGGACGGCCAACGACATCGCCATCGCGTTCCGTGGCCTCGGCATCCTGCCGTACCTGCCCGCCCCGCAGGATCTGCTCAACGAGGGATTCCTGGGGCCGATCGATGTGACGCTGTGGCACGGTGGGCCCACCCAGGCCCAGGCCGAGGCCTACGCGGAGGAGCAGGCACGGCTCGAGCAGGAGGCGCAGTCGCGGCGCGGTCTCGTCGCACCCTGGTACAGCCCGTGGAAGCTGTATCCCCGGGTCGGTGGTGATCTCGATTTCGGGCGTGCGTTCCTGCGGATCACCCTCGCCGTCGGGATGATCATCGCGATCGTGTGGGTGCTGTGGTTCGTGGTCACCGCCGTGCTCACCTACGGGCCTGCCTGAACCGAACGCTATCGTCGGGGCCGTGATCCACCCCGGCCAGGCACTTCGCACTACCGTCCTCGCGGCCTGCGCGAGCGTCACCGCCCTGATCCCGCTGACGTTTCCGGCCGACGACGGGGCGACCGATATCGACCGGGCGATCGCCGAGCCGGTGCGGCGTTCGGTCTCCCCCGAGTGGGGCTCGATTCTGGTGTCGCCGAGCAACGGCGCGACCGTGCTGATCGGGTTGCTGGTGTTTTGCTGCTGGTTCCTGGTGCGGCGCCAGTGGTGGCGCGCGGCGACGATGCTCGTCGTCCCGGAGCTCGCGGTGACGATCAATACGTGGTTGTTGAAACCTTTGTGGGACAGGCAGTTACACGACTATCTCGCCTACCCGAGCGGCCACACCGTCCACTTGGTCGCAGTCGCAACGACATTCGTGTGTCTGGTGACGAGCGCCCGGGCGCGGCTCGTGGTCGTCGGGCTCACCGCGCTGATGCTCGTCCCGGTCACCCTGGGGATGATCGAGCGGGGCTACCACCACGCCACCGATGTCTTCGGTGGCGCGGCGGCAGCGGTCACCCTCGCCGTGGCGGGGGTGTGGGCCGTCAGCTGCGGTCGAAAACGCTGGCGTCGTGCAGCATCTCGGCCCGCAGCATCGACTCCGGCACCCCCATCGCCTCCACCAGCGTGAGAGCGTCGGGACGCAGCCGGTCGACGAGCTCGTTCACCCCGCGGCGAACCGCCTTGGCCCGTTCCACCGACATGAACCGGTGCATGATGTACCATGACAGGTTTTCCTCCAGCGAGGAATACACGTAGAGGTCACAGACGGTTTCGGCCAGTGCCCTGGCATCGGGATCCTCGATGGTGGCGATCCCGTCGACGAATTCCTCGAGCACCAGCCGGTCGATGTGGGCGGTGCCCGCGGCGAGGATGTGGTCCTGGGCGTTGTTGAACGCCTCGAAGGGACCGGTGTCCTCGGCGCGGGCCCGCAACCGGTGCGCGGCGGTGCGCAGCAGGTAGTCCTCACGGTCGGCGAACAACTGCAGCTGCACGTCGCGCTTGGACAGGTCGCCCTCGTCGACCGATTCGTCGTTGCGGTCGCGCAGTGTCTGAATGAGTTGGCGCACACCGGTATTGCGGCGGACCACGTCGCCTGCCATGGTCGCGGCGAAGCGCACCCAGCCGAGTGCGTCCAGGTCGCGGACCTCGTCGGCGTAGGCGGTGAGCAGCTCCTTGGCGACCAGCTGGGTGAGGACCACATTGTCGCCCTCGAAGGTGGTGAACACGTCGGTGTCGGCCTTGAGCGTCACGAGACGATTCTCGGTGAGATACCCGGCGCCGCCGCAGGCTTCGCGGCATTCCTGGATGGCGCGCGTGGCGTGCCGGGTCTGGGCGACTTTCAGACCCGCGGCGCGCTTCTCCAGCGAACGCTGCGCACCGGGCTCGATCTCGGCGCCACGCTGGACGAGGTCCATCCGGCGCACCAGGTCGTTTTGCGCGAAGGCCAGCGCGAACGACTTCGCGACCAGCGGCAGCAGCCTGCGCTGGTGGCTGCGGTAGTCCAGCAGCAGGGTTTCCGCCCCGGTGTCGGGGTCGGCGAACTGACGCCGGGCCAGGGCGTAGCGCACCGCGATGCTCAGCGCCACGCGTGCACCCGCCGCGGCGGCGCCACCGACGCTCACCCGTCCGCGCACCAGCGTGCCGAGCGTCGTGAAGAAGCGCCTGCTGGGGTTCTCGATCTCGGAGCTGTAGGTGCCGTCCGGCGCGACATCGGCGTAGCGGTTGAGCAGGTTCTCGCGCGGGATGCGCACGTTGTCGAACACGATGCGCCCGTTGTCGACACCGGGCAGACCACCCTTGCGGCCGTCGTCGGAGGTGGTCACACCGGGCAGGTCGGCGCCGTTCTCGTCGCGGATGGGCACCAGGAAGCAGTGCACGCCCTGGTTCTTGCCCTCGGTGACGAGCTGGGCGAACACCGCCGCCATCCGGGCGTGCTCGGCGGCGCCACCGATGTAGTCCTTGCGCGCCGACGGCGTCGGGGTGTCGACCACGAATTCCTGAGTGGCCGGGTCATAGGTGGCCGTGGTCTCGAGAACCGCGACATCGCTGCCGTGCCCGGACTCGGTCATCGCGAAACAGCCGAGCAGGTCGAGCGAGATCAGCCGCTTGATGTAGTCGCGGTGCCGCTCGGTGCCGAGGTTTTCCACGGCGCCGCCGAACAGGCCCCACTGGACGCCGGATTTCACCCACAGCGAGAGGTCGGCGTAGGCCAGCATCTCGAGACCGGTGACCGCGCCGCCCGGATCGCCGGTGCCACCGTTCTCGGGGCGGAACCCACGCTCGGGGTAACCCATCCCCGCGATCACCCGCATCTGCTCGAGCACTCGCGCGCGGGCGTCCTTCAGATCGAGGTCGGGATCGCCGGTGAAGCGGTCGTCCGCCAGCTGGGTGCGTGCCTGTTCCCTGACCGCGCGCCACGGTCCGTCCAGCGCTGCGCGGAGGTGTTCTGCCGTCGTCGATGTGCCGGTAGCCATGCCTTCGACCATAGCCCGGTCGGC
This sequence comes from Nocardia sp. JW2, assembly GCF_051843015.1. Taxonomy (NCBI): domain Bacteria; kingdom Bacillati; phylum Actinomycetota; class Actinomycetes; order Mycobacteriales; family Nocardiaceae; genus Nocardia; species Nocardia sp. JW2. Next base: position 125,829 of record NZ_JBPXLK010000008.1, read on the forward strand.
GACGTACCGGCGGCGGCGAAACTCCCTCGCACACCCTCTTGTGGACTGATTGAACACTCGTTTAGTATATTGAACATGTGTTTAACCAACAGCCCGTTTCGCAAGGATCCCCCACCGACCTGAGCACGGCCGCGCGCATCCGTGACGCCGCGATCGACCTGTTCGGAGAGCAGGGATTCGGTGTCGGCGTGCGTGCCATCGCCACTGCCGCCGGGGTGTCACCGGGCTTGGTCAATCACCACTTCGGGTCCAAGGACGGCCTGCGCGCGGCGTGCGACGAACGAGTGATCGAGATCATCCGCGACGAGAAGTTGCGGGCCATCCGCGCCACCGGTCCGACCGGGATGCTCGACGCGTTGGCCGAGATCGAGATCTACGCGCCCTTGGTGGCCTACATGCTGCGCAGCTTCCAGGCCGGCGGACCGCTTGCCGAGTCGCTGCTCGAGCACATGATCGACGACGCCGTGCAGTACACCCAGACCGCCGTCGACGAAGGCCGCATCAAACCGAGCCACGATCCCGTGGCCCGTGCCCGCTATCTGGTGCTCTGCCATGTCGGAGCCATGAACCTCTATCTGCAGATGCGTAGTCAGCGCGAGGGAAAACTCGACTACCGCAAGGCGATTCGCGAGCTGTCCACCGAACTCACCTTCCCGGCCGTCGAGCTCTACACCCAGGGCATGCTGACCGACCCGTCTCTGCTCGACTCTCTCCTCGAGGAGTAGCAATGCCGTCCCCCACCCAGCAGGTCGTCGAAACCCACGACCTGCGCAAAACTTTCGGTCGCTTCACCGCTCTCGACGGGCTCGACCTACAGGTCGGGCCCGGTGAGATCCACGGGTTCCTCGGACCCAACGGTGCGGGCAAGTCCACCACCATCCGCATTCTGCTCGGCGTGCTCCGGGCAACCGGCGGTTCGGCGCAGTTGTTCGGCCGCGATCCGTGGGCCGACGCGGTGTCACTGCACGAGCGGATCGCTTATGTGCCAGGCGATGTCACGCTGTGGCCGTCGCTGTCGGGCGGGGAAACCATCGACCTGCTCGCCCGCATGCGCGGTGGCCTCGACCAGGCGCGCCGCGCCGAGCTGATCGAGCGCTTCGAACTCGACCCGACCAAGAAGGCACGCACCTATTCCAAGGGCAACCGGCAGAAGGTGGCGCTGGTGTCGGCCTTCTCCGCCGAGGCCGACCTGCTGATCCTCGACGAACCGACCTCGGGCCTGGATCCGTTGATGGAGCAGGTCTTTCAGGAATGTGTGCGGGACGCCGCCGCGCGCGGCGCGACGGTGCTGCTGTCGAGCCACATCCTCTCGGAAGTGGAGCACCTGTGCGACCGGGTGACCATCATCCGCGCGGGCCGAACAGTCGAATCCGGTTCGCTGCGCGAACTGCGTCACCTGAGCCGCACCGCGATCACAGCCGAATTGATCGGCGACCCAGGCGATCTGAGCACGCTACCCGGTGTCGACGACGTGGAACGTGACGGTTCGACCCTGCGCTGCCAGGTCGACGCCGACAATCTGGGCGCGCTCATCCGGGTACTCGGTGACGCGGGCGTCCGGAGCCTGACCAGCACTCCCCCGACGCTGGAAGACCTGTTCCTGCGCCACTACCACGTCGATCAGCCCGAGAAGGTGCGCGCATGAGCACGCTCACCGCCACCGGTCGCTTCACCGGAACATCGCGTGCCGCAGACGAGTTCACCGGCACCGGGCAGATGCTGCGGCTCGCGCTGCGCCGTGACCGGGTGGTCGCCCCGCTGTGGGCATTGCTGATCGGGCTGATGCCGGCGATCCAAGTGGTGTCGATCAAAGATCTCTACTCCACCCAGGAACAGCTCGACAGTTTCGCCACGACGACAGCCGCCAGCCCGGCTCTGGTCGCCATGTACGGTCCGGTGTTCAGTTCGGCCCTCGGGTCTATCGGCACCTGGAAGGCCGGGGCCATGTACGCGCTCATCGCGATCGCGGCCGTGCTCACCGTGATCCGGCATACCCGGGTCGAGGAGGAGACCGGGCGTGCGGAACTGGTCGGCGCGACGAGCATCGGCCGGTTCGCCGGCCTCACCGGCGCGCTCCTGCTCACCTACGGCGCGTCGGCGATCGCCGGAATCGCCTGTGCGGCTTCGCTGCTCGCGACAGATCTGCCCCTCGCCGGGTCGGTCGCGTTCGGTGCGGCACTGGCCGGGTCCGGTGTCGTCTGGGGCGCGGTGGCCGCGGTCGCCGCGCAGCTGAGCACGGGTGCCAGGATCGCGCGTGGCATCGCCCTGGGATCCCTGGGTGCGGCGTTCGCGGTGCGTGCCGTCGGTGACGCGGGAAACGGTGTGCTGTCGTGGTTTTCGCCGGTGGGCTGGTGCCTGCAGATCCGGCCCTTCGCTCAGGAACGGTGGTGGGTGCTCGTGCCGCTGCTCGTCCTCGGTGCCGGTGCGACACTGCTGGCCTACCAGCTGCTGCGCACCCGTGACCTCGGTGCGGGCCTGCTGGCCGACCGGCCGGGCCCGGCTACGGCCGGCACCTCGCTGTCGGGACCGTTCGGGCTGGCCTGGCGGCTGCAGCGTGGGTCGCTGCTGGCCTGGACGACCGGTTTCGCCCTCTACGGTCTGCTCATCGGTGGCGCGGTGACGGGCATCGGCGACATGCTCGACGGCAGCGAATCGCTGCGTGATGTAATCACCTCGCTCGGCGGTTCGGACGATCTGGAGAAGTCGTTCATCGCCTACGCGATCGCGATGCTCGCGGCCGCCGCGTCGGCCTACTCGGTGTCGGCCGCGCTGCGACTGCACGAGGAGGAGAACACCGGTCGCACCGAAAGCGTGCTGGCGGCCGCTGTCGGCCGGATCCGGTACGCGGGCAGCCATCTGCTGTTCGCCCTCGGCGGTCCGGCGGTGGGCCTGCTGGCCGCCGGGTTGGCGATCGGTGTGGTCTGGGGTGCGACCGGTGGCGACCCGGGAAGCAAGATCGGCCAGGCGCTCGCCGCGGCGGCCGTGCAACTGCCCGCCGTGTGGGTGGTCACCGCCGTCGCGGTGCTGCTCGTCGGCGCCCTGCCCCGGTTCGCGCCGCTGAGCTGGGGTGTGTTGAGCGCGATGGTCGTCGGGTTCTTGCTCGGCTCACTGGGCAGCTTCCCGCAGTGGGTGCTCGATCTGGTGCCGTTCGTGCATCCGCCGAAGCTGCCGGGCGCGGAGTTCACCGCCACCCCGATCGTCTGGTTGCTCGCGGTCGCGGGAACCGGCATCGCGGTGGGCTTGTTCGCCTACCGTCGCCGCGATCTGCGCTGAAAGGGACTGGGCCGGTGCGTGTTCGGCGCACCGGCTCAGTACGCGCCCTCGCCCCGGGTGACCACCCCGATGGTTCGGGCGATGAGGGCGACATCCAGCACCATCGACCAGTTCTCCACGTACGACAGGTCCAGGCGCACCGAATCCTCCGGTGACAGGTCCGAGCGTCCACTCACCTGCCACAGCCCGGTGAGCCCCGGCTTCACCAGCAGCCGCCTGCGCATCTCGCCGTCGTAGGTGTCGACCTCACGCTGCACCTGCGGCCTCGGCCCGACCACGCTCATCTCACCGCGCAGCACATTGAAGAACTGGGGCAGCTCGTCGAGACTGTATTTGCGCAGGAAGCGGCCGACCGGCGTCACCCGGGGATCGTCTTTGACCTTGAAGAACACCGGGTTTCCGCCGTGCTCGGCGATGAGCTCGTCGACGGCGGTGTCGGCATCCGGGCGCATACTGCGGAACTTGATCATTCGGAACGGCACGCCGTCGCGGCCGATCCGCTCCGACAGGTAGAAGACCGGGCCGGGGCTGCTCAGCTTCACCGCCAGCGCGATGGCGAGCAGCACCGGAGCGCTGAGCAGCACCACCATGGCCGCGAAACAGAAGTCGAACAGCGCCTTACGAGTGGACTTGGCCCGCCCGTAGCGCGGGCGGTCGATGTGCAGCATCGGCATCCCGGCCACCAGCCGGTGATTGAGGCGCACACCGGCGATATCCACGACACCCGGTGCCACGATCAGATCGACGCCGAGCGGGTCGAGTTCCCATGCCATGCGCCGCAATTCGGCCGGGCCCAGATGGTCGGTCGCCGCCACGGCCACCGAGCCCGCCCCGCTGCGGCGCACGGCGTCGAGTACGGAGCGGTCGTCACCGAGAACCGATGCGCCGCCGAGGGTTTCGACCCGCTCCCCCGACCCGGTCGGCACGCACACCCCGACCACCCGATACCCGGAGGCCGGGTCGTCGGTGAACGCCGTAGCCATGGCGTGGGCGGCTTCGGGCGAGCCGACGACGAGCACCGCGGTGTGGCAGCGGCCTTCGGCCCGCAGGCTGCGCAGCTGCCTGCGCCAGGCCAGTCGCCCGGCGATCAGGCCGAACAGCCCGGCGGGCAGGGCGATGGCCAGGTAGCCACGGGCGAATTCGATGCGGAACAGCAGTGCGAGGATGGCGAGGACACCGAACAGGCGCAGACTCGCCGAAACCAGCCTGCGGAATTCCTCGCTGCCGGTGCCGATCACCTGGGGTGCGCGGGTGCCGTACCCGTGCAAGAGCGCGAGCCAGCCGAGCGCGAGGGCGAGCGACACCGCGGAGTAGCCGATGTCGTACGGCAAGGGCCAGGCCAGCGTCGAGTCGACGGGTCCGTCGAACCGCAGCACCTGCGCGGTACCCACGGCACCGACGACAGCGACGGCATCGGTGACGACCAGGCGCCGCACGAACGCGGTCTGCCAGCTTTCCCGTCGCAAGTCGTGCACCGCGTGCACGCCGGTGACGGCATCCATCTCGCCACTACTGGTGAGCTCGTAGCTCATGAACCGACACACCTCCCCTATCGGGAGTCGAACCCTTCCGATCGCCGGCGACCAGAACGCGACCATTGCGGTGGCCGCTACGCCCCTCGATTCGAAACCCGTGGGACGATCGTTACACACCGCCGAAATTCCTCCACATCGAAGCGCAAGCGCCACAATGTGATCCAGAGATTAGCCCAGCGGCGCGGAGAGCGGTGGACGAGATGACGGAAAGTCCATGGCAATTCGATATGAAAGCAGGAAAAACGATTTCTCGAGTGGGTGACATCACACCCGTGGGAGGAATGGTCGCCTTCGCCGGAAATTAGCCGATCGCGGTTTCACCTGGCCTGATCCCCGATATGGGCACCGCGGTGTTTGCCAGGTCGCAACATTTTCCGGCGGCTATGGCCTGGGCCGCGCTGTAACGTCTCGTGCCGCAGGACCGAAGTTCGGCATGTCCGGCATCGGCCGCGACAATTCTCGCGTCTGATGAAGGTGGACCCGTTGCAATGTCGGCTGTGTGATTCCGGGCAGCTCACGAGCGTGCTCGACCTGGGCGCCACCCCGGCGTGTGAGAGCTTCCTCGACAGCGAGCGGCTCGAGTCACCCGAAATGACCTATCCGCTGCATCTGCGACTGTGTGAACAATGCCTGCTGTTGCAGATCCCGGCGCTGATCACCCCCGAGGACACGTTCACCGAGTACGCCTATTTCTCGTCGTTCTCCGACAGCTGGGTGCGTCATGCCGAGGACTTCGTCGACACCGCGGTGCGTCGTCTGGGTCTCGGTGCCGAATCGTTCGTCGTCGAGGTGGCGAGCAACGACGGATATCTGCTGCGGCACGCGGTGGCACGCGGTATCCCGTGCCTTGGCATCGAACCGTCGGTCAATGTCGGTGCCGCGGCCCGCGCGGTCGGTGTGCCGACGGAAACCACGTTCCTGCACGAGGATTCGGCCGCGCGGGTGCGGGCCGAGCACGGACCGGCCGATCTGGTCGTCGCCAACAACGTCTACGCCCACATTCCCGATCTGCGCGGTTTCACCCGGGCGCTGCGCACCCTGCTCAGCGACGACGGCTGGCTCAGCATCGAGGTGCACCACGCGCTGAACCTGGTGCGCCACGGCCAGTTCGACACCATCTATCACGAGCATTTCCAGTACTACACCCTGCATGCGGCGCAGCGGGCGCTCGCGGTGGGCGGCCTGACGGTCGTCGACGTGGAGTTGCTCGACACCCACGGCGGTTCGCTGCGGCTGTGGGCGCGTCCGGACGCCGTCGCCGAGCCCGGTCCGCGGGTCGCCGAGGTGCTCGACCTCGAACGCGAAGCCGGGCTGCACACCCCCGCCGGATATCTGGACCTGGCGCCACGCGCGGAGGCGGTGCGCCAGGAGTTGCTGCGCTTCCTGCTCGACTGCCGTGCGCAGGGCAAGCGGGTCGTCGGCTACGGTGCTCCCGGCAAGGGCAACACCCTGCTCAACTACTGCGGTATCCGACCCGACCTGCTCGAGTACACCGTCGACCGCAACCCCTACAAACACGGGCGCTACACCCCTGGCACCCGCATCCCGATCCATCCGCCGGAGCGCATCGACGCGGACCGGCCCGACGTTGTGCTCGTGCTGCCCTGGAATCTCGAAACCGAGATCAGCGCGCAGCTGCGCCACGTGGGCGAATGGGGCGGCGAACTGGTCTACCCGCTGCCGGTGCTGCACCGCGGCGAGCTGCAAACGAAAGTGAATCGATGAAGGTCGTGTTGTTCTGCGGCGGATACGGCATGCGCATGCGCGGCGGGTCCGACGACATCGTGCCCAAGCCGATGCAGCTGGTCGGTCCCCGGCCGCTGCTGTGGCACGTGATGCGGTACTACGCGCACTTCGGGCACAAGGAGTTCGTGCTGTGCCTCGGCTACGGTGCCGAGCACATCAAGAGCTTCTTCCTCACCTACCAGGAGACGGCGTCCAACGACTTCGTCATCCGCGACGGAAAGGTCGAACTGCTCGGCACCGATATCAGCGACTGGTCGATCACCTTCGTCGACACCGGGGTGGAATCGGCGATCGGTGAGCGGTTGCGCCGGGTGCGCGAGCATCTCGACGGTGACGAATTCTTCCTGGCCAATTACGCCGACGTGCTCACCGACGCACCGCTCGACACCATGATCGAGCGTTTCCACGCCTCGGGGGCGGCGGCGTCGATGATGGTCGTTCCCCCGCAGTCGTCGTTCCACTGTGTGGACATCACCGACAGCGGCGAGGTGAAGGACATCATGCCGGTGGCGCGGATGCCGCTGTGGGAGAACGGCGGATTCTTCGTGCTCAGCCAGGAGATCTTCGATCTCCTGCCACCCGGTGGCGACCTGGTGGCCGACGCGTGCGGCACGCTGGCCGGGCAGGGTCGCCTCTTCGGATATCGGCACCTGGGCTTCTGGAAGCCCGCCGACACGTTCAAGGAGCGCGCCGAACTCGACGACGCCTACCGCAACGGTTCGCGGCCGTGGATGGTGTGGGAGTCGGCGTGATCGGTTTGTTCACCCGTCCGCCGAAGCGGATCGCGGTGCTCGGTGCGCACTGTGACGACATCGCCATCGGTATGGGTGCCACCCTGCTCGCGCTCACCGCCGCAGACCCGGAGGTCGAGGTGCGGGCACTGGTTCTCGCCGGCGGCGGCACCGCGCGCGAGGACGAGGAACGCGCGGCACTCACGGCGTTCTGTTCCGGGACGAAACCCCAGCTAGAGGTGCTCGACGTGCCGGACGGGCGCGCACCCGCGCACTGGGACCGGATCAAGGACGCGCTCGGCGCGTTCCGCCGCGGCGGTGAACCGGAGGTGGTGTTCGCGCCGCATCGCGGTGACGCCCACCAGGATCACCGGTTGCTCGCCGAGTTGGTGCCAACCGAGTTCCGTGACCACCTGATCCTCGGCTACGAGATCCTCAAGTGGGAGACCGATACTCCGGCCCCGACGCTGTACCACCCGATGGATGCCGAACTGCTGCACCGCAAGTCGCGGTTGCTGCACGAGCACTATCCGTCGCAGGCAGGCCGGGACTGGTTCGACGAACAAGCCTTCCTCGGATTGGCCCGGATGCGTGGCGTGCAGTGTCACGCGCCGTATGCCGAGGCGTTCGTGCTCGACAAAGCGATCATCAGATGGGAACAGACGTGAACATGCGGGTACTTGTCACCGGGCATCAGGGGTACCTCGGCACGGTGATGGTTCCGCTGCTGCAGGCGGCGGGCCACGAGGTCACGGGCCTGGACATCGGGTACTTCGCCGAGTGTGTGCTCGGCGAATTCGCCGGTGACCCGGCGGGTCTCGCCGTGGATCTGCGGGAGGTGACGGTCGAACAGTTGCGCGGGTTCGACGCGGTGATCCACCTGGCGGCCCTGTCCAACGATCCGCTCGGCGCACTGGCGCCCGAGATCACCTACGACATCAACCATTACGCCTCGGTCCGGTTGGCACGCCTGGCCAAGGAAGCAGGGGTGCGCCGGTTCCTGTACGCCTCCACGTGTTCGGTGTACGGCGCGGCGGGCGAGGAGCTGGTCTCCGAACAGGCGCCGCTGCGCCCGATCACGCCCTACGCCGAGAGCAAGGTGCGGGTCGAAGACGATGTGGCGGCGCTGGCCGACAGTGACTTCGTCCCGGTATTCCTGCGCAACGCAACGGCTTTCGGGTTCTCGCCGCGGCTGCGTGCCGATATCGTGCTCAACAACCTGGTCGGATACGCGGTGCTCACCGGTGAGGTGAAGGTGCTCTCCGACGGCACACCGTGGCGCCCGCTGGTGCACGCCGCGGATATCGCGACCGCGTTCGCGATGTGCCTGACCGCGCCGGCGGCCGACGTCTCGTGCCGCGCGTTCAATATCGGCACCGAGGTCAACAACCTCACCGTCGCCGAGATCGCGGGGGCCGTGGTGGACGCGGTGCCGGGTTCGCGGTTGGTGATCACCGGTGAGAGCGGTGCCGATCCGCGCTCGTACCGGGTCGACTTCTCGGCCGCGCGCGAGGTTCTCGGCTACGAGGCGACGTGGACGGTGCCCGCGGGTGCCGAGGAACTGTTCACCGAGTACACGACGCGGGGACTCACGTCCGAGGCGTTCTTCCAGCGTTTCACCCGGCTGCCGCACCTGCGTGGGCTGTGCGAGGCGGGTGTGCTCGACGAGCGGTTGCGCCGGATCAGTGCGCGGGCGTCAGCGTAGCGCGCAGCCGCGCCCAGCTGCCCGCGCGCGCGTCGCGGTCGGAGACCACGGTCACCGGCAGCGGCCAGTCGATGTCGAGGTCGGGGTCGTCGTAGGCGACCCCGAGGTCTTCGGCGGGGTCGTGTGGGCGGTCGATGCGGTAGCACACATCAGCGATATCGGTGAGCGCCTGGAAGCCGTGCAGGAAGCCCGGCGGCACGTACAGGTGGTGGAACAGCTCGTCGTCGAGGCGGAAGGCTTGCCGCGTACCGAATGTGGGCGAGCCGGGGCGGATGTCGACGAGCACGTCGTGCACCGCGCCGTGTGCGCAACGCACCAGTTTGGCTTCGCCACGACCGCCGCGCCCGTGCATACCCCTGATCACCCCGCGCTTCGACCGCGACTGCGAGTCCTGGACGAATCTCGCTGCGGCACCGTCGATTCCGAGGTGGGCGTCGAATTCTTCGGCGTCGAAGGTGCGGGTGAACAGGCCGCGGTCGTCGCGGAACGGCTCGGGGACGAGCACAACCACATCGGCCAGTTCGGTCGTTTCGATACGCACGAGGACATCGTGCCATGACCCGCCGCTGCCGAGGTTGCGGCGACACCGCGCTGCGCACCCTGCTCGACCTGGGCACGGTGCCCGCCGCCGACCACTTCCCACCTCGCGATTCCCCGGTGCGGCCGACCGAGTCCGGGCATCCGCTGCGGATGGACCGGTGCGCGGCGTGCGGGCTGGCCCAGCTCGCCGACGACGACACCGTCACCGCCGAGCCGCGCGGGATCGAGCCGCAGGCGCTGCGCGATCAGGCGGCCGACGCGATCGACCGGGTGCGTGCGGCCGGTCTGCTCACCGGCGCGACCGTGACCGAGTTCGGCAGTCCGCACGGCGGTACCTGGTTGCCGCTGCCCGGTTTCACCGAGACCACCGGGCCCGCCGATGTGGTCCTCGACTGTTTCGGCGTCATGCACGAACCCGACCAGCGCGCCGCCTTCGCCGCCCGCGCCGCCGCGACCGCACCCGCGGGCGTGCTGCTCGTGCAGTTCCATTCGCTGGCCGCCATCGTGGCGCAGGGGCAGTGGAACGCGTTGCGGCACGGCCACTTCGCCTACTACTCCCTCGCTTCCCTGCGTACCCTTCTCGCCGCGGCGGGGATGAGCGTCGTGACGGCATGGGACTTCGACCTCTACGGCGGCACGGTGCTGGTCGCCGCGCGGCACGGTTCACATCCCGCCGACCGGGCGGTCGAGCAGTTGCTGGCAGCCGAGGAGGAGGTGCTTGCGGCGGCAAGCGGACTGCAGCAGGTGGTGGATCGCCACGTCGACGCTCTCCACGATTGGCTGGAAGACCGTGCCGCCCGGGGTCTTCGGACCTTCGCCTACGGCGCTGCTTCCCGCGCTGTCGCCCTCCTGGCGATGGCGGGCGCGCACCGGGAACTCCTCGCCGGCGTGGCCGACGCCTCGCCCGGCAAACAGGGCCGACGCATGCCAGGAACCGACGTCCCCATCATCTCCCCCACCGACCTGGTGGCGGCCGAACCCGACGCTGTCCTGCTCACGCTCCCCGACCTCCTCCGCGAAGTCCGAGCTTCCCTCCCGCAACTCGACGGCCGCTGGTTCGTCGACGATCCTCTCCGCCCACGGAAGGTCGACCGGTAGCCGATTCCCGTCAACTCGTCGTCCCCGATCCGCACGACCCGCCGGAAACCCACTGGCCGAGCGCCGCGCACGGCCGATGGGGCCCACCGTCGAAGGACGGCCGGTACGCCAGGACCCACCCGACGTCCGACCTGCGGGCCGATTCACCGAGGTTTCACGGTGAGCCCGGTGCTGCCGACGTCGAGTCCCCGGCCGGTGTCGACATCGCTCGGTCCCCGTCGCCGACCACCGTGTCGAACATGTGCGGGCGGGTCCGGGTGCGGTTGTGCCGGGTGGCGATCTTCGCGAGTCCCGCTTCGCGGAGCCGAGCGCGCAGGGCGTGTTCCTCGGTGATCCGGCTCAGCGCCTCGCGCAGGGCGTGTGGGTCGTCGGGGCGGACGCATACCGCGACGTCGGTGCTCACATTGCCGCCGTGGTCGGTCGCGACCACGGGGACGCCCACGCTCATCGCCTCGAGCACAACCAGCGGTCCCGCTTCGGGGAGGACGCTGGCCGAAACGAGGACGTCCCAGCCTCGGATGGTCGGCAGTGGGTCGACGTGGCCGAGGAAGCGCACACGGCCGGCGAGGTCGGGTTCGGCCGCGCGGTCGCGCAGGCGCGCCAGGTACGGTTCGTCGCCGGGCAGGGCCGTTCCCGCGATCTCGACGCACACGCCGGGCAGTGCCGCGACGGCTTCCAGCAGCACGTGGTGGCCCTTCCACTCGGTGATCACTCCGAGGATGCCGACCACGGGGTATGAGCGATCCAGCACGGGTGCGGGCTCGACCGGCCACGGCACCCCGAGCCAGGCCACCTCGGTCTCGATCCCGAGCGCGCGCACCGGGGCCGCCGCCCGTTCGGACACCGCGACGGCCCGTGCCAGCGCCATCCGACCGATCCGCGCAACCGCGAATTGTCTTGTGCTGGCGAGAATGTCGTGTACCAACCAGACCGTGTCACGACGCCGGGGCACCGACATCGCCACGGCGGGCAGGGCCATCGTCGAGTTCACCACCAGCCGCGCCCGGCCACCGCGCGAGGCCTTTCGCAACGCGGCGGCGGCCAGCACCCAGTGCCACAGCATCACCAGTGCGGCCGCGAACCGCGCACCGCCCTGCTGACCCGACAAGCCGAGTTCCGGGATCGGCACATGTCCCACCGAGCCGGGCAGCCGTTCGCTGAGCGCGCCGACCGGGCACGCCACCCGCACCCGGTACCCGCGCGCCACCGCCAGCTCGATCAGATCGAGCATCACCTTCTCCGCGCCCGAGGCCTGTGCGCTGTGGGCGACGAACAGCAGGTCCCGATCAGCGCCCGGCACGCAGCACCTCCGCGTGGTTGCGCACCACGGTCACCGCCGGTTTCTCGGAGTAGTCGCGGCGCAGCAGACCGAAGTTGTCCTCGAGGTCGTGCGGGTCGGCGCCCGCGTCGACCAGCGAGTAGACGAACACGGGGCCGATATCGTGGATGGCGGCGACCATGCCGAGTCCCTGATCGATGATCTGGGCCTGCACGTCTTCGCTCACGGCGCGCGCACCGGAACCGGTCGGCGCACCGAACTCGGTGGGCCACAGCTGCATCGTGGTGTCGTGGTTGGCGTCCATGATGCGCCGGATCCGCATGAGGTTGCCGAAGGCGTTGTACCAGCTCTGCGATTCGGGCAGTTCTGGGTACGAGTACGGGTGCACGGCGACGGCGTCGAAGTCGGGGGCGGCGCCGATGGCGTAGAGCGCTTCGACGAAGGTGGCGGGGGCGATGTCGCGGCCGTCGTCGGCGGCAGGCGCCAGGCCGCCGACGAGGATCTGCCCGTGCGGCTGACGGGCGCGCACCGCGAGCGCGGCTTGCCGCAGCAGGTGCGCGTAAGTGGCGACATCGGGCTTCGGCGCGAAGAACGCGGTCACATTGGGTTCGTTCCAGACCTCCCAGTGTGCGATCTGGTCGCGATAGTGATCCACGGCGTCACCGACGAACCGCCCGAACAACACCGGTTGCGGTGCGGTCTTGCTGCCGCCGTCGCCGCCGTGCGGGCCGGCCCAGGCGGGCGCGTAGGTAAGGATTGCCAGCACCGAAAGATTGTGGGCGCGCGCGGCACGCACGGCACGGTCGGTGGCCGACCAATCCTGTTCGCCGCGAACAGGTTCGATCACCGACCAGTCGATGTCGATCCGCACCCAGGTGGCGCCGGTCTGCGCCACGATACCCATCTGCCGGTCCAGTTCCGCGGCGTCGAGCTGCAGCCAGGTGTGCCCGCCCGAGATGCCGAGACCGCCGCGCACCACCGGTTCAGTGCTCGCCGTCGGCTCCGGTGCGCACCCGAGGACTGTCGCCATGACGACCACTGCGGTCAATCCCGCCCGAGCGATTCGCCACAGTGTCATCGGTTTCCGGTCCTCGCAAGCTTCGTATGGTCAATCCCTCGGTCCTTCGCATGATGCTTCCGGCGATGAGAACGTATATCAGGCAGGCCAGGGCGCAGGTGAGAATCCACGGGGGCGCCCAGTGCCGTTGGGCCAGGCTCGCGACGACCACGACGGCGACGGCGACACCGGTGAGCGCGGCCACCGTGGCGACCGGGAGCAGCCGCCGCAGCCGTACCGTCGCGAGCACCGCGATCCACACCGAGATCAGCAGCACCACCTGGGCGATCAATCCGGCGATGGCGGCGCCCTCGTACGACATCCGGTCGATCAACGGCCACGCGACGCCCAGGTTCACCGCGAGCGCCAGCGCGGCGATCCACGGGATCAGGGTGTTGCGTCCGGTCGCCATGAGCGCGACCAGGCCGAGGTTCGCGACCGCACCGAGCAGGCCTGCGGCCACCTGGACGCGGCCCGCGTCGGCCGCCTCGACGAAGTTCTCGCCGAACAGCAACCCGATCACCTGGCCTGCGACCGGCCAGAAGGCCACGAGGGCGAGCAGGCCCAGGGCGATCAGCGCGACATTCGCCTGCCGGAAGTAGCGCCGGAAGCGGGGCGGGTCGTCGGGCCACAGCGCGATCAGCAGGGTCGTCAGCGGCGCGACGACCGAGACGGCGGCGGTGTCGAGCAGGTCGGCGAATTTCATGCCGACGGCGAACAGTCCGACGGCTTCGAAGCTGTCGGCGTGCCCGAGCAACAGCAGCCCGACCTTCTGCAACATGATGATGAGCGCCAGCCCGATACTCAGTGGCAGCGCCTCGCGCAACATCGGCCCCCACCAGCGCAACTCGATGCGCCGCGCCGGAATGGGCCCGCCGAGGCCGCGCGTCACCGCGACGATCTTCACCGCGACCGCGACGACCTCGTAGGCGATGGCAGGCACCACGACCCACAGCAGCGTCGGCGCCCACAGCACCGCGGCGACCGTGAGCGCCAATTGGACGCAACGCGCGAGGGATTCGGCGGCGGCGACCAGGGTCAGGCGCATCGTCGACTGGAACAGAATGGTCAGCGCGTGGCTCGGGGTGGCGATCACCACTACCAGTCCGGCCAACGCCGTGGCCGCGACAACCGGTGTGGGACACCGCATCACGAGGACATAGCCGATGGCGAGCCCGTAACCCACCAGGCCGAGAACGGTGCGCAGCACGATGAACGAGGCGGCCACCTCGGAGGCCTCGGTGGGATCGCCGTGCACGAGTTTGCCGATGACCGCCCGCCCGACCCCCAGGTCGGTGACGATCGCCAGCATGCCGAGCAGCCCGAAAACGAACGAGAAATAGCCCCATTCGACCGTCGGCAGCGATCGCGCGATCAGGGTGGTGCCGAGCAGGCCGAGCGCGGCGGCGAAGATCCGGGCGGCCAGCATGGCGGCGGTGTTGTTGGCCGCCGCGCGACCCGATTGCGCGCGGCGCCTGCCCGCGGCTTGCTCGTCGATGGCGGCGGTCTGCTCGCTCACGGCAGCAGTCCCGCTGTGCGATAGGCGACGACGGTGGCCTCGGCGGTGGCCTGCCAGCTCAGTTTCGTCATCGCGACCAGGCCACGGTCGCGCAGTTCCCGATTGGCGGCCTCGTCGTGCAGCAGCGGACGCATCGCCCGCACCCACGCCTCGGGGTTCGTGCCCTCGACCAGGACCGCACCGTCACCGCAGACCTGGTGCAGCGCGCCGACCGCGCTGGCGACGACCGCGCCACCGCAGGCCATGGCTTCCACCGGCGGCAGACCGAAGCCCTCGTATTCCGAGCAGTAGGCCACCACGGTCGCGGCCGCGTAGAGGGCGGGCAGGTCGGCGAGGTCCACGTAGCCGAGCCCGATCGCCGAGGCCGGTGCCTGCGGTCCGTCCGACCCGGCGCCCGCCAGCACGAGCGGGATGTCGAGGTCGCCCGCCACCTGCGCCAGCATCGCGACCTGTTTGCGTGGTTCGACGGTGCCGACCTGCAGCACGAAGCGTGGCGGCAACGCGTACCGGGCGCGCACCCGGTCCACGGCGGCCTCGTCGGGCACCGTCGCCCAGGCGGCCGGGGCGAGCGGAACGACGACGGCATCGCGTCGGAAGCGGTCCGCGATGCGCTCGGCGGTGAATTCGGAGACGGCGATGAGCAGGTCGGCGCGGGTCAGCGACATCCGCAGCAGTAGTTGCTCGCCGCGGGCCCGGTAGCGGCTGAACGCCCACGGCACGTCGAACACCGACAGGTCGTGCACGGTGCTGACCGTGGCCCTCGGGCCGGTGAGCGGGATGTCGACATCGAGTCCGTGGAACACGTCGGCACCGCGCTGCGGGGCGATGCCGTGCCAGGCCCGGCGCGCCCCCGCCGCGACCGGTCGCGTCACCGCGGCGATGCCCTCGGGCAGCACGGGCGCGGCATCGGCCTGGACCAGCGCCGACAGCGTGGTTCCCGGCATCAGGCCGGCCATCCTCGCCAGCAACTCACGCTGGTAGGTGGCGACACCCGCACCGTTCGGCCGGAACGCCAGCGCCCCGAAACACACTGCGCTACTGGAGTATTCATTCATGACGGCACCTGTTCGGGGACAGTGTTCGGCGCGGCGGAGACCGGCTCGGGTCGGCGTTGCGTGACGGCACACCCGACGACCGCGGCGAGCAGCCAGAAATAGAAGTCGGTCGGGAAGATCTCGAAATAACTGGACGCCACCGCCGCTACCGCGCTGGCGAGCACCGACGCCGCGACACCGAGTGCCAGGGCCGAGTCCGGTCCGCGCAGTGCACGGGCACCACGGAACGCGAGCAGGAAGATCGCGACAAGGATGGCGCAGAACAGCCACACCCCGATCGGCCCGAGCTCGATGAGCAGCTTCACGTAGTAGTTGTCGGGTTGATAGGGACGCCCGTAGATCTGGACCTCACCGGTGGCGTACGGCATCTCCCCTGCCATCGGCCCGAGTTCCTCGACGAGCAACCGTGCCGCGGCCGCACCGGTGGAACCGAGTCCGTCACCGAAGGGATGACTGCCGACCGTGCGCATCACGGTGTTCCAGCCGGTGCTGCGGTCGGCCAGGCTCGACGAGGAGAACAGCGAACTGCTGGCCTGCGAGGACACCGCGATCCCGCCGACGACGACCACCGCGACGGACCCGAGGATCACCGGCATCAGCTGGCGGCGATACCGCACGACCGCCAGCAGCAACGCCCCGACGAGCAAACCGGCCAGCGCCGCCCGCACCACGCTCGCCGCGGCGCCGAGCACCAGGATCGGGGTGGCCATCAGGAACATCCGATTGCGGGCGCGCCGAGGATCGGCCAGCGCCACCGAACCACCCACCAGCAACACCGTCACCAGGTAGAACGCATAGGGGAACGGTTGATTGAACGTGCTGAAGGACCGGAGCAGACCACCGGCGAAGCGGATCGTCTCGTTGTACTCGTAGCCCATCTTGGCCAGCCCGGCACCGCCGATCACCTGTTGGGCCAGGCCGAACAACGCGATACCCACCGATTCGACCATCATGATCGTCACCAGCAGATCGCGGTCGCGGGGGGTGAAGGGGCGCAGGTAAAGGAGCAGCGGGATCACGACGAAGTAGAAGAACGTGATCTTGATGGCGAACAGCCCGAGCGTTCCGGCCGTGACGAACGCCGACACCACACCGAACACACACAGCGCGGCACCGAAGGGCACCCACGGCAGCGCCGGACGCGGCTCTGTCTGCCGGTGCGGAACGAACAGTGCCACGGCCAGCGTCAGACACAGCAGCGCCTCTTTCCAGCCCGCCACCTGCATCCAACCCGGAGCGATCTCGAGCAGACCGTTGAACGGGACGAGCGCCGCCACCAGCAGCACCCCGCGCTGGGGCCGGAAACGAATCCAGCGCAGGAATACCCAGCCCACCGGGACGGCGGCCAGGTACAGCAGCGAGCTCATCGCGCCTCAGCCCCGCCCGGCCAGCTGCCTGGCCCGCGCACCGAGGCGGACCAGCGCCTGCCGGACCACGGTGGCATCGCCGGCGAGCACGTCGACCGGACGCACGAGATCCCGGTATTCGCGGCGCGCGTGATGGTTGAAGCGCACCACGTCGGAGAACTTGCTCAGCGTCGAGGTGGTGGAGGAATGGTTGAAGATCGACGCCCGGTTCACCGCGAGCGGGCGGTTGTGCCCGTAGAACCCGCCGTGCGCGCACAGCCGCGCGATCAGGTCGATGTCCATGGCGTAGAAGAAATCGGTGCGGAAGCCGCCGGTCGCCTCGAACTCGCGGCGGCGGAACAGGAACGCGGCGGTGGGACACAGGTCGTCGGGCAGCCTGCGCACGAAGGTGCGTACCGCCGCTCGCGAGGACTTGCGCCCGATCAGCCCGGCCAGCCCGCGAGCTCTGGCCAGGACGGTGCCGTCGTCGTCGATGATGTCGAATTTCGCGCCCGCGACGGCGATTCGTGGGTCGCGCAACGTCTCCACCTGTGCCGACAGGCAATCCGGAGTGATGAGGTCGTCGGCGCAGACCAGTTTCACCAGCTCGCCACCGGCGAGGCTCATCACCCGGTTCCAGTTCTGGGTCATCGGGAGCACGGTGTCGTTGCTGTGGAGCCTGATCCGTTCGTCGTCGATGGACCGGACCAGTTCACCGGTGCCGTCGGTGCTGGCGTTGTCGAGGACGACGATCTCGAAATCCCCGAACTCCTGGGCACGGATCGAATCGATGGTCTCGGTGATGGTGCGCGCCGCGTTGAATGCCGGGACACAGACCGATACAGGCACCCCCACCACAGCACATCCTCCAAGACATTCAGCAGGCCCGCGTCGCGCGTCGGGTGCCCGTTTGCGTGCACAGTACCCGCCGAGCAATCGACATTCACATCGAGACGACGGGCGATAATGTTTCACGATTCCCAGTACGGGTACTCATGACGCTCGCCACAGTGCTCAGAGTTCGCTAGTCAGTGGAACCCCAGCTAACATCGCTGCACAAGATCGGCGAAATGTGGGGACAGCGTGAGCGAGACCGACCCGGCGGACACGGGCGCCGATTCCCCGGCCATGTCCGGGGTGAACATTGCCGACCATCTGCGCGAGCTGCTGCGCGCCCTGCCGATCGCCCTGGTCGTCGCCGCGATCGTCGGTGGTGTGGTGTGGGTGGTGCGCGACGGCAGTCCACGCACCTATGAGGCGAGCCTGACCGCGCAGATCTCGCAGCAGTCCATCGGTGCGGTCTTCAACGAGCTCACCCAGCCCTACATCGTGCTCGTCACCGAGAGCCGGGTGCTCTCGGATGTGGTGAAGAACGGGCTCGCGCCGTCGGAACAGGATCTGCGGCCACGGGTTTCGGCCATGACCGGTCCCGCGCCCTCGCTGTTGATCATCAAGGCGCAGGCGGGGTCGCCCGAGCAAGCCGAGAAGCTGGTCTTCGCGGTGCAGCAGTCCCTGGACAGTGTCGCCTCGCAGATGCGCACCGAGGCCATCGCCCGTTCGGCGGCCGACCTCGAGACGCATCGGCGCGCGGTGGAGGACACCTTCACCAAACGCCTCGCCGACGACCCGCTGCGCCCCGAACTGAGCTTCGACGCCAGGGATGTGGCCCGCGAGATGGAATTCCGGCAGGTGCTCGGCATGCCGCGACTGACGGTGGTGGCGAATCCCCGCTCGGAACTCGTCGCCCCGCATCCGGTGCAGGAGGGCCTGTTCGCAGCGCTGGCCACATTGATCATCGTCGCGGAGTCGGTGGTGCTCGCTCGTGGTGCGATCGTCCGGCGTGGTGGTCTTCGCCGCGGCGGGGCGAAGCCGGATCCTGCGCAGGCCTCGCCGACACCGGATCTGAGGAAGCCGGAACCCGCCGAGCCGCAGCCTGCCCCGCCGACACCACCGGCGCGCACCGACACCGCGACCGTGCCGCACGTGACCGGCAGCGCGAGTGTCCACTACGACCCCGCGACGACGGTGCTGCCACGGCAATGGCCGGTGCGGGCGGCACCGGTGCCGAAGTCCTCCGGTCCGCGCGAGAACTGAGGCGCCGACCGTGATGTCGAGCCTGACCTTCGGCCCGATCCGCCACGGCGACAGCCTCGTTCGCCTGCGCCCGCCGCGATTGTCGGACTTCGACCGGTGGCGTGAGATCAGGTTGCGTGACCGGGCCTGGATCGAACCGCACTGGGGCACCTCACCGCTGAGCTGGGAGCAGCGGCACACGCCACGGATCTGGGCGCGCGAGTGCCTGGTGGCTCGGGCCGATATGCGGGCCGGTCGCCGGTTCGTCGGCGTGATCGAGGTCGACGGGTGGTTCGCGGGGCAGATCGAGTACACGATCATCGACGCCGACTCGGGGACGGCGGAGGCCAGCGCCTGGATCGATGCCGGTGCGGCCGGTCGCGGTCTGATCGGCCGGGCCCTGCTGTTGTTGTGCGACTACATGTTCCGCGTGCACGGGGTGGCGCGGGTGCTCGCCCCGGTGTCCGTCGACAACGACCCGGCGCTGCGCTGCCTGCGGGGTCTGGGCTTCCGGCACGAAGCGACGATGGTCCGGGCCTACGACGCGGGCGGTGCGCGCAAGGACCACACGCTGTGGGCACTGACCCCTGCCGATCTGGCGGCCGCGCAGCTGCCGCCGCTCGTTCCGGCCGATCCAGCGGACGTTCCTGTCGTGGAGCCGAGAACTTCCAGGTCGACCTACCCACCGAGCACCGCACCGGGCGCAGTCGCGGCGAGTACCGGCGTACCGCGCGCGGTGGTCGCACTGGCCGCCCTGCGATGGTCGGTGTGGTCTGTGCGGGAGAAGCTGCGGCGCTACCGACCCGCCGGCCCGGTTGCGCTGATCTTCCCCGAGGGTCCGAACACGGTGGTGCGCACCCTGACTCGCATGGACAGGGCGCAGTGGAGTCGGGTGCGACGCACAAGGGTGACGGCGACGAGCTCGTTCCCCCGGTCCCGGCAGGAGGGACTCCGCACCGAGGAAGGTTCCTCGGCCGGGCAAGACCGGTCGAAGAGCCGCGCCCAGTGGTATCGCACGCTGTGGCACACCCGATTCGGCCTCCGATCACCGAGTGGACTGCGCCTCGTACTCGACGTGAACGGTACTTACGCAGGCGAATTCCACCTCTACGATTCACCGCTGCCGTGCCAGGCCACCGGGCTCTACACCTGGGTCGATCCACTCCGGGTCGAACCCGAACTGTGGGCGGCAGCACTGCGCTCGGTCGTCGAGCACGCTTTCGCGGAGCTGGGTGTGCGGCGGATGGCGGCCGAGATTCCCGTCGGCGACACCGTCACCGCCGCGGTGGTCGCCGCCGCCGGCTTCGCCCACGAGGGACTGCTGAGGGCCCATCGCGGGCCGAGCGGACTGTGTGCAGATCACGATCTCTGGGGGCTCACCTGATGCGCGACTTCACCCGAAGCACCGAAATCCAGGCGCGTCTGCACGACCTCGTCCCCGGCGGCGCGCATACCTATGCCCGCGGCGCCGACCAGTACCCCGAGTCGATGGCACCGGTGCTGATGCGCGGCAAGGGCGCTCGCGTCTGGGATGCCGACGGTAACGAGTTCGTGGAATACGGGATGGGATTGCGGTCGGTCACCCTCGGCCACGGGTACGAACCGGTCCTGCGTGCGGCCACCGAGGCCGCCGCCGACGGCATGAGCTTCTCCCGCCCCACCGAACTGGAATTGCTTGCCGCGCAAGACTTCCTGAACCTGGTACCGGGTGCCGACATGGTGAAGTTCGCCAAGAACGGCTCCGACGCGACCACGGCGGCCGTTCGGCTCGCCCGCGCGGTCACCGGGCGCACCACCGTCGCGGTCTGCGCACAGCCGTTCTTCTCTGTCGACGACTGGTTCATCGGCACCACCGACATGTCCGCAGGCATCCCCGCCGTCGACACCGTGACATTCCCCTACAACGATCTCGACGCGCTCGCGGCGGTCCTGGCGGGCGAGACGGTGGCGGCGGTCTTCCTCGAGGCGGCGACCGCGCTGGCCGAGCCACTACCCGGATACCTGGAAGGCGTTCGCGCACTGTGTGATCGGCACGGCACGCTGCTGGTGTTCGACGAGATGATCACCGGCTTCCGGTGGTCGGCAGGCGGCGCCCAAGCGGTCTACGGGGTGACACCCGATCTGTCGTGCTGGGGCAAGGCGATGGGCAACGGATTCCCGCTGTCCGCACTCGCGGGCAAACGCCAGTACATGGAACTCGGCGGCCTGCGCACCGATCGCGACCGGGTATTCCTGCTCTCCACCACCCACGGCCCCGAAACCGCCTCGCTCGCGGCGTTCCGCGCCGTGGTGCACGCCTACCGCACCGAGGACCCGATCACCCGCATGGAAGAGGCGGGCCGAGCCCTCGCCGACGGTGTGAACGCCGTCGCCGCCGAACACGGCATCACCGACCACCTCCAGGTGCGCGGGCGCCCGTCGTGCCTGATCTTCCGCACCCTCGACGCCGAAGGCCTACCGTCGCAAGCCTTTCGGACCCTGTTCCTGCAGGAACTGCTCGAGCACGGCGTGCTCGGACAGTCCTTCGTCACCTCCGCCGCCCACGACGCCGAGGCCGTCGCCGACACGGTCTCCGCGTGCGCCGGGGCCGCCGGGGTGTATCGCCGCGCGATCGAGCGCGGCTCCGTCGACGGGCTGCTGCGTGGCCGCCCGGTCGCGCCCGCGTTGCGCCGCACCGCCGCACCCCGCCGGATCGAAACGAGAACCTCCCCATGACCCGTGTCGCCATCGTCCACGAACGATTCACCGAATTCGGCGGCTCGGAGGCCGTGGTCGGCGAGTTCGTCGAAACCTGGCCCGACGCCGAGGTTTTCGCGCCCATCGTGGCGCCCGGCGGACTGCGCGAGCCGGTGCGCGCGGTGCACGACACCTGGCTCAGCCGCGCCCACACCGTCACCGGCGGCAGGCACGCTCCCCTGCTACCGCTGGTGCCGCGGGCGTTGCGGCGCATGCCGCTTCGCGACTTCGACGTGGTCGTGGTGAGCCACCATGCCTTCGCCACCCAGGCCGCGCTCGCCACCGACGCACCCGTGGTCGCCTATGTGCACAGCCCGGCACGGTGGGCGTGGGATCGGGAATTCCGCGCCCAGGAAGCGGGCGGCCGGCTGGGTCAGCTCGCCCTCGGTGCGCTCGGAACCCTCGCTCGCCGTGGCGAATTGCGCGCCGCACCCCGCCTCACCCATGTGGTCGCCAACTCGCATGCCGTCGCCGACCGGGTACGGGATTGGTGGGGTCTGCCCGCCTCCGTCGTGAATCCGCCGGTGCAGGTCGCCCGCTTCACGCCCGATCCCGGGGTCGGGCGGGAGGACTTCTTCCTGTGCGCGGGCAGGCTCGTGCCCTACAAGCGCGCGGATCTGGCGATCCGCGCGGCTCAGCGCGCGGGCGTGCGGCTGGTCGTGCTCGGCGAAGGCCGGTTCCGGGACCAACTCGAAGAGCTCGCCGGGCCGGAGACCACGTTCCTCGGTGCCACCTCCGCCGACGTCCTGCAGGACATGTACCGGCGCTGCCGGGCGCTGCTGATGCCGGGCATCGAGGACTTCGGCATCGTCCCCGTGGAGGCCATGGCCTGTGGCACGCCGGTGCTCGCGGTCGGCACGGGTGGCTCGCTCGACACGGTGCGACCCGGCGTGACCGGCGAATACGTGCCGCCGGGCCACGACGACGCGGTCGTCGCCGCCCTCGCCGAACGGATGCGCGACTTCGATTCGGGCACCTACGATTCCGCGAAGATCCGCGCACACGCCGACAGCTTCGCCCCCGACAAATTCCGCGCCAGGATGGCCGACACCGTCGCCGGAGTACTCGCCGCGCACCGTTAGCGAGAAGTTGCCCGAAACTCGGAGTTACGGAAATCAGCTGTCACACATACCCTTTGACCTGCGACGACGGGTGACAATTCCCACACGGTGACAGACACCCCGTCGCTTGCCCCCTTTGTTACCGACGAGTACGGTTAGCCCCACCCGGACGACGACGTTCCCGGGTTCTCGTGATCCCCACATCCACCGCCGCATGCCGGATCACTTTTGCGCACACCGTGTTTCGAGACATTTTCAGGAGGGGCGATGGTTTCCTACATCGTGACGGGCGGTACCGGTTTTCTCGGTCGGCGAGTGGTACGTGAGCTGCTCGCCGCCGACCCGGCCGCGATCGTGCACGTGCTGGTGCGCGCCGAGTCGCTGGCCAAGTTCACCGCGCTCAACGCGCAGCATCCCGACGGCGATCGCGTGTTCGCCCTGGTCGGCGACCTGACCGCCGAAGGGCTCGGCTTGGGCGATGAGCCGCCGCGCGCCGACCATGTGCTGCACCTCGGCGCGGTCTACGACATGACCGCCGACGAGGAATCCGCCCACGCGGCCAATGTGAACGGCACCCGCGCGGTGATCGAGCTGGCCCGCAGGCTCGGTGCGGTCCTGCACCACGTGTCCTCGGTGGCGGTGGCGGGCGATCATCACGGCAAGTTCTTCGAGGAGGATTTCGACCTCGGCCAGAACCTCACCTCGCCCTATCACCGCACCAAGTTCGCGGCCGAGAAGCTGGTCCGCGAGGCCGGCGACGTGCGGTGGCGGGTGTATCGCCCCGCGATCGTCGTCGGTGATTCGCGCACCGGCGAGATGGACAAGATCGACGGCCCGTACTACTTCTTCCCGGCGATCGCGGCGCTGTCGGATCTGCCCGCCGAACTGCCGCTGCCGCTGCCCGATCTGGGTGCCACCAATGTGGTTCCGGTCGACTACGTGGCCGAGGCGATGGTGCGCCTGGTGCGCCGCCCGGGGCTGGACGGGCGCACATTCCACCTGGTCAACCCGCAGCCGCAGCCGTTCGGCGAGATCTACCGTGCGCTGGCGAGCGCGGCGGGCGGGCCGACCGGGATCGGGACCGTGCCGGGCAGCGCGTTCGCGCTGCGCGGGCTCGGGCAGGTGCCCGGTGCGCACGCGGTGCGCGACTTCCTGTTCGAGCAGGCGGGCATCCCCGCGGAGGTGGCGCCGCATGTCGGTTTCACCGCCGAGTTCGTCTCGGACTCCACGCGGGCGCTGCTGCCGGGGCTCGAGGTGCCCGCGTTCGAGACCTACGCCGCCCGGCTGTGGGAATTCTGGCGGGCCAACCTCGATCCGCAGCGCGGCCGTGTCGAGTCCGGGGCGCATCCGCTCGCGGGCCGCACGGTGCTCATCACCGGCGCGTCGTCGGGCATCGGCCTGGCCACCGCGCATGCTGTCGCGCGTCGTGGCGCGGTGGTGCTGATGGTGGCGCGCGGCGTCGAAGATCTCACTGCCGCAGCGGAATCCATTCGTGCCGACGGTGGGTCGGCTTTCGCCTACCCGTGCGACATCACCGATGCCACGGCCGTCGGCGCGCTGGTGCAGACGGTGCTCGCCGAGCACGGCCACGTCGATTATCTGGTGAACAACGCGGGCCGTTCGATCCGGCGCTCGGTGGCCAATTCGGTGGACCGCATGCACGATTTCGAGCGGACCATGGCAGTGAACTACTTCGGGGCGGTGCGGCTCATCCTCGCGCTGCTGCCGTCGATGCGGGAACGCCACTTCGGCCACATCGTGAACATCTCCTCGATCGCGGTGCAGACCAAGGTGCCGCGCTTCGCCGCGTACGCCGCGAGCAAGTCGGCGCTGGACAATTTCAGTGACATCGCCGCGGTCGAAAACCGTGACGCCGGAATCACTTTCACCTCCATCCGGATGCCACTGGTCCGCACCCCCATGATCGCGCCGACCGAGCTCTACCGGGCGCTGCCGCTGCCGGATCCGGAGCGGGCGGCGGGCATCGTGGTCCGCGCCCTGCTCGAACGCCCCGACCGCATCGACACGCCTGTCGGCACGTTCTCGCAGGCGGTCGAGATGTTCCTGCCGTCGCTGAAACGGACCATCATGCACACCGGGTACCGCCTCTTCGGTGAATCGACCGCCGCGCAGGGCAAGCAGGAACCGGTCATCGCGGAACCCGCCGAGACGACCGAACCGTCGCGTGGACCCCTCACGGTGCTCGGCCCGGTCCTCGCCCCGCTGATGGTGGTTCCGAGTCCGGCCGCGCGGATGAGCCGGATGCTGCCCGGCGTCCACTGGTGATCTGAGTCCCGGTCACGACACTCGCTGTGTCGGGGGGTGTCGTGACCGGGTCGGGTCATCCCACAGCTGCTGATGGCCTGGCCCACGTCATGTGGGGCGGGATAATCCCGGTGATCAGGGCAGCTGACGGCAGACCCACTCGGCCAGAGTCGTCGGCGTGGTGGTGAGCAGGGTTCGGGGGTCCTCCGGGAGGTAGTCCGTGCTGAGACCCGCTGCCATTCCGGCGATTCCGGCGATTTGGCCGTCACCGAGCCCCGCCGATCGCAGGGCGTTGCGGAACTCCCGGTCGGAGAGGTGGATCGGGGTGACGTCGCGCCCGAGTTGTGCGCCGAGGATCTCGGCCACGCGCGCGAAGGTGAGATCCTCGGGTCCGTGGACCGCCTGGACGACGCGGCCCGACCAGTCGTCGGACAGCAAGCGCACCGCGGCGACCTCGCCGATATCGCGGGGATCGACCCACGGCATGGCGTGATCCAGTGGCCAGGGCGTGGACAGGGTGCCCGCCCGGATCTCGTCGAGTTGAGGCAGCAGGTTCGTGAAGAAGTACCCGCATCGCAGATGCAGCACATCGGCACCGGTGGCGTCGAGTAGCTCCTCGGTGCGTGCGAGTCCGTCGATTTCTCCGGCGCCGGAACGTTTCTCGGCTCCCCCGCTGCTGAGGAACACCGTCTTCTCGATGCTGTTCTCGACTACGGCCCGCGCCGCGGAGGCACCCATCAGCGCGTAGCCGGCTACCGGATCACCGTCCACCAGTGCGGGCGGGTCGACCCAGAACAACCGATCGGCCCCCTCGGTGGCCCGCACCACGGCGTCCGCGTCCCCCAGGTCGACCTGCACCACGTCGACCAGTTCCCGAACGCCGTCGTCGAGCCGCCCCGGGTGCCGCATCAGCACCCGCGGCCGAACTCCCGCCTGCACCAACAGCCGCACCACCCGCGACCCCACGTGTCCCGCGGGAGTGGTGACCACGATCCTCTTCGTTCGATTTCCCATAACCGCACGATAGAAGCCATCGCGGTCACTTTCCGTCCGCGCATGCCGGTGTCACCACGTCCGCAGGACCGATCGGGTGTCCCATGGTGATGAAGGTGGCCTTCGGGCCGATCATCACACCGGAGCCCAGCCGGATCCCCGCGTAGTCAGGAACGTACTTCCCTCCGGCGGGCGACTTCACAGCCGGGCGTTCACCTGTCCCGCCGCATCGGCGAAGGCCCATTCGTAGGTGCCGTGGGCGGCGGGGAAGATGCCGCCCGCGCATACCGGATCGCCTGCGGCGCAGTAGTTCTGCGTGCGATCCGCGTACCACGGGTGGACTGTTCCGCCGACGAGGCGGAGTGGGTCGCCGAACAGCAGTACCGCGAGGATACGGTGGGACAGCTCGGGCGGGAGTGTCCACATCCCCGGAAGTACCAGTGCGGCAGAAGAACCCAGTACACCGTGGGTGACCACCGCACCCTGCGAATAGCCGACCAGGATGAACCGCTGGTCCGGGCAGGCGGCCGAGCGGGCGACGAGATGACCTGTCATGGCGCGGGTCCCCTCGCTCACCGAGGACGGCACCAGCAGATCGGCGGGGTATTCCACGCGGTGCGCACTGGTGTCCACCGCCAGATGCTCGCGCAGGACCGCGTAGAGCGGGTCCCCGACGGCGGCCCCTAGATATCCGGGCTCCGTTGTGCCACGGGCGATTACGACGTCCACCGCGGCACAACCCTGTGCCCACGCCGTAGGTCCGGGCGTTATCGCCGAACCGATTCCCGTGGCGAGAAGCCACACCGACAGCATTGTCGCTGTGCGCTTCCAACCGATACGCATTACCTTCCGATAGGCCATGGGGACCACCTGCTCACGCCGTTGTGAGGATTAGAGAACCGAGCAGTTACCGCCTGCCTCAACGGCATTCGGGGTGCTCAGAGGTGGAATACCCGGTCATCGGCATCGGCACGGCATGCGTTGCGCATCCCTTGCGCCACGGTTGCGTCTCGGATCGCCTGCGGCACAGGGCCGCCCGAGGGATTTACTTCTTCTTGGACTTCTTTTTGTACTTCGGCTTGTCGTTGTCGGGTTCCCACTCGTAGCCGGGGGTGTTCTTCTCGCAGTAGGAGTCGGCCACGTGCACATCGCCGAGGTCGCGTTCGCACCAGCGTGACTTGCCGCAGGAGGTGGCGCCGAGGGACGCCAGCACGGCGAGGGCGAGCACGGCGGCGCCCGCGCGGATCCGGACCTTCATGGTTTCTCGAGCCTTTCTTCGGTGAACATCGCTGGTCAGGTGAATTCCAGGACTCCCCCCGGTCACCGTCGCAGCAATGCTAGCTTTCCTACATGTCGAGCGCAGCACCTCAGCCCACCGATGATTTCTCCCCCGACGCGATCGTGGTCGGCTCCGGGCTCGCGGGCCTGGTCGCCACCCACGAGCTGGTGTTGGCCGGACGCAAGGTGCTCGTGGTCGATCAGGAGAACCGCGCCAATCTGGGTGGGCAGGCGTTCTGGTCGCTGGGTGGGCTGTTCCTGGTCGACACCCCCGAGCAGCGCCGCCTCGGCATCAAGGATTCCTACGACCTCGCCCTGCAGGACTGGATGGGGTCGGCCGGTTTCGACCGCCTCGACGGCGAGGACAGCATGGCCGTGGAGTGGGCGCGCGCCTACGTCCGCTTCGCGACCGACGAGAAGCGGGACTACCTGCACGCCTTGGGTTTACGCATCACACCGATCGTCGGCTGGGCCGAACGCGGCGGCTCCCTCGCCGACGGCCACGGCAATTCGGTCCCCCGTTTCCACCTCACCTGGGGCACCGGCCCGGAGGTCCTGCGGGTGTTCCTCGAGCCCGTGCTGGCCGGTGAGGCCAAGGGCCTGGTGCGGTTCGCGTTCCGCCACCGGGTCGACGAACTGGTGGTCACCGACGGTGCGGTCACCGGTGTGCGCGGCAGCGTGCTCGCACCGAGCGACACCGAGCGTGGTGTCGCCTCGAACCGGGACGTGGTCGGCGACTTCGATTTCCAGGCGCCTGCGGTGCTGGTGAGCACGGGCGGTATCGGGCACGCGCACGACATCATCCGCCGCAACTGGCCGACCGAGCGCCTCGGCCCGTGCCCGGAGACGATGATCTCGGGCGTACCCGCCTACGTCGACGGGCGGATGCTCGGCATCTCCGAGAGCGCGGGCGCGGCCCTGGTGAACCGCGACCGCATGTGGCACTACACCGAGGGCATCAACAACTGGGATCCGGTGTGGCCCGATCACGCCATCCGCATCCTGCCCGGTCCCTCCCCGCTGTGGTTCGACGCGAACGGTCGACGCATGCCCGCACCGTGCTTCCCCGGTTTCGACACCAATGCCACGATGCGCCAGATCCTGTCGACCGGCTACGACTACTCCTGGTTCGTGCTGAACCAGACCATCATCGAGAAGGAGTTCGCTCTCTCCGGCTCGGAGCAGAACCCCGACATCACCGGCAAGGACTGGAAGCTCACGCTGCGCAGCCGCCTCGCCAAGGGCGCACCGGGTCCGGTCGAGGCGTTCAAGCAGCACGGTGTGGACTTCGTGGTCGCCGACTCGCTCCCCGCCCTGGTGGACGGCATGAACGAGATCGCGCGCGGGCCCAAGCTCGATGCCGCCGAACTGGAACGGCAGATCGTCGCTCGCGATCGCGAGGTGACCAACCCCTTCACCAAGGACGCGCAGATCGCGGCGATCACCGCCGCCCGCAAGTACATCGGCGACAAGTTGCAGCGGGTGGTCACCCCGCATCGCATCCTGGATCCGGCCCACGGCCCGCTCATCGCGGTGCGGCTCAATGTGCTGACCCGCAAGACGTTGGGCGGCTTGCAGACCGACCTCGACTCGCAGGTGCTGCGCCCGGACGGTTCGGTGTTCGACGGCCTGTACGCCGCCGGTGAGGTCGCCGGGTTCGGCGGCGGCGGTGTGCACGGGTACAACGCGCTCGAGGGCACGTTCCTCGGCGGCTGTATCTTCTCCGGCCGCGCCGCGGGCCGGGCGATGGCGCGCCGGAGCTAGTCAGCCGCGCCCGTGCCGGGGTGTCAGCGCGCGCGATGCCTCGTTGGCGACCTCGGCGAGGGCGCGCGCCAGCCGGGCGGTGTCGAGGGCGGCGCGGTCGCCGTTCACAGTGCCCGACAACGAAATAGCGGCTACCGCCACTCCTCGGCCACGGATCGGCACCGCGACACAGCCCACGCCGGGTAGCGATTCCTCGGTGTCGACGGCGACGCCCTGACGGTGCCGGATGCGGGCCAGTTCTCGGTGCAGTTCCACCCGGTCGATGATGGTGCGGGCCGTGCGGGCGACGGTGTTGCCGCGCAGCGAAGCCTCGGCGATGCCGGGTTCGAGCGTGGCCAGCAGCGCTTTGCCGAGGGCCGTACAGTGCGCAGGCAACCGGCCGCCGATGCGGGTGGGGATCGCCACCTGCCCGCGCCTGCCCGCGCGATCCAGGAACAGCACCTCGCGGCCGTCGAGCACGGCGAGGTGCCCGACCAGGCCGGTGCGCTGGCTGAGGTCGTAGAGCAGCGGGCCGACCACTTCACGTAGTTCGTTGTGTTCGGCGGCGAGCCCGCCGAGTTCGAGCACCCGCAGCCCGAGGCGGTAACCGCCGGGAGTGTGTGCGAGCCAACGCAATCGGATCATCTGATCGAGGATGCGATGCACCGTTGACCTGGGCAGGCCGGTGCGCTCGGCCAGGCCGAGCAGAGTGAGGGTCGGGGTGGTCGCGTCGAAGGCGTCGAGGATGAGTGTCATCCGCTCGATCATCGACGTGGGCGGTGTCCCGGCCGACCGGGCCGATCCGGTCCACAGTTCCTCCGGCGCCGGTTCGGTCACGATGTCGACCGTCATAGATCCAACCTCCACAGTGTGTAGCGAATACAGCCTAGAGCTGTCCGTGCCGCAGACGCACCATTTCGCTGGACCGAGCGGTACACACCGGCCGAATTCGCTAGCGGCGGGCCTCTTCGAGGCGGGCGGCGCGCTCGACGAGGAGCGCGGCGGGGCCGGTCGGTGGGCTGCTACGCCGCCAGATGGCCCGGAACTTGCGGGTGAGGCGGGTGGCATCGGTCGAGGACACCTCGACCAGGGCGCCGGTAGCCAGATCAGGTGCGGCGATCAGGCGGCTCAGCACCGCCGGGGCCATCCCGGTTCGCGCGGCGGCAACGATGGCCGCGGCCGAGCCGAGTTCGGCGGCCGGGCCCGCCGGTGCGCCCTCGCTGCTGAGCAGGTCCCAGACGGTGTCGCGGGTGCCGGAGCCGGGTTCACGCCAGAGCAGGGCGGTGTGGGCGAGCTCGGCGAGTGTCACGGGGGTCTTCCGGCGCGCCCACGGGTGGTCCCGCGCCACGACGACGACCAGTTCGTCGGAGCCGAGCACCCGGCTGCCGAGCCCGGCCGGGGGGTGTGGACCCTCGACGAAACCCACGTCGGCGGCGCCGTCGCGGACCAGGGCGGCGACCTGGGTGGAATTCTCGACGTCCAGGGCGACGATCACCTCGGGATGGTCGGTGCGCAACGCCGCCAGCCAATGCGGAATGCGATGATCGGCAATGGTTTTCGATGCGGCGATCCGCAGGCGCGTGGCCTGGGCGGCACGCAGCCGGTCGATGTCGTCGACGAGGTCGCGCACGGCCGCGAGCACCGGCCGCGCGTGCTCGACGACGGCGCGGCCGGCGTCGGTGAGTTCCGATCCGGTCGGCCCGCGGTCGAGCAGTTTGACCCGCATTCGGCGTTCCAAAGCGCTGATGCGCATGCTCGCGGCGGGCTGGGTGATGCCGTGGCGGCGCGCGGCGGCGCCGAGACTACCCAGCTCGGCGACCGACACCAGCAGATCGAGGACGTCGAGGTCGGGGGTTCCCGGTGGCAGCATCACGCACCGGTCGCCGGTGTGCGGCGCAGGTTCTTCGCGACCCCGTAGAGCGCGATCACCGGTTTGAGCGGCATCCACTCCCCGAATCGGTAGTCGCGCCCGCGCACCAGGCGGGTAGCGAGCTCGGGGCTCTGCTCCGCGAGGTAGCGGCGGGCGACGGCGGCGTGCGTCGGCAGGGAGACGATCTTGATCCGATCGACGTCCTTCAGGAACGGGAGGGCGAAGGCGATGTTCTCCCAGGTGGATCGGCTGTTCTCCTCGAGCACGAGCTCACCGGTGTATCCGCGTTCGCGCGCGTAGCGGGCCAGCAGCGATGCCTCGGTGTCGGGCCCCGCGCAGGCACCGCCGCACAGCACCAGCCGCGATTCGCTCGCCCCTGGGTCGAGGGAACGCAGACCCGCGCGCACTCGCCATCGGTTCATGGCGTTAGCGCTGCGACCGGCATTGCGGTATCCGAGCACGACCACCGCCTCCGATCCGCCGGTGTCGGGGCGCGTCTCGGTTCGGGACGCACGCCAGTTCACCCACTCGCCCCACAGCATGGCGCCGAGGGCGGCGGCGGCGATCCGGCTTCGTGTGCGCACCTCTCCAGCAAACCACGATGATCTCCGCGAGGCGCCGAATACGCACCTGACCTCGGGTTTCAGCACCAGCCGGTGAGCGCCATCAGCGCCAGGCTCGAGGTGCCGAGCACCACGCCGATGGCGCCGCCGAGGAGCAGCGGACGTGGACCCGCGGACCGCAGGCGGTCCAGGCTCAGGGACGTGCCGATGGCGGCCAGGACGGCGGTGATCAACCAGCCGCTCGTCGCGGCGAGTGGCTCGGTGAGAGCCGGGGGCAGGACCCCGGTGGCGGCGACGATGGACGACGCCACGAACATCACGACGAACAGCGGGAAGCTCTCGCGCAGGGAGCCGGGGGATGTGCCCGTTCGCTCGGCCATCCGTCGGCGTCCCAGATGCAGGCCGAGGCAGAGCGGGACGATGGCCAGACTGCGGACCAGCTTCACCACGACGGCGAACTGCGCGGCACCCGCCCCGAACACCACCCCGGCGGCCAGCACCGAGGAGGTGTCGTTGATGGCGGTGCCCGCCCAGAGGCCGAACGCCTGCGGCGACATCCCGATCGCCCGGCCCAGCGGTGGATAGACGAGTACCGCAACGACATTGAAGACGAAGATGGTGCCGAGTGCGTAGGCCACCCGTTGCCGATCGGGTCGGAGCACCGCCGTCGCGGCCGCGATGGCGGAGGCACCGCAGATGGTCGACCCGGCGGCGATCAGGGTGGCCGACTCACGATCCACGGCGAGCATCCGCCCTATGACGAACGCGGCGACGGCACCGGCGACGAGTGTGCCGACCAGTACGACAGCGGTCTCGCGCC
This sequence comes from Nocardia sp. JW2, assembly GCF_051843015.1. Classification (NCBI taxonomy): domain Bacteria; kingdom Bacillati; phylum Actinomycetota; class Actinomycetes; order Mycobacteriales; family Nocardiaceae; genus Nocardia; species Nocardia sp. JW2. The sequence continues at coordinate 158,115 of NZ_JBPXLK010000008.1, forward strand.
CCACACCGAGCACCGAACCCATCGGCAGACCGAGCCCGAGCAGCACGATGGCCCACCCGAGCACCCGCTGCCTGGCCACGTCGAGGCCCGGCTCGAACCTCGCACTCCCCCGGCGCCGCAACCACATTCCGGTCACCGCGCCGGCGATCAGGGCCACCACCGGCGCTCCGGCCATCGGCAGCGCCTTGCCCACCGGGGTGGCGACGGCGGCCAGCAGCAGTGCCAGAGCCAGGCCCGGCGCGACAGTTCCTACGCGATTCACCTCCCCACCATCGCCGGGCCGCGCACCCCCGGGTAGATCCCGATCCACGACGAGCACATAAGCATGGCTTATGCCGCGACACGGCTGCGCCCGCGTGCTTGGACGAGCGGTCCGTGGGTAAGGCGGAGGCAGGATCGAGCCGGCATGGAGTGCCGCCGAAGACAGGAGGATGTTGTGAGAGCTGGTTACCGGATCGTCACCGCCGCGGCCGTCGCGGGTGCCTTCGCCCTGAGCTCGGCCGCGGTGGCGAACGCCGAGGAACCCGAAGCGCCGAAGACCCCGCTGGTCCAGTACATCGAGTCCTGGCCACCTGCCCCGGAGAACTGCAACCGGGTGTGGGATCCCATCGAGGACGCGGCCGAAGACTCCGTCCCACCCCAGTACGAGGCCGAGTTCGAGGCATTCGACGACTGGTGCGAAGGCGACGAGGACTGACGGGAGGGTCGCCGCGGGTTCGTCACCGCGGCGACCTTTCCGCCGTCACCCGTCGTCGAAATCCGGTTCGGCGGTGAGTAGTTCGTCGGCTCGGGCGAGAGCCGCGTCGAGGTCGTCGGTGACGCTGTCGAGCAGGGACATGCCGTCGAGCATGTCGGTGAGTTCGGCGCGGAGGGCGTCGATTTCGGCGAGCGCGGGGTCGACGGTCGTCCAGGCGACGGTGTCGGACCACCAGGTGTCGCGCTGGATCCAGGACCAGACGACATCGCGCACCAGCACCGCATCGGTGGTGAACAGATGGCGGTGGTCGGTGCCCGCGCTGTGCTCGATCTCGTAGGTGCCGTCGGGCAGGTAGCGGGCCTGGATGTGGTCCGGCCCCCGCGTGAGCAGGAGGAAGGGGTGGTCGGGGGCCGGGTTCACGGCGTCGGCGCCGGGGCGGGCGGGGTCGACGGCGCGTGGCGCGCCCGCACCGTCACCGACGTGGACCACGACCTCGGGCAGGTCGACATGCTCGGCACCCATCCGGCCAGTGTGCCGGACGCCGCCCCTCGACCCGTGACCGGCATCGTCGCGATAATCGGACTGCGGGATCGGACGACGGCGACTAGCCTCGCACCCATGACCTGGCAGGCGCCCGAACTCGTGCCGACCCGCACCCTGGTCGGCGCCGACGAACGCCCGATGTTGCAGTCCTGGTTGGACTTCCATCGTCAGACGTTGCTCAACAAATGCGGCGGGCTCGATGCCGCGCAGCTGGCGAAACGTTCGGTTCCGCCGTCGAACCTGTCGCTGCTCGGGTTGGTTCGTCATCTCACCGAGGTCGAACGCGGCTGGTTCCGGGTGTCGGCCGCCGGCGAGGACATCGGCCCGGTGTACGCCTCCGAACTCGAACCCGACGCCGACTTCGACGACCTGGATTCGCGTCCGGCACCGGAGGTCTTCGACCTGTTCCACGCCGAAGTCGCCGCCTGCGACGCCGCGGTCGCCGACCTCTCCCTCGACCATGTGTTCCAGGTGCCGTGGCGTTCCGACGGCTACACGCTGCGCTGGGTGTATCTGCACATGATCGAGGAGTACGCTCGCCACAACGGGCACGCCGACCTGCTGCGCGAACGCATCGACGGCGTGACCGGCAGTTTCTGATCAGCCGGTGATCACGTCGGCGGTGAGCTGATCGAGACCGTCGAGCACCGCCTGGGCCTGGGCGAGTGCCTCGGCCGAGGCCGGGAACTCCGGGCGCGGCACCGCGATCACCCGCATCCCCGCGGCGTGCGCGGATCGCAGGCCGTTGGTCGAATCCTCCACCGCCGTACAGTTCTTCGGGTCGACTCCCAACCGCTGCGCGACGGTGAGGTACACATCGGGCGCGGGCTTGCCGCGACCCACCTCCTCGGTGGACAGCACGACCGCGAAACTCTCCATCAGCCCGGCCTTCTCCAGAACGAGCGCGATCAAGGAGGCAGGAGAAGAGCTGGCGAGCCCGAGCTTCCAGGAATCCGCGCAGCGGCGAACGGCGTCGACGGCGCCGGGCAGCAGCGGCAGGTGCTGGGCGTACTCGTCGGCCATCAGATCGATGACATCGGCGGCGACCTTGTCGGCCGGTTGGGCGACACCGAGGTCGTCGGCCAGATACGACGACCACTCCACGGTGGACATGCCCATCATGCGCTGCTGCGAATCCGGTTGCCAGCGACCACCATTGACGGTGACGTAGTCTTTGCGGACCTTTTCCCAGACGGGCTCGGAGTCGATCAGCACACCGTCCATGTCGAACACAACCGCCGCGATACTCATGCCAAGCCTCTCGCCGTCGATGATGATCGGCATCGAGCCTAACCGACCGGCGGCGGTCCCCCGCGCGAACGCCCAGCTCGGAAACGATAACGTGTTGCATATGGACGAGAAGAACGTCGGCGACTCGCGGCCCGACCAGACGCATCACGAGGGCGGCTTCCGGCCGATGGCCGAACTCATCGAAGCGCGCGCGAGCGAGAGCGACACCCTGATCGGCGGACCGCACTACGGCGAGTTCATCGAGCAGGTGCGCGAGCTGATGGACCGCGCGCGACTGGCGAACCCGTCCGACGAGCTGGCCAAGGAGACGATCGTCGCGCTCGAGCAGCTCAATGCACGCCTGGACGAGGCCGTGGTCGACGAGTGGTCCTCGCCGAGCTGGACGCGCACCGATCTACCCGCGCGCGGCAACATCACCCTGCCGCCGTACACGGTGGTCAGCGGTGACCGCGACGGGGTGACCGCGAAGGTCACCTTCCGTACCTTCCACCTGGGCGGCAACCAGGCCGCGCACGGTGGGCACATCTCGCTCGCCTTCGACGACATCCTCGGCATGACCGCCGCCCTGGCCACCGGTGCGGTGACCCGCACGGCCTCGCTCACCGTCGACTACCGGTCGGTCACCCCGCTCAACCGTGAACTCACCGTGCGCGCCCATGCCGAACGACGCGACGGCCGCAAGGTGTACCTGAAGGCGACCATGCACGACGGTGACCGTCTCTGCGCCGAGGCCAACGGCCTGTTCATCGTGCTCAAGCCGGGGCAGCCCTGACATTACGATCGGCCTGATTCCAAGGCCGTCCGCGTGGCGCCGGGTGGCGCAATACCCGGAGCGGGCCGGGTTCGCGCAGGTCGCGCGACCCGCCACCCGGCGCAAACAGATCAGCACGATTTCGTGCCGTTCCGCGTGCCGCGGGCACCGGCGTAATCGCCACTATCGTCGCTGTTCATGCAGGTCAGCGAGAGAACAGGCACGAAAGAGCCGGGGCACGACCGGCGCGCCGATCGGGCTCGTCGCGTCGCCGACGTGGTGCGCCACCAGATCCTGTCGGGTGCGCTCGACGGTACGGTGCCCGGCGAGCAGGAGTTGGCCGCCGAACACGGCGCCTCCCGTAATACCGTCCGCGCGGCGCTGGCGCTGCTGCGCGACGAGGGACTCATCGACCGTGCCCCGAAGGTGGGCACCCGGGTGGCGGCGCGCAAGTTCGATCACGGACTCGACGTGCTGCTCGGTTTGCAGGAAACCCTCGCCGAGCACGGCACGGTGCGCAACGAAGTGCGCGTGGCGGGCACCGTCACCGCGCCGCCCGCCGTGGCCCGCAGGCTCGGGCTCACACCGGGTGAGCAGGTGGTCTACATCGAGCGGTTGCGGTTCCTCGCCGACCTGCCGCTGAGTCTGGACCTGACCTACCTCGTCCCGGACATCGGCGCCGAGGTGCTGGCCCATGATCTCGCGAGCACCGATGTGTTCGTCCTGCTCGAACAGATCACCGGCCGCTCGCTCGGTGACGCGGAGATCGCCCTCGAGGCGGTGGCCGCCGACCCGCACACCGCCGTCACCCTCGACGCCCCGGCCGGTGCGCCGCTGCTGATGCTCGAGCGGCTCACCCGCCTCGACGACGGCAGACCCGTCGATCTCGAGTACATCCGCATGCGCGGCGATCGAATCACCATGCGCGGCAGCCTCGTGCGCAGCGCACCCGAATGGAAGGTCCGTTAGATGGCCCTCGTGCCCCAGCGCGCCGACGTCCCCGTGACGATCGACGAATCCCTGTGCATCACCGGCTGCACGTTGTGCGTCGACATGTGCCCGCTCGATTCCCTTGCCATTCACGAGGATTCGGGCAAGGCCTACATGCACGTCGACGAGTGCTGGTACTGCGGCCCGTGCGCCGCGCGCTGCCCCACCGGCGCCGTCACCGTCAACATGCCCTACCTGCTCCGCTGAACCCGGGAACCCCACGCATGAAGATCACTCGCTTGCTGCCCGTCGCCCTTGCCGTCGCCCTCGCCGCGGCCGGGTGCTCGCTCGAAAGTTCGACAGCCGCACCGGCCGGCACCGTCAGGGTCGTCATCGGCTATCAGTCCAAGACCATCAACACCGTCACCGCGGGCACGCTGCTGCGCGCGCAGGGCTACCTGGAACAGCGCCTGCAGCGCATCACCGATTCGGGTGGTGCGAAGTATCAGGTGGAGTGGCAGGACTACGACACCGGTGCGCCGATCACCGCCCAGATGGTGGCGGAGAAGATCGATATCGGGTCGATGGGTGACTACCCGTTGCTGATCAACGGTTCACGCACGCAGGCCGCCGAGCGTTCCCGCACCGAACTGGTGTCGATCACCGGCTACAACCCCAAGGGTGCGCTGAACATGGTTGTGGTGCCGCAGGATTCGCCCGCGCGGTCGCTGACCGACCTGGCCGGGCAGAAGATCTCGGCCAGTGTGGGTTCGGCGGGTCACGGCACCCTGGTGCAGGCGTTGAGCCGGGCGGGAATCGATCCGGCGAAGGGTGTGGAGGTGCTCAACCAGCAACCCCAGGTCGGGGCGACGGCACTGGAATCGCATCAGGTGAGCGCGCTGTCGCAGTTCGTGGCCTGGCCGGGTCTGCTGGTGCAACAGAACAAGGCCAAGCTGCTCTACGACGGTGCCGAGCTGAATGTGCCGACCTTCCACGGGGTGGTGGCCCGGCGAGCGTATGCGGCCGAGCATCCCGAGGTGCTGCAGGCATTCCTGGCCGCACAGCTGGACGCGACCGCCTTACTCAACGAAAAGCCTTTCGAGGCAGCCGATCTCGTCGCCAAAGGCTCCGGTCTCCCGCGGGAGGTCGTGTACCTCTACAACGGTCCGGGCGGCACCAGCTTCGACACCACGCTCAAGGCGAAGCTGATCGAGGCGTTCAAAGGCGATGTGAACTATCTGAAGTCGATCGGTGACTTCGCCGACCTCGACATCGACGCGTTCGTCGAGGACGGGCCGCTGCGGCAGGCGTTCGCCGAGACCGGCCGCGATTACGACGCGACCCTGGCCGAGTCGACGAACCCCAGCAAGGTCACCGGCACCGACCCGGTGTGCGCTGTGCCCGTGACCGATCCGGCCCTGGCCGGTGAGGTGTGGGTCGAGGGCGCCGAGAAGCCGCAGCCCGCCGCGAATCCCGACTGCCTGCTGCGGGCGGTGCAGGCCGCCGAGGCACAGGGCAAGACCGTTCGCGCGGCCTACGTTCCCGATGCGGAACTCGGCACCCGCTGGTTCGCGGACAAGGCGATCTGGTTGCGTGACGGCACCCGGCACCTGCCATTCACCACCCAGGCCGCGGCCGACCGCTATCGGGGCACCCACCGGACAGCCATCGCTGTCACCTACGACCAGGCCGTCGCGGAGGTTCGCGGATGACCCCCACCGCCCGCGCTGCTGCGGTACCCACCCCGATCATCGAGACCACGGCGGCTCCCGCATCGCCGGAAACGCCGGTCGGCACACTGTCCACCACTGGAAGTGACGTCACCACCGCCGACTCCTCGGGGTGGACTTCGCGGTTGATCCGGGTCGGGTCGGTGGTGGCGGCGATCGGGCTGTGGCAGGTGCTCACCGCCGGCGATGTGCGGGCCGGGCTGCGGTTCGACACGCTGCCCACGGTGACCGAGATCGTCGCCGAATTCGGGGAGCACCTGGGCAGCGGGCAGTACTACCTGGATGTGGCGCAGTCGCTGATCCGGATCGTCACCGGGTTCGGGCTGGCCGCGGTCGTCGGGGTGCTGGCGGGCATCGGCCTGGGCCGGTCGCGGTTGCTGGCCGATGTGTTCGGTCCGCTGGCCGAACTGGTGCGGCCGATTCCGGCGATCGCGCTGGTCCCGGTGGCGATCCTGCTGTTTCCCAGCGACGAGTCGGGCATCGTCTTCATCACCTTCACCGCCTCGTTGTTCCCGGTGCTGGTGAGCACCCGGCACGCCACGCGCGCGCTGCCGACCATTTGGGAGGACGCCGTCCGCACCCTCGGTGCGTCGCGGCGCGAGGTACTCACCAGGGTGGTGGTGCCCGGGATTCTGCCCGGCGTATTCAGCGGGTTGTCGGTGGGTATGGGGGTGGCCTGGATCTGCCTGATCTCCGCGGAGATGATCTCCGGTCGCCTCGGGATCGGCTACCGCACCTGGCAGTCCTACACCATCGTCGACTACCCGGCCGTGTTCGTCGGCATGATCACCATCGGCGTGCTCGGCTTCCTCACCTCCGGAATCGTCGAACTGGCCGGTCGGCGGGCCACCCGCTGGCTGCCGAGAGAGGTCGCCTCATGACCATCGCCACCGCCGTCTCGACCGGCATGCGCCTCGATCTGGAATCGGTGCGCGTCGGCTACGGCACCAGAACCGTTGTCCGCGACCTGGATCTGTCGATCAGCGCCGGGGAGATCCTCGTCCTGGTCGGCAAGTCCGGCTGCGGCAAGTCCACCCTGTTGCGTGCGATCGCCGGACTGCGCGAGCCGAGCGGCGGGACGATCCGGGCCGACGGTGATGTCGTCACCCGGCCGTCGGCGGATCGGGCGCTGGTCTTCCAGGACGACGCGCTGCTGCCGTGGCGCACGGCTCGCGCCAATGTCGAACTGGCGCTGCGTCTTCGCGGTGTCGCGCGAGCGGAGCGCCGGGAACAGGCGTTGCGCTGGCTCGGCGAGGTCGGGCTCACCGGGTACGCCGACTACCTGCCTCGCGATCTGTCGGGCGGGATGCGTCAGCGTGTGCAACTCGCCCGCAGCCTGGCCGGTTCGCCGCGCGCGGTGCTCATGGACGAGCCCTTCGGCGCGCTGGACAGCCAGACCCGCGCCGAAATGCAGCGCCTGCTCGTCGACACCTGGCGCGCACACCCCACCACCATCGTTTTCGTCACCCACGACCTCGACGAAGCGCTGCGCCTCGGCGACCGGATCGCCGTGCTCGGCGCAGGCACGCTGCGCGCGGTCGTCGAGGTCCCCGACCCGCGCGAACCGGTCGACCGCACCGCGCTGAGGTCCCGAATCCTGGAGTCGCTGTGAACATTCCCGATCTGGACGACCGCGTCCGCCTCGACTGCGACGTGCTCGTGATCGGTGGCGGAACGGCGGGCACCATGGCCGCGCTCACCGCCGCCGAATCCGGTGCGAACGTGCTGCTGCTCGAGAAGGCGCATGTGCGCCACTCCGGTGCCCTGGCCATGGGAATGGACGGCGTGAACAACGCCGTGATCCCCGGCAAGGCCGAACCGGAGGACTACGTCGCCGAGATCACCCGCGCCAACGACGGCATCGTCGACCAACGCACCGTCTACCAAACGGCGACAAGAGGTTTCGCCATGGTGCAGCGACTCGAACGTTACGGGGTGAAGTTCGAGAAGGACGAGTACGGCGAATACGCGGTGCGCCGGGTGCACCGCTCGGGCTCGTATGTGCTGCCGATGCCCGAGGGCAAAGACGTGAAGAAGGCGCTGTACCGGGTGCTGCGTCAGCGCAAAATGCGGGAGCGGATCCGGATCGAGAACCGGCTCATGCCGGTGCGGGTACTCACCGCCGACGGCCGCGCGGTCGGCGCGGCCGCATTGAACACGCGCACCGGCGAATTCGTCGAGGTCGCGGCCAAGGCGGTGATCCTGGCGACGGGCCCGTGCGGCAGGCTCGGGCTGCCTGCCTCGGGCTACCTCTACGGCACCTACGAGAACCCGACCAACGCCGGTGACGGGTACTCGATGGCCTATCACGCCGGCGCCGAGCTCTCGGGCATCGAGTGCTTCCAGATCAACCCGTTGATCAAGGATTACAACGGCCCGGCCTGCGCGTATGTGGCCAACCCGTTCGGCGGCTATCAGGTCAATGCCGAGGGTGAACGGTTCGTGGACTCGGACTACTGGTCGGGCCAGATGATGGCCGAGGTGAAGCAGGAGATCGAATCCGCGCGCGGCCCCATCTATCTCAAGGTGTCGCACCTGCCCGACGAGACGCTGTCCACCCTCGAATCGATCCTGCACACGACCGAACGCCCCACCCGCGGGACGTTCCACGCCAACCGCGGTCACGACTACCGAACCCACGACATCGAGATGCACATCTCCGAAATCGGTTTGTGCAGTGGGCATTCGGCCTCGGGCGTGTGGGTGGACGAGAACGCGCGCACCACGGTTCCCGGGCTGTACGCGGCCGGTGACCTGGCGTGCGTGCCGCACAACTACATGATCGGCGCGTTCGTCTACGGCGACCTCGCGGGTGCGCACGCGGCGTCGACGCTGACCGAGGTCGAGGCGCCGGGTTCGCTGCCCGCCGATCAGCTCGCCGAGGCACACGAACTGATCTACCGTCCGTTGCGGCAGCCCGAGGGTCCGCCGCAGACCCAGGTCGAGTACAAGCTGCGCCGGTTCGTGAACGATTATGTGGCGCCGCCGAAGACGGCGGCGAAACTGTCGATCGCGGTGGAGACCTTCGAGCGGATGCGCGCCGAGGTCGACGGGATCGGTGCGACCACACCGCACGAGCTGATGCGCGCGGTGGAGGTCCAGTTCATCCGGGACTGCGCCGAGATGGCCTCGCGCAGTTCGCTGACCCGCACCGAATCGCGGTGGGGGCTCTACCACGATCGCGCCGATCTGCCCGACCGCGACGACGAGTCGTGGAATTTCCACCTGAATCTGCGCAAGACCGCCGACGGGGAGATGGAGTTCGTCAAGCGGTCGGTGGCGCCCTATCTGGTGCCGGTGCCCGGCCTCGACGACGTGCCGTCGGCCGAGCCGATCGTCGAGGTGATCGCCCAGCCGGAGCTGGTCGGCACCCGGGCACCTCAGCGGGAGACGCCGGTGCGCGAGGTTGCCGCGCCGGTGTCGCCGTCCTCGCCACGACTGGTCACGTTGCTCGCACTGGATTCACCTGCGGTCGAGGATATTTCGAGTTACTTGAACGATGCCGATCCGGTGGTTCGGGTAGCGGCGCTGTCGGTGTTGACCGAGAACACCCCCGAGGGATTCGCCGACGAACTGGTGCGTGCCCTCGGTGACGAGGCCGCCTCGGTGCGCCGTGCGGCCACCGAAAGCCTGCGCGAACTGGTGGAGGTCCTGCCCGGGCCCGGCGAACTGGCCTGGCATCTCAGCTCCCCCGACCCGCTGGTGCGTGCCACCGTAGTCGATCTGCTGCGCGCACTGCGAGCAGGGACGACCACGGAATTCCGTGTCGCACTGGGCGATACGGATCATCGTGTGCGGATCGAGGCGGTGCGTGCGCTGGTCTCGCTCGACGACGACGCCGCGGTCGCCTCGATCGCAGGCGATGCCAACCGGGAGGTGCGCATCGCGGTCGCCCAGGGGCTTGCCTCGATCGGGGCGGGCGGTCACGAGGTGATCCGCACCCTGGCCGCCGACCCTGACCCGCTGGTCCGCGCCGCCGCGCTCACCGCCTACGCCGCCCTCGGCACCGACGACATCACCGGTCTCGTCGCCGCACTGCACGATTCCGCCTGGCAGGTTCGAGTCGGCGCCGCGAAAGGCCTGGCGGGTGTGAGCCCGGAGGTGGCGGTCGAACCGCTACGTGCGGCCCTGTCCGACCGCCATCTCGACGTCCGCAAGGCAGCGGTCCTGTCCCTGTCCACTTGGTTGGACAGCCCCACCGCACTCGACGTCCTCGAATCCGCGGTAACCGACCCCGACGCCGACGTCCGCGCCTACGCCCGCCGGGCGGTCACCGCCGCAGGCCGCACACCCGCCGCCGACCCCCTCCCGGCGGATGCGGTCGCCTGACAACCCGTTCGCCCCTGAAGAAGGGCGAAAAATGCTGGCGCAAAAGCATATTGGTTGGAAAGCGGCGGCGAGAGTAGTCGCAGGCGCGATGGTGATGTCCGGTGCGGTCAGGTCATCGGGGCGCAGCCGTACGGCGCCCCGGGCGTTCCGTACTTCACCATCCACGCCGGAGGCAGCCTGTGGGGTGGTTATACGACGACGGTCACCTGAACTGGACGAACCACACCACCGGCGCTGCCGGCTCTGCTCGGGAACCTCGGAAATCGTCTAGGACTGGATGCGGCCTCCCGGTCTCCCGAGGCCGCACCCTTCATATCGGCGACCACTGAACGGCTCCGGCTCACCGGGTGCCGCAATTGCGTGGTGTCGGGCGTGAAGTTTCGGGAATGATTGCACCATGGTCTCTCTGGTGCAGCACGTCGCGATCGATTGTGCGGACGCCTATGCGCTTTCGCTCTTCTGGAGCAGTGTCACCGGCAGCCCGACACACCCGGAGGACGGGCCGGGCGCCGAGGAGACTCAAGTCCTGCTCGCAGAGGGCCCGGTACTCCATTTCAACCAGGTACCCGAGACCAAGACGATCAAAAACAGAATCCATCTGTGCCTGCGCCCCGAAACCTCCCGTGATCAGGAGGTAGACCGCCTGCTCGGCATCGGCGCCACTTTCGTCGCCGATCACCGGAATCCCGCCGGTTCGGGCTGGGTGATCCTCGCCGACCCCGAAGGCAACGAGTTCTGCGTGCTGCGCAGTGATTCCGACCGTCCCGACCTCTAGGCGCGCGCCGGCCATGGTTCAGCCGTCCTCATTCCCCAGCTTGACCTTTCGCTGCGCCCACGCTCGGCGCGGACCGTGCACCCCTGGACACTCGACCACACACCACACGGCCACGATTGATCCCAATGCCACGCTTGTGCGGTGTCCCCGTGGCGGCTACGGCCTGCCAGCAGGGCATCGGCTCCTCAGAGCGCGTCCCAATGCCACGGCCGGGCGACCTCGCCTCGCAGGCACGCCAGACGGTGCCGCACCTGGTTGGCTGCGTTCTCGCTGCTCGATGACCGAGACAGGGCGAAGACAACCCATCGCAACTCTTGAATGTCGGCAAGCAGCCGGAAGGCCGGATCGGTAGTGACGTCAGCACCATACGCATCCACAAACGATCGGTAATCGGCTTCTGACAAGCGGTCGAAGTCGGCACGGTCAGCAGCTACCTGAATGAGGTCCCATGCGGGACGGCCCAACGAAACACGGTCCAAATCAACAACTATCGGAACGCCATCGAGCGGCACAACGACGTTGCCCTGCCACGCATCCCCATGAATCACTGTGCGCTGCAACGGCTCTCCAAGAGCCAGGTACCTACTGGACAACGTGTCGAGGTGTTCCAGCAGCCAGGCACGATCGTTATCCCCGAGCTCATCTGCGGACGTGATGACTGCGCGCAGGCCGGCGAGTGGTTCGTGCTCCGGTAGAGCAAAAGTCGTCGGTGGCGCGAGTGCGTGCAGTCGGCGAAGCACAGTTGCGAGTTCGGTCGTGCTCGCCGCGCGATGGGCCGGAATACGCTCCCACCACGTCACCGGGCGATCGTTCACGACCGCAATCGGGTTCGGCACGTCAGCGACTCGAACCGTAGGCAAGCCAGATGCGTTCAGCCACTGGGAGATACGCAGCTCCCGCATTGCCGAGTCCGCCGACCCCACCTTGCCGACCCGACCAACGAGGTCGTCGACCACGAATATGCTGTTCGACCCGGCCCGTACGAGTTCCGCGTGCGTCGGGTCGAGGCCGCTTCTGGCCGCCGCCCGCTCGAGAATGGCCCGCGCGCCCAGTTCTGCAGCTTCGGATCTGTTCATTTCGCTCGCTTATGTGGTGCTGTGGCGGCGATCATCGCTCGCAGTAAGAACTTCGGCTTCCAGGAGCATCTGGTCACCGACAGCCGAGGGGATCGACCTACGGTCGGACGAAGGGAGATTCTGGCGTGCCGCTTGGGCAGATTCGCCCGTAAAAGCACGGTAGGCGCGGATTTCTTCGGTCAAACGACCACGAGCAGCCATCGCATTCCAATCGGGACACCGCCGCCCTGAGTGCCCACCATGGTCGGCAGGCCCGAGTGTGGCCTGCGTGCGCGGATGGGTGTGATGAAACGTGCCGGGTGGAGCGAACCGCTTCTTCATCCCTTAGTCGACGCCGCCACGGGCGCGGCGCGGCGCCGGGGAAGGACCTCCCGAGGGCCCACACCCATAGTGGCGGTCGCTTCCGCTCCGGTCAAACACCTTTCCCAGCGTGTCCCGGGACTGGTGGATCTCTAGATAACCCCATTCCCATCTGCGATGTGCATGCCGCCACTCCCTTCTCTTAAAGTCCTATATCGACTGGGACTGCGAACGAGGGAAAAACCCGTAACGCTCTTTCTGGACGTTCTTTGTGAATATGATGTCAACGGTTGTATCGTCCAAACCGTTAGGAGGATCGGTGTTTTCGAAGATGATCACTTGCCCAGTGCAATTGCGTTGGAGATCGTTGTAGAACGCTCCCGCAATTTCATCTGACACCACAGCATCACTGCTCGGTGCACTGCCGAAGGCGACAGGGCCCGGAGTGGCACCTCCGTCCGGTGGCCGATACGTAACCAATGGCGAGTCGAGGACGACAAAGCCTGGGTGTGGGAGATCGCGCTCAAAGCAGTACTGCGCAAGCGCCAACGTGAACGCGGCGTGGAGGATTGCGCGGACGCCTTTTCCATGGGCTGAGCGCAGTTGATCATCGGCAATAACGTCTTGCTCAGAGACGTCGTACCGCACGCTTTCGGGGTCAGGAAACCGCCAAGCGGCCAGTCGCGCGGACAGGGCAGCGGAAAACTCCCGTTGAGCCCGGAGATTTATCCCTGCGCCGACCGCCGAGGTAGCCGCGGCCGCCTCGTCTGCGACGACCTGCTTCATCTTTTCCAAGGAGGCGACCTGCTCGTAGAGCCCCAGGCTGCGCTCGACATGAGATCGAGCCTCGATCAACTCCCGCAGATCGCGATTGCGCTCTTCGAGCACTGCATCCAGTTCAGCCAGCCGTCGCCGATGGGCATCGAGGTCTTCCAGCGTGTCCGTAAGCTCGGTCTGCAATGCGAAACCACGCTGAGCGACCTCCTCGATGGTCGCTGCCAGATCCTGCGCGAGGTCTCTCGTGCGTCGAAGCTGCGAGTCGATCGCTTTTCCGAATGCCGTTGTGTCACCATCGCATTCAGTATTCAGGTGCTGGTTCTCAGGCTCTGCGCCGCAGAAAGGGCATACCCCACGTCGAAAGTAGTTCAGTAGATTTCCGGCCTCGCGAACCATGACTAGTCGCTCTACGTCCGAGGCGTACTGAGACTGAAGCAAACCGAAACGACTACGGAGTGCCAGCAGGTCTCCTTGTTCGGTGCGCGCGTCACTCACCGAGTTCTGCGCCTTGCGGATGTCTTGAGCCACGCTGCCACGTTCGTCGACCAGACTTCCTAGCGAACTGCTGAGCGCATCGATCGACGATGCCAACCGTGCGGCTTGCTCACGCAACAATGACGGTTCAGGAACATCGGCCAGCTGTGCCTCCAGGTTGTCGATGAGTCGATCTATAACGTCTACCTTGGCGGCGGAGATCTTCTTATCCTTGGGCTGCACTGCTGACAGACCGGAGTCATCTTCGTCCTGCAACAGCAGCTTGAGGACCGAAATCTCCTTGGTCTTAGTCACATAGCTGCCAGTGAGTGCAGGGGGAACCGCAGACTGCATCTGGGTCTCATCGACTACGCAAAGGTGAACGACGTTCCGGAAGCTGAGGGAGTCAGTGGCGTTGTGCATGTTCTTCCGCACCAACCGGCCGTCGAGACCGATCGCCCGGAGTAGGTACTTCGAGAGGTTGCCGTCGCTGGTAGCACTGTGCTGCTGAGACAGCGTCTCTGGTGGTGGCGGCAAATTTCGCGTTCGTACGACCCGGATGTGCTCACGATATAGGCCGAAGTTTCCGCCGTTGACCGAGCGGGACAGAGTCGCGGGCGAACCATTGGGCAGGATCAGCCCCAACAGGATGGTGGTGTACCCCTCGCGCTCGGGGATCTCTTTGAGCTTTCTCCCTCCGAGCATGAAGTCTATTGCGTCCACGATGAAAGACTTGCCGGTGTCGGAAGGTCCTCGGATGACATTTACTGCGGGCCCGAACCTCACGCTGGCGGGCTCGCGGTCCGCGCCAAGAAAGGTCAGGTGGGTCAGAGTCAGTCGCATGCCAGGACCTATCCCATTCCATCTGTCGAAACGGCCGGGTAATGGAACTCTTCGGCCCAGTGACTCACCGCCGTGTCGAACTCTCTGCGAAGTGATTCTTCGTCGAGTCCCTCATATCGGCCGATGACCCACAGAGCTCGGTCCTGTAGCGAGGCAGCATAAGTGGAATCGAGGAGTCCGATAAACCCGTCGGCACGTTCCCCTGCCCAGTACCTGATACCGTCAGCGCTCAAGCCCGCACAAGCCAGGTCGGCTCGTATCAGCACATCGAGGCCGGCCTCGATGGCCTCACGTCGCACGCCGAGTCCGCTGGCCCGAATCGGGATCGGTGGGTGCAGGCTCGGCGGACCACCCAGGTCCGCGCTATGAAGCAGGCCGTGGTCCAACAGCACTAGCTGGTTAAGATCGAGACGCTCCGGGAAGGCCGCGGTGAGCAGCATCAACACCCGTACGCCAGTCTCAAGTGCACTGTTGAGGGGGTTCACGTCCTAGCCTTTCACCCAGGAGATCCGTGATTCGTTGGCCAACTGATGGCAGATGCCCTTGACATCGTCGGGCTTCGTAATCGAAACCAGCGCATGCTGTCCCAGGTTCACAGCCGTAGCGTGTCGCAGTACCGAGGTAAGACGGTCCATCCCGCTCGGATGGTTGGCCTCGACAACATCGATCACACAGTCGTAGACATCATCTTGCAGAGACTCGAAGGTGCCGTCAGGAACAGCGTCGCGCGCGTCCATACGGAGCGACTCGGCCTTGTAGAAGCTCACCCTCTGACGCCGGAAGTGGCTTCCATGATCGGGATGCTCACTCAGCACGGTGGCATCAGTGATCCCATCAGGGTCCTTCTCGACGTACACCTGCCGCAACGCAGCAACGTACTTGGTTTCGATCTCGGCGATCACTTCCGGTGGTTCGGATGGAACGCTCCTTTGAGGTAGCGGGGTACCGAACCTCACAGCGTGATGCCGAGTTCTGCTGTGCACATCGAGCATCTCGTGCAACTGCGTCGCCTGAAACATGGAGAAATCAACCCCAGCCGCTCTCGCGCGCATTGCGTCGATGTTATCCGAACTCAGATCCTTGACCAGCGCCTTCCCGGCCTCAAGGTTCTCCAAGAACCTTGCCTGCATCTTGCTGGGCGTGCTGAGTAGCCGGTTCAGAGTCGTCCCAGCGCCTTGGGGTGCAACGAAAAGGTAGCGGTCAGGGAGGACGTAGTCTCCCAGCTCCACATGCCAAAGGACCTTCAGGATCTCCTTGGCCGCATCCGAAAAATTCAGCGGCTTCGCATAGTGCTTAGCTTGAAAGCAGTCCCATGGACCCTCCAGTTGCCGGGCAGACTTGAAGGCCGCAACATCGATACCGCCATCGCCCGAACCGCCCAGTTGCTTAACCTGAACGTAGGCGGTCCCCTTGTCGTCCTCTTTGAGTTCAGTCACCCATTCGCGGATGAACTTTTCCCATTCGTCAGGTTCATAGTTGTAGATCCGCCACTGCGGCGGGACTGGAGGACCAGTAAGCGTCACCGGCACCGGCACCGATGGCTCGGAAAGGTCGCTGAGCGCCGTAGCGTCGCTTGCACCGACTGTCACCAGAAACCCCCGTCCCGACCACCTGGATGAACTCTACGATGTGAGCATCGTTCATAGGCGGTGATTCGGTTACGAACTCACGGCCGCAGACCTGAGCTCCGCGCCGAGTTCGGGTCTGCCCGCCGCCCGGACCCTATGCTCGCGAGTGCGACACTGCCCAAGATCATCAACCTGGCGGACATCGGCCGGTGACCTTGGGCACGGGCTCCGCGTTGCCCATTGCACAACTAGCCGCGCGGCACGCGCCGGGAGACTTCCCCTCGACCGCTACCGCCAGAGAAGCGGAGGCGAGCGGGCGATCACAGGCGCACCGAGGAGCTGCCGGTTTCGGCAACTCGTGTGCGTGGCACCGCTACGAAATTGCACCCGGCGAGGAGACGCCGGGTGCACATCCGAGTCAACCAAGGGCAAAATTCGCTCCGATAACTATCTGTCCGGAGTAAATGCCCAGGTCACCCACGTTCCCATCTTCGATGTGCCCCGCCGAGGAATCGAACCTGCGACGCTGGTTCAGAGCCTTGGCCGCGTGCTTCATCGAAAGACGACCGCTGACGTGAGCGGTGCTTCGCCGATGGGAGCAGGTCAGGAGCCGGCGTCGGTAGGCTGGCCCGATGAACGCTCTTGCCGGCGCACTGGTGACAATTGCCGACGATCTGGACTCGGTGACGACGGTCGGGTACGAGGACGATCCGGCCGACGCCGGGTCCACCCGTGCTGATGTCGAGGCGTTGTGGGCCTCGGTGCGGGACTGGTATTCGATGGGCACCACACCGGCCATTCAGGTGTGTGTGCGCCGCAACGGGAAGATTGTGCTGAACCGGGCCATCGGGCACGGGTGGGGCAACGCACCTACCGACGGGCCCGATGCGGAGAAGATCCTCGTCACCCCGGAGACACCGTTCTGCGGGTTCTCCACCGCGAAAGGTGTTGCCGCGACGGTGATGTCGATCCTGATCGAGCAGGGTGCGTTCGCGGCGAACGATCCTGTGTGCGACTACATCCCGGAGTTCGCCTCGCATCGCAAGGGCGCAATCACCATCGGTGATGTGCTGTCGCATTCGGCGGGCATCCCGTTCATCACCCCGCCCTACCAGGGGGCTCAGCTGGCGATCGACGAAGACCTCGCGGTCGAGGCGCTCATCGCACTGCGGCCCAGCTGGCCACCGGGGCGCTTCCGCGTGTATCACGCGCTGACGAGCGGGCTCATCCAGCGGCTGCTCGTGCAGCGGGCGACCGGCAAGCGGATGCGCGAGCACTTGGCCGAGCAGGTCCTCACGCCACTGGGCTTCCGCTGGAACAACTTCGGGGTCGACCCGGCCGACGTCGACAAGGTGGTGCCGAGCGTCAAGACTGGTCCCCCGCCTTCGCCGCTGATGCTGTTCCTGACGAACAAGGCGGTCGGCGGGCGCATGGACAAGGCGTCCAAGGCGACCAACGACGCCTTCCTCACCGCCGAACTGCCATCGGGCAACCTGGTGACCACCGCCGAGGAGTTGTCCCGGTTCTACGAAATCCTCGCGCGGGGTGGCGAATTGGACGGGATCAGGATCCTCGAACCCGACACCGTGCGCACGGCGATCAGCCCGGCGAACCGCATACCCGGTGCCGCGGGCCGGGTGAGCCGCGCCGGTTTCGAACTGGGCGCGCGACGATCGAAGTTCGGCCCCGACACCGAATTCCATTTCGGGCGAAGCGGTTTGACGACCCAGTACGGCTGGGCCGACCCCATCCGCGGACTGTCCGGGGCAATCCTCACCAGCGGCAAAGCCTCGACCGACGCGAAGCGACCGTGGCAACTGGTCGCCCAGGTGTCGCGAACCCTGCGTCCGCTCGACCCCAGCGAGCAGCTCTTCCGTCCGTGAATCAGAAGAAGGTGCCGCTGAAAGGCTGTGTGGGCGTGGCGAACAGGGCGTCGGCGGCGTCCACGGAGCCGGGGCGGTGCTCGACGACGCGGCCCGCGAGGGCCAGTTGCGCCCACGTCGACCCGCCGAGGTAGACCGCGCCGAGGGTGGCGACATCGACGCTCACGTCGGGTGCGTCGTCCACGCGGGTAACCGCGTCGGCTGCGACCCGGTACCTGCCCGTATTGGCGGACAGGATCGCGTCGTCGACCTCGATGATCACCGGCGGCGCGTCCCGATAGGTACGACGGGCCAGCGCCGCAGCCACATCGACCAGCCGCAACCAGGTCTCGTCTCGCACGGCAGCGACCTGGACCGCGCGTTCGTCGGCGAACAGGTGCCGCAGCGGCGCATCGACCGGGGCGAAGGCAATAGTCACCTTGTCGACCAGATCGACGGTGAGCAGGTGTCGGATCAACCCGATGTAGGCCTGCGGGGTGGTCGCCACCAGGTCGTCCACCACGATCACCCGTTCGGGACTTGTGAACCAGCTCGCGGTGTCGACGGGGTGGTAGCGAGCGAAACCGTCCT
The DNA here is from genome assembly GCF_051843015.1 of Nocardia sp. JW2. Classification (NCBI taxonomy): domain Bacteria; kingdom Bacillati; phylum Actinomycetota; class Actinomycetes; order Mycobacteriales; family Nocardiaceae; genus Nocardia; species Nocardia sp. JW2. The sequence goes on from NZ_JBPXLK010000008.1 coordinate 176,612, forward strand.
CGGCACCGGCGGGGCCGTGCGTCACGGTGTACAGCGGCGGGGTCGCGCCGAGTTCGCGCCGTGTCCACCAGTACTCGGGACGGGCGATCGCACCGGTCCAGGAGACATCGGCGGTGGCGTAGATCTGCGGGAACAGTTTCCAGGCCTGACCGGGCTCGACGAACCGCACCGGCCCGGAGCCGGGCACGGTGTCACGCAGGCGAGCACGGGAGCGACGGATGTCGAAAGTCGCGAAGGAACTGGCCACGCCGTAGCCGAAGCGTTCGTAGATGGAACCCTCCGACGCGCGCAGCGTGGCGACGACTTCACCGCGGTCGGCGATGTCGTGGAGCTGGGTGCGCAGCAGGCTGGTGAGCACGCCGCGGCGCGTATGGGTTGGCAGGACACCGACATGGGTGACGGCGGCGTGCGGCACCCGCGTGCCGCCCGGCACGACCAGCCAGCTCGTATAGGACTCGGCGGTGCCGACCAACTGCCCGTCGATGCGGGCGCCGAGCGTGCGTCCGGGTTCGGACAGGTGGTCGCTGTCGGGCGGGGAAGGTGGCAGGCCGACCATCGCCGCGCGGAACACCGCGCTCGCCGCATGGAGATCTTCGTCGGTGTGCAGGGTGGCTACGTGAACACTCACTCCACCACTGTGCCCGATGGGGGCGGGCGGATCAGGCTCCGATGACCGCGTTCATGATGGTGCCCGCGCTGGTGGCGACCGCGCCGCCCGCCATCGCGCTGGCGATCATCTTGGGTGACTGCAGGCCGCCGCCGTTCCACTTCTCCCAGGCGAAGCGGCCGCCGCCGTAGGTGATGGCGGTGACGCCGGACAGCAGAATCATCCAGGTGAAGTACCGGCCGAGCTGCAGCACCTTGTCGGCCATGGGCGGCGCCTCCGGCGTCGGGTTGCCCACCTGCGCGAGAACGATGCCATAGGTGTCGTGCACAGCGGCCAGGATCATGCTCACGATCGTTGCTCCTTCGTCGGTTGTTCGTTGTGACGCCGATGTCGAGAACGCGTGACGCGGTAGAGCCAGATCTATTGAATATTCAACCTCAGGCGGGTCGGGTGGCGTGCGCGACACTCCGCAGGCCACCGCCGCGCCCTGACATGGGTATTGAACCGGCGTGCCCGTTTCAAACGGCACGAATTGGCGTCACGGAAATTCGAGACCGACCTGTGCCGCGATGACAGCGGCCTGCACGCGTGACTGCACGCCGAGCTTGCTCAACACCCGCGAGACGTGCGTTTTCACCGTCGCCTCGCCGATCCGCAGGCGGGTGCCGATCTGCATGTTGGACAGGCCGGCGCCGAGACCGGCCAGCACCTGCCGTTCGCGGTCGGTGAGGGCCGAGAGGTCGGGTGGGGCGGTTTCCTCGGCGCGTGGGAGGGCGGCGATCACGGCACGGGTCACCTTGGGGTCGAGCACCGCGTCACCGTCGGCCACCGCCCGGACGGCGCGGACCAGGTCGTCGCCGCCCACCGATTTCAGCAGGAATCCGCTCGCGCCTGCCGACAGCGCGCCGAGCACGTAGTCGTCGATGGCGAAGGTGGTGAGGACCAGGACTTTCGCGCTGGTCTCCGCGACGACGGCTGCCGTGGCCGCCAGGCCGTCGACGCGCGGCATGCGCACGTCCATCAGGACGACGTCGGGGCTCAGCGCCTTGGCCTGGCGGACGGCCGCGGCACCGTCGGCCGCTTCACCGACCACCCGCACCTCCCCGGTGGCCTCGAGCAGCATTTTCAGGCCCGCGCGGATCGCGGCGTGATCGTCGGCCACCAGCACGGTCACCGTCATCTGGCCTCCAGGGGAATCCGGACCCGAACATGCCATCGGCCCTCGCGGACGCCCGCCGTCGCGGTGCCGTCCATCGATTCGGCGCGGAACATCATGTTGCGCAATCCGTTTCCGTGGCCTGTCACCACCTCGGAACCGAGGGGATTGCTCGCCTCGACCACCAACCCCGCGCCCTCCCGGCGCAGTTCGATGTCCAAGGGTGCGCCCGGTGCGTGTTTGGTCGCGTTGGTGATGGTCTCGCCGAGGATCCGGGTGACCACGGCCTCGATCGCCAGCGGCAGCGACAGGTCGTCGGGCCTGCGCAGCGAGACCGACCCACCCGCCGCCTCGGCCGCCTCGATCAGGCCGTCCAGCGAGGCCAGCCGCGTCGTGACGGCGCTGTCGTCGGGTCCGGTGAGCAGTTCGATCGTGGTCCGCATCTCCTCCATGGCGGCCAGGCTGCTCGACCGGATCGTTTGCAGGACACCGATATTGCCCGGGTCACGCTGCGCGACCTCGGCGAGGATGGCGACGGCCGAAACGTGACCGGCGACCGCGTCGTGCAGATCGCGGGCCAGGCGCCTGCGCTCCTCCCCGATGGCGGCGGACCGTTCGGCGTCGCGCGCGGCGAGTTCGGCGCGACCCGCGTCGCGTTCGGCGTCGACCATCCGCCGGGAGGCACGCACGGCCCGTCCGTAGCCGAGGGGCGACCAGGTGAGCGCGACCCCGATCAGACCGGCGTAGAGCGCGGCCCGCACCCCGAGCAGGGCCAGGGCGAGCAGCGCCCCACCGACGGTCACCAGGAACGCGAACCAGCCGACCACCACCGACAGCCGGGCCGACCCGGTGCTCACCGCCAGGAAGATCACGTCGGTCAGCGCGATCCACAGCGGCAGCGAGGGCCCGAAGACGAAGTCGCCCGCCAGCAACACGATCATCAGGCCGAACGCGAGAGCGGGCCTGCGCTGCGCGGTGAGCTGGATGGCGAGGGCGGCGAACAGCAGGGCCAGTTTCGCGGCGGGCGGGTAGAGATCGCGGTCGACGACGATGGACCAGCCACCGACCCCCCACAGCAGCAACCCGACGAGGAAGACCCCGACGGCCGCGGAGGTGGCGCTGTCGAACGCCTCCACGAGCCGGTCCATGGGCGCGCGGACGGTGGGCATCTGCTCATTCCAGCACATCGGGCGGTGCAAGACGTCCCCCGAAGGTCGGACCCGCCCGCGACCGGAAGCCGGATGTGCCCACCACATCCGGTTCGGCACCCTGAACGCATGAACGAACTGACGAACCCGGTACTGCTGACGATCGCGGGGTGCGAAATCGGCTTCTGGGTGCTGGTGGTGGGCGGGTTGGCCCTGCGCTACCTGCTGCGGTTGCGGCGCGCCAGCACCGTCACCCTCGCGCTGGTTCCCGCGCTGGACGTGGTGCTGGTGGTCGCCGTCGCGATCGACCTGCACCGGGGCGGTGAAGTGACGTTCGCGCACCGGATCGCCGGGATCTACCTCGGGTGCACGGTGATGTTCGGGCCGCGCATGATCCGGTGGCTGGACGAGCGCTTCGCCCACCGCTTCGCCGGCGGACCCGCGCCTGTCCGGGTGCCGAAATACGGGCCGGAACGCACCCGCAAAGAATGGGCCGATTTCGCCCGCTGGCTCGGCGCGGCCGCCATCGCGGGCGCGCTCACCCTGGCGCTGAGCTACACGGTGGCCGACGCCGAGCAGCGCGAACAGCTGATGGGGATCTTCGGTTCGCTCGGCGTGATCACGGTGATCTGGCTGCTCACCGGACCGGTGTGGGTGACGGGGTCGCGGCGGAGTTGATTCGCGGCGAACCGTCGCCGACCCGCACGCCGCACGTCGGCGGCGGCGAACCGCCGGCCACGTGTCGAGACCCGCATCAAAGCGGACTGCACTCGCATCCAGTGCCCTGAGCGCCCGAATCGGCCGCCCAGGGGCAGCGGATGCAGAGGCTCAGACCGTGGTGGTGGCCTGTTCGCCGATCAGCTCCCCGATCCACGGGAGCACCGCCGACCGCACCTCGATAGCACGCGGGAGCAGCCCGTTCGCGGCGAGAAGGTCGGCGGCGCGCTGCTGTTCGTCGAGGAAGTCCACGTTCACGGGGTGCACGCCGAACGGGCGCCCGCGCAGCGCCGCTTCCCAGGCGTCGAGATCGGCGGGGATCCCGTGGCGGAGCGCGTCGTCGACGAAATACTGTGCCGCGGCCCGCGGGTTCTCGACGATCCAGGCGTCGGATTCGCGCAGCGCCGCGAGCACCGCCTCCACGGTGTCGGGATCATCTTCGGCCAGGTCGCGGCGGGTGAACCACAGGGACGGGTGGCTGAAGACCGAGGCGGTGTCGACCAGTGTGGTGAGTTCGGTGGCGGCCTCGATCTCGTGCAGACCGGGGTAGGTGCCGACCCAGGCATCGAGCTCACCGGCCAGCAGTGCCGCGCCGCCGCCGCGCACGTCCACGTCGATCGGTTCGACATCCGCCCAGGTCAGGCCGACCTTGTCGAGAGCGAACAGCAGCAGCGTGGTCTGCCAGGAGCCGTGCGCGATGCCGACCCGCTTGCCGCGCAGATCGGCGGCGGAGGTGATGCCGCTTGCGGCGGTCGCGACCAGCCTGCCGTTCTCCACCCGCGGTCCCGAGATGCCGAGGTAGACGATGTCGCGCTGGTTGGCCAGCGCCGTGAGTGGTGGGGTGAAGCCGGTGCCGATGATGTCGTAGCCGCCCTCGGTGAACAGCCAGTCCGAATGTTCGCCGGGCAGTGCGGTTTTCGGGTCGACGCGCGCAGGCCGGGGCAGTTCGCGCAGGTCGACCCATTCGACCCCGGGCAGCAGCCGTTCGAGAATGCCACGGTGGCGCAGGACGAACAGCGAGTTGTTGTGCGGGAAGTAGCCGACCCGGATGCTCATCACGCGTCTCCGATCAGGCCGAGGCGGCGGGCTTCGTCGGCCAGCCCGCTGCGCTGCCACTGCACCGCCAGGTTCGACGGATCGAATTCCACCGAACCGCCGAGGGTTTCGGCGATCGCCTGATACTGCGCGCCCTCCTCGAGCAGCACCACGAATTTCGCCAGTTCCAGCAGACCGGCACGGCCGATCACATTGGCCCCGCCGTTCGCCTCGAAGATGGCGGCCAGGTGCGGGTCGGTCTCGAGCCTGCTCAGGATGAACTCGCCCGCGCCGATGGTGCGGTCGATGTGCGGCGGAATCTCGCGCGACAGGGTGAGCCGCTGGGAGGCGGCGTAGCGGATGGGCAGGGTGCGGTGGGTCTGGGCCCAGCCACCCAGCCAGGGCGTGTGGATGTGTACGACCGAGGTGATCTCCGGGTGTGCGCGGAAGACCTTCGCGTAGCCGGTGACGAATCCAGCGGAGCCCTTGCCGGACAGCACTTCTCCGTCGAAGGTCGCCACGACGGGTTCGACCGTGCGGTCGGTGGCCCAGGGGCCGGGTTCGTTGAGGGCGACGGCGATCTCGGTACCCGGCACGCGCTCGACGAAGTTGACGGTGCCGTTGCCGGTGACGGTTCCGGTTTCCCGGAAGACCCGGAACGCGGTCTCGGCGTCGTGGGTAGCCGCCGCGACGAAGGCTGTCACGGTCTCCGGCAGCAGGGTTTCGGTGGTGGTCATGGGCACTCCTGTGGTTATCGGGCCGTCGCGAGGACGGTGTCGGTGGGCGGGGCGGTGAGCCGGGAGCGGCCGAGCAGCGGCAGCACTTCCTCACCGACCCGGTATGCCTCTTCCAGGTGCGGGTTGCCCGCGAGGATGAAGGCGTCGACGCCGAGGTCGATCAATTCGTCGAGCCGCTGGGCGACCTGTTCGTAGCTGCCGACCAGGCCGAACGCCGGACCGCCCCGGATCAGGCTGAAACCGCACCAGACATTGGGCTGGACTTCCAGATCGCGGTAGCCGGTGATGTTCTCGGGCACCCAGCCCTTGATCCTGGCGGCGCCGACCGAGTCGCCCTGGGCCGCACGGTTGGCGGCGTCGCGATCGACGAAAGCCCAGCCCCGCTCGATCTCGGCCCACGCGGCTTCCTCGGTGTGGCGGGCGACGATGTCGATGCGGACGGCGAACTTCGGTGTGCGCCCGGTGGTTTCGGCGTTGCGGCGGACACCGTCGAACTTGGCGCGCAGGTCGGCGTAGGGCTCGAGCCAGGACAGGTAGTAGTCGGCGTGGCGGCCCGCGGCGGCCACGGCGGCACCCGACGAACCGGAGAAGTACACCTCGGGGAAGGGTTGCCCGGCCAGGCCCGGTGGCAGTGCGGCGCCTTCGGTGCGGAAGAAGCGGCCGTCGTGATCGAAGGGCTCACCATCCCAGACGCCGCGCAGCACGTCGAGGAACTCGCTCGTGCGCGCGTAGCGGTCGTCGTGGGACACCTTGTCGCCCCACCACAATTGGGCCGGACCGCCACCACCGCTGATGATGTTGTAGACCAGCCGCCCGCCCGTGGCGCGTTGCAGGCTCGCCGACATGCGCGCCGCCTGCACCGGGTGCAGGAAGCCGGGCTGGAAGGCGACCATGAAGCGGTAGGTGGTGGTCTCGGCGGCCAGCGCGGCGGCGAAGGCCCACGGGTCGTCGGTCACCGGGAACGACGGCAGCAACCCGCCGAGGAACCCCGCCGATTCCGTGGCCTTGGCGACCGCGGCGACGTGATCGAGGTAGGTGTACTCGTCGAGCGCGCCGTTCCGCACGGCCGGTGCGATATTGCCCGGACCGTAACCGCCCGCGTTGCCCCGGTTGTAACGACGTGGGGTCCGCAGCGAGGCGTGGTCGCCTTCCATGCCGATGCGCCAGTAGACGTCGATGGTCATGCGGTGACCTCCTGGGCGAGGGTGCGGGCGGTCGGGTCGGCGAGGAACAGCAGGTGTTCGCCCGCGCGGTGGATTTCCTCGATAGCGGGGTGGCCCGACAGCACGAAGGTCTGCACGCCCGCGGCCGCGTAGTCCGAAAGGTGTTGCGCTACCTGCGCGTAGCTGCCGACGAGGCCGATGCGCTGGTCGTAGCCGAACGCGTGGAACCCGGACCAGCGTCCCTCACCGAGGGTGTGGTCGGCGACGTTGTCGGGTCGGTCGAGTTCGGCCCACTGCCGATGCACCCTGGCCCAGGCTTCGTCCTCGGTCTCCCTGGCGATGATCGGCAACTCGAGGCCGACGCGCACGTGGCGGCCGGACGCGGCGGCCCGCTCCCCCAACTCGGTGACCGCACCGGTGATGCCGTCTTCGTGTTCGGCGAACAGGTGGACATCGCCGTGAGCGGCCGAGAGTGCGAGGGCGGCGGGCGTGGTGCCGCTCAGATGCACCGCCGGGAACGGCAGTCCGGACAGGATGCCGCGGAAGCCACCGTCGACCACGTCGTAGTAGCGACCGGCGTAATCGAAGCCGGTGCCCGCGAATCCCGCTGCGCCGACCTCGTTCTCGTTCCAGACACCGCGTGCGACCGTGAGGAATTCCGCGGCGCGGTCGTAGCGTTCGTCGCCGGTGAGCCGGTCACCGCGCGCCCGGGCCTCGGCCGCGTCGGTGTCGACGGCCAAGCGCCAGTTCAGCCGCCCCGCCGAGTGCCGCTGCAGGGTCGCCGACACCTTGGCCGCGTACACCGGGGTGCCGAACGCGGGCTGGAATTCGACTGTTACCCGCGTGTAGCGGGTGGCGCGCAGGGCGGCGGCCGCCACGATCCAGGATTCCTCGCCGAGCGGGTCGTAGGGTGCGAGCACGCCGTCGAAGCCGGTGAGTTCGGCGGCGTCGACGATCTGGGCGAGGTCGTCGAACGGGCCGAAGCGCCCCGGCCGCGGATCGGTGGTCTCGACAACGGGGTTCGGCGGTCCGAACCCGCCGCGGCCACGCAGCGCCGGATCGGCGCGTCGTCCGTCACCACGGCTGGGCAGCCGCCACAGGAAATCGGTCATGCCGGCACCCGCTCGGCGGCGACGATCTCACGCGCACGAGCCAACGGCTCAGGAGCGACCCAGGATTCGAGATCGAAATCGGCGGCCAGGAAGCCGTGGGTGTAGAGGAACTGCTTCTGCACACCGAGCAGTTCGACCCGTTCGTCGGTGAGCGAGGGATGCAGGCCGCGGTGGAACTCGGCGCCGTAGGCCGCGACGACACCGGCCGGGCCGGACAGCGTTTCGCGCTGGAGCACCGCGCGGACACCGTCGAGGTCACCGGCGGCCCAGTCGGCGGCGCGCAGGCTCTGCGCGAGGAAACCGACGACAACCTCGGGCCGGGATTCGAGCAGGTCGGCGTGGACCGTGATCGGGCGCGGGGTGCCGTTGTTGACCCGCAGGCGCTTGGTGGCCGAGGCATCGAGGTCGACCGCCACGCGCAGACCGTGCTCGGCGGCCACCTCCTTGGCGCGAGCGCCCTTGACGTAGATCGCGTCGACCCTGCCGTCGAGGAGTTCGTCCACACCCCAGGTCGTCGAGCGACGAGCGCTCTGGATCTCGGTGCGCACCTGCGGGTCCGGCTCGACCGCCAGCTCGACGACGCGCACATCGGCCAGGGTCAGCCCGGCCGGGCGCAGGGCGTTGGCGAAACCGTGCAGCGCCATCGCTCGCGGGAAGCTGCGGGCCTGGTCCTGCGCCCAGGCGGGGACGCCGATGCGCAGCCCGGCCAGCCCGGCGGCATCGGTGACCGACGAATCGGGGCCGACCAGGATCGCCTGGGACTCGTCGATCCAGGTGAGTCCGATCAGGCGGGTCGGTGAACCCTGTGCGCGTGCGGCCAGGGCGGGCACGTTCCCGCCCTCGCGGATCAGGCCGGACAGATCGTGCAGGAAGTGGTGCCCGGCGAGTTCGGGGCCCGCGTCCTGCAGCACGCCGAACTCGAGGCCCGCGTTCGCGGCGGTCTCACCGAGCCAGCCGAGGCTGTGCGCCAGGCCGCTCGCGGTGGGCACGGGGCAGCGGGTGTACCACAGGGTTTCGGTCATGACAGGCTCCTTGCATGTGGTCCGACACCGAGTTGGGCGAGGAATCGCGTTCGGTAGCCGAGGGTTTCGGGTGCCGCGTGATCGCGCGGGTGGGGTAGGTCGACGGTCTCGTCCACGGCGAAACGGCCGCGCTCGAGGATGATCACGCGGTCGGCGAGCCGGATCGCCTCGTCGACGTCGTGGGTGACCATGAGTACAGCGGGCCGGTGGCGGGCGACGAGATCGCCGACCAGGTCCTGCATGCGCAGCCGGGTCAGCGCGTCGAGTGCCGCGAACGGCTCGTCGAGCAGCAGCAGTTCCGGTTCACGCACCAGGGCCCTGGCCAGGGCGGCACGCTGCGCCTCGCCACCGGACAAAGTGGCGGGCCACTGACCCGCCTTGCCGTCGAGGTGCACTTCGGTCAACGCGCGCAGGCCCGCTTCGCGCTGTGCCTTGCCACGCCGCAGGCCGACGATCACGTTGGCCAGCACCCGCTTCGACGGGATCAGGCGCGGTTCCTGGTAGACGGTCGTGCGGCGCGGCGGTACGAGAACCTCACCGCCGTCGGGTGTTTCGAGCCCGGTGAGCAGGCGCAGCAGCGTGGTCTTGCCGGTGCCGCTCGGGCCGAGCAGCACCACGAACTCGCCGCGGCGGATGGTGAGGTCCACGCCGTCGAGCACGGTCTTGTCGCCGAAGGCCTTGCGTAGACCGGTGATCGACACCGCCACCGGGTCCGCCGCTACCTCGATCGGGGCAGCTGCTGTTGTCGTCATCGGATCGCCACCTGCTTGCGCCAGGGCATCGCGTACCGTTCCGCGAGCCGTACGAGTGCGTCGAACACCAGACCGAGCAGCGCGTAGAGGACCACGCACAGCACCATGTAGTCGGTGCGGTTGTATTCCTGGGCCAGCGTCACCAGGTAGCCGACGCCCTGCTGGGTACCGACCTGTTCGGCGGCGATCAGCGCGGTGATGCTGATCGACAAGCACACCCGCAGCGCCATCAGGATGCCGGCCAGCGCGGCGGGCACGATCACCTCGACGACGAGCCGGGTTCCGGTGAGGCCGAAACTGCGCGCCGCCTCGACCATCTTCCGGTCCACATTGCGCACGCCCAGGTAGGTGTAGGCGTACATCGGGGCGGTGGTCGCCACCGCGATCAGCAGCACCTTGTAGAGCTCGTCGATGCCGAACCAGGCGATGAACAACGGGACAAGTGCCAGGAACGGCACAGCACGCACGATCTGCATGGTCGAGTCGACCAGTTCCTCACCGAGGGCGGACAACCCCGACAGCAGGCCGAGGACCAGCCCGACGCCGACCCCGATCGCCACCCCGGCGGCCGCCCGGCCGAACGAGGCGAGGGCGAAGTCGAGCAGTTGACCGCTGCCCGCCAGCTCGACCAGCGCGGACCAGACGGCGCCGGGTCCGGCGATCACCCGCGGTGAGATGGCGCCGCTTGCCGAACCCGCCCACCAGGCGAGCACGATGAGGACGGGTAGCAGCGCGCGCAGACCGAGCGACAACCAGCGTGGCCGCTCCCGGGTGCGCCGGACCCGGGGCGCGGCAAGGACGAGAGTGCTCACCTCACTTGTCCTTCAGCGCGGCGAGCTGTTCGGGGGTCAGCTTGGATTTCAGGTCGTAGAAGATGTCGGCGGCGGTGATACGGCGGGCGATGACGCCGTTGTCGGCGAAGGTGTTCACCACATCGGCCAGGTCGGTGGCATCGGAGTCGACAGGCAGCCGGGGGACGGAGGCTTGCGCGCCGACCCGGACGGCGTCGGCCAGCCGCTCACCCGTGAGCGCGCGTGGACCGGACTTGTCGAAGACGTTCTCGAAGTCGGCCGGTGCGGCCTTCTGCTTCGCGGTGAGACCTTGCAGCACTTCCAGATACTTGGCGGCCACGTCGGGGCGCTCGTCGAGGATCTCGGTGCGGAACACCACCACGGAGTTGTCCTTGGAGCCGATCTGCTTCTCGGTGGTGATCTCCACCGCGCCCGCGGCCTTGGCCTCCTGGTACGGCACCAGGAACGACGCCCACGCGTCGACCTTGCCGGTCGCGAACGCCGAGGCGGCATCCTTCTGCTGCAGCGGGACCCGGGTGACCTGATCGGCCGGAACACCTGCCTGGGCAAGGGCTTTGAGCGTGATGTACTCACCCTTGCCTGCCGGGTTCACCGCGATCCGCTTGCCCGCGAGGCCCGCCACCGAGGTCACCCCCGACTCCGGCCGGACGACGATTCCGCTCTGATCCTGACCCGCCGGGTCGGCTACCGCGACGATCTTCACGCCGACGTCCTTGGACAGCGCGCCGACCACGGGACTGAAGGCCGCGCCGGACACGTCGAGTTCGCCGGTGTTGAACAGCTTCAGCATGGAGCTGAAACCCGGTGTGGTGCTGACCCATTGGATCTTGGCGCCCAGCGGTGCGAGGGCCGCGTCGAAGGTGCCGTCGCGTTTGCCGACGGCCAGCGGGCCGCTGTTGCCCGGGTCGGTGACCTTGAGGATGTAGGGAGTGTCTGCCCCCTGTTCCGGCGTCGAGCCGGAGCCACATGCCGCGACGAGGGCGACGACGGGGGCGATCGCGAGGGCGATCCGCGAGAAGGCCGACAGCCTGCGGGACATTCGGGGCTCCTGTTCGGGACGGGGTCGATGCCCTCGGAGCGTATGAGCGCGCATCGTGCGGAACGAGGTATGCCTTTCCGTGGATCGGAAAGCTTGACAGGAAGGCATCCGCAGATTTATGGCAATTGTGCGGTCGCTGCACCGCAACGCTTTCCAATTATCGGAATACATCGACAGGCTTCCGCGCGTGCCTGTGTTACCTTCGGTTCGTGGAGACCTCCAGCGTGCAGACCGTCACCCGAGCCCTGTCTGTACTCGACTGCTTCCGCGGTGGCGAGGAACGCGGCGTCTCGGAAGTCGCACGCGCACAAGGGCTCGCGGTGAGCACCACGCACCGGTTGCTCGGCGCGCTGGTGCAGGCGGGCTTCCTGGAGAAGGACGCCGAGTCCAGCCGGTATCGCATGGGCGGTGCCCTGGCCGAGTACGGCCAGATCGCCTACCGCCAGCACAAGATCTACCTCGCCGAGCCCTGCCTCGAACAGCTCGCCGCCACCACCGGGGCGACCGGCTCGGTGGCCACCCGCCACGGAATCCACGCCGTCCTGCTCGGCACCAGCCGGTGGCGCGAGAGCGACGGGCACAAGTTGCAGGGCGTCCGGCTCCCGCTGCACGCCAGTGCGCTCGGCAAAGCGCTGCTCGCCTGGTCCGATGTCGATGACGACGAGTTGCGTTCGCTGCCCTACGAAGAAGGCACCGAACGGTCGGTGACCGGGCCCGAAGAACTGCGCGCCGAACTCGTCACCACCCGTGAGCGCGGCTACGCGTTCAACGACCGCGAACTCGATCCCGGATTCCGCACCATCGGCCTGCCGATCCTCGACCCCGAGGGGCGGTGCCGATTCGCGCTCGGCCTGCGCGGACCCGTCACGCTGATGATCGACGAGCGGGTGCCGTTCTTCGTCGAGTTGGCCAAGGTCACCGCGGCCGAGATCGCCGCCAAGTTCGCGGCGGCCTGATCCCACCGGGCCCGCCCGGCACGGAAATCCCCGCGCGCGAACGCGGGGGAGCCGGATACCGTGGACCGACTGGTTAGTCGAGGAAGGACCGCAGTGGCGACCGATACGGCGGACACGGCTGTCGGGTTGCGATCCGAACGGGGTGCGGTACTCGCCTCGCTCATGCTCTCGACCTCGCTGATCGCGCTCGACTCCACGATCATCGCCACGGCGGTGCTCACCATCACCGATTCGCTCGGTGGGTTCGCGATGTTCCCGTGGTTGTTCTCGATCTACCTGCTGGCACAGGCGGTCACGGTGCCGATCTACGGCAAGCTGGCCGACATGGTGGGCCGTAAGCCGGTGATCCTGTTCGGGATCGCCGTGTTCGCCGTCGGCTCGCTGCTGTGCGGTCTGGCGTCGAACATGCTGGCCCTCATCGTCTTTCGTGCCATCCAGGGAATCGGCGCCGGCGCGATCCAGCCGATGACGATGGTCATCGCGAGCGACCTCTACAACCTGACCGAACGGGCCAGGGTGCAGGGCTATATGGCGGGTGTGTGGGCCGGGTCGGCGGTACTCGGGCCGCTGCTGGGTGGACTGCTCTCCGATCACGCGGACTGGCGGTGGATCTTCCTGATCAACCTGCCGCTGTGTGCGGTCGCGGCGTGGATGTTGGTGCGGCACTTCGCCGAATCGGCGCCGCGCAGCCGTCAGCGGATCGACTACCTCGGCGCGGTGCTGCTCACGTTGGGCGCGGGGGCGCTGATCCTGGCGCTGCTCGAAGGTGGGCAGGCGTGGGCGTGGGATTCACTGGTGTCGATCGGCCTGTTCGCGGGCAGCGCGGTGGTTCTCGCAGTGTTCGCCGTCGTCGAGTTGCGGGTGCCCAATCCGGTGCTGCCGCTGTGGGTTTTCACGCGCCGGATCGTGATCGCCAGCAGTACGGTGTCGCTGCTCGTCGGCGCGGTGGTGCTCGGATTGACCTCCTACGTCCCGACTTTCGCCCAGGGTGTCCTCGGCACCACCGCCCTGGTCGCCGGGCTCGCCGTCGGCGGGCTCACCCTCGGCTGGCCGCTGGCGGCGACACTGTCGGGCCGGTTGTACCTGCGCTGGGGATTCCGCATCGCCGGTCTGCTCGGCAGCACGCTTGCCGTCATCGGTTGCGCGACAACACTGTTCATCGACGCCGGGACCAGCCCGTGGCAGATCGCGGGTTCGTGCTTCCTGATCGGCGGTGGCATGGGCCTGGTCGCCTCCCCCACCCTGATCGCGGCGCAGAACAGCGCCCCCTGGCAGGAGCGGGGCGTGGTGACCTCGGCCAACATGTTCGCCCGATCTTTCGGCAGCGCGCTCGGTGTCGCCGTGTTCGGCGCCATCGTCAACACCGGCATCACCGACCCCGACCACCCGACGCCCACCGAACTCGCCTCCGGCATCCACCTGGTGTTCGCCGCCATCCTCGCCATGGCGGTGATCATGTTCGCGGCGGCCGCCACCATGCCCGGACGTACCGCCGCCGACTGACGGACCACCCCGGCGGCAACCGACATCCGGTCACACCCGGACCGACGGCTGCCCGCGCCGAGGCGTCATCGGGTGTCGCGCACGCGGCGGTTGTGCGGGCACCGCCGATACGAGGGTATCGGTCGCCGCCGGCCGTGCCCGCCGCGAGCGTCGGTTCGTGGCAGGGTGTCCGGTCGACGCCCGCCGCGGACGCCGCGAGCGTCGGTTCGTGGTCGCGGTCAGGCGGATCGTTGCTCGGTGTGGCGCACCACCTCGACTCGCTCCTGCGCCCCGAATTCGACGACGCGGCGGATGCGCGAGTTCGCGACGGGTGCGAGGTCGACGGTGACCGGCGCGCCCGCTCCCGCGCGAGTGATCGCGATGATGCGGTCCTGGAGGTACCCGTCGGGAACCGGCACCCTGATGATGTCGCCCACCGCCAGCGCCTCCGCGGCGACCTCACCACCGCTACCCACCGCGGCGAACTCACCGCACCGAGTCGGTCCGGTGCTCGCGCCGAGCCCGCGTTCGGCGATGGTCCACCACACCGACTCGCGGGCATCGCCCGGCCCGGACGACGCCGCGGCGTCGCCATCGGCACGCGCCTGCCGGTGCGGCCGGGCCGTCTCGGCGAGGTCGCCGACGCTGGGCAGAGCCGCGGTGCCTGGGCCCGAATGCGCCGACCGCTGCGACCGGTCCGCCGGTGCGGCTGCGGCTGCGGGTGCGGGTGCGGCTGCGGCTGCGGGTGCGGGTGCGGGTGCGCCATGGTCACGCAGGACTGTCGTGTCGCCGTATGTGTACGGGCTGTCGATGTCCTGCCCGGTTGCCGGCCCGCTACGCCGAGCCGAGGCGGTGAGGCGCTGGTGCCAGGCGAGGATCCGGTCGCGTTCGGCTTCGGCGGCGGCGCGGGTCTCGTGCAGGGAGATGTGGCGGCGGGTCGGGGCGTTGCGGGGGTGGGTGGTGCCCGCCGCGCCGTCGACGACCAGAATCCAGCGGGCGCCGACGGCGCGGTCGCGGCGGGCCGAAACCCGTTCGGCCAGCGCGTGTCCCGGGGTGGCGCCGAGTCGGTCGGCGGCTTCCTCGATGCTCTCGACGAGGCCGAGTGAGCGCAGCAACTCGGCGGCCGAGAGTTCCGAGGTGTCGAGTTCCTGGGCGAGCGCGGGCATGGGCGTCTGACGGCGCCAGCCGATCCGGGCACAATGTTCGTGGCGGGTGAACCACAAGCGGCTGCCGGAGCGGCGGTGCTGGTCGATCACCACCGCCCACCAATCCCATTCGGGTTCGGCGACCAGGCGCGTTCGCACCCACCGTTCACGCTCGGCCGTGGATATCCGGTCCTCGGGTGGCACGAAGTTGCGGAGCGCGGTGCGTACCGCCGATTCCGTGCGCCCGAGCGTTCGCGCGGTGCGGGCAAGATCGACACCCGCCCGTAGGTCGTCGGCGAGGATCCGGTATTCCGATTCGCGCCAGGTGGTTCCGTGCCTGCGTGGTGGACGCAGATCGCCGCGGAAGTCGTCACTCATGTCGTGCCCCCGTTCTCGCACCGCCCGGCAACACTCGCCGGGCCAGTTGTGTGACACTTCGACGATACCGATGGGGTATGACAGAAAACGCTTGTCTGCCAGCGGCTTTCCAGCAAACGGTGGCCGACGGTCAGTGGGTGTGCGCTCCTGTCTTGCGACCGAAGGTGTAGTAGCCGACGCACACCAGCGCGGCCCACACGGCACCGACGACCAGCGCGGTGCGCCCACCGTCGGTCCACAGCAGCAGGATCACGACCAGGCCGAGGAAACCGAGAGCCGCCCAGGTGGTCACGGGCGCGCCGGGCAGGCGGTAGTCGCTGCCGGGCAGCTCACCCGCGCGCACCTTGGCGCGATACTTCAAGTGGCACACCAGGATCACGCTCCACACCACGATGATGCCGACCGTGCTCACCGAGGTGATGTAGGCGAAGGCCTTGTCCGGCGAGATCACGTTCACCACCACACCGATCACCATCGCCGCCGCCGAGGCGCAGATACCGGCGAACGGCACCGACTGCTTGCTCAGCTTCGCGAACCCGCCGGGCGCCTCGTCGCGCAAGGCGAGGCTGCGCAGCATCCGGCCGGTCGAGTAGATGCCGGAGTTACACGAGGACAGTGCCGCGGTGAGCAGCACGAAGTTGATGATGCCCGCGGCGGCGGGGATGCCGATCTGCTCGAACACCTCCACGAACGGGCTGCGCCCGGCATGGAAGCTGCGCCAGCTCGCCACCGACATGATGACCACGAGCGCGCCGATATAGAACAGGCCGATGCGGAAGGGCAGGGTGTTGATCGCCTTGCGCAGGGTGGTCTTCGGATCGCGGGCCTCGCCCGCCGTCACGCCGACCAATTCGACACCGACATAGGCGAACACGACGATCTGCAACACCAGCAGGGTCTGTCCGAAGCCGTGGGGGAACACCCCGCCGTCGGCCCATAGGTTCGTCACGGTCGGATCGGCGGCGTGCCCGAACCCGAACACCAGCACACCGATGCCGATCAGGATCATCGCCAGGATCGCGGTCACTTTGATCGCGGAGAACCAGAACTCGCCCTCACCGAAGATCCGCACCGAGATCAGGTTGGCGGTGAACAGCACCGCAAGCACCACCAGCGCGGTCACCCATTGCGGAATGTCGAACCAGTACTGCACGTAGTGCCCGGCGACGGTGATCTCGGCCATGCAGGTCGACACCCACACCGCCCAGTAGGACCACCCCGTGGCGAATCCGGCGAACCGGCCGAGGAACTCGTGCGCGTACTCGGCGAAGCTGCCCGAGACCGGACGGTAGGTGAGCAGCTCACCGAGCGCGCGCATGATGACGAAGATCGCCAGTCCGGCGGCAAGGTAGGCCAGGATCAGCGAGGGGCCCGCCTGTTCGATCGCCGCGCCGGAGCCGTAGAAGAGGCCGGTGCCGATGGCGCCGCCGATGGCGATCATCTGGATCGTGCGCGGATTGAGCCCGCGCGCGTAACCCTCTTCCGACGCAGCGGTGAGGGTCTCGGTCGGCGCGGCGGTGGGTAGGCCGGGACCGTCAGCGGACATAACGGGATCCTTCCTTCGTGTCGAACAGTCCTGCACGCTACCGCGCGGCAACCGTGCCGCCGATCACCCCTACCGCTCGCCGGAAATACCGGAGCCGCCGCGCCGGTTGGCCTACTGAGGGGATTTCACGCGAAGGAGACTCATGAGCCCGGTCACGTTGTCGGTTCTCGATCTGGCACCGGTGCAGGCCGATGCGACGGCAGGCGAGGCCCTGCACGCGACGACCCGCTTCGCCCAGCGCGCCGAGGAGCTGGGGATGCGCCGTTTCTGGGTGGCCGAGCACCACAACATGCCCGGCATCGCCAGTTCGGCGCCCGCCGTGGTGCTGGCGCATCTCGCCGCGTCGACCTCGCGTATCCGGGTCGGATCGGGTGGCGTGATGCTGCCCAACCACGCTCCGCTGGTCGTCGCCGAACAGTTCGGCACGCTCGAAGCACTGCATCCGGGCCGCGTCGATCTCGGTATCGGTCGCGCGCCCGGCACCGATCCGGCTACCGCTCGCGCGCTGCGCAGGCACGCCGAAGGTCTCGGCGCCGAATCGTTTCCCCGTGAGCTGACCGCTCTGATGGGTTATTTCGGTGGCACCGATGCGGACGGCATCGTCGCCACCCCTGGTCGCGGCACACAGCCCGAGATGTGGTTGCTCGGTTCGAGCGGGTACAGCGCGCAGGTCGCGGCGGTGCTGGGGTTGCCGTTCGCGTTCGCGCACCACTTCGCCGGCGAGAACACCGCCGCCGCGCTCGCGCTCTACCGGGACAACTTCCGGCCCTCACCGATCCTGGCCGAGCCGTACAGCATGGTCGCGGTCTCGGCGATCTGCGCCGACACCGACGCCGAGGCCGACCGGCTCGCCGCACCACGCGACCTGGCCTTCGTCAACCTGCGCGCCGGCCGCCCGCAGGCACTGGCCACCCCCGAGCAGGCCGAGGGGTTCCCCGGTAGTGATGCCGAACGCCACTTCGCCGCACAGCGCAAGGCCGGTCAATTGCAGGGGTCGCCGGAGACGGTGCGCGCCCAGGCTGCCCAGCTCATCGAGGACACCCGACCCGACGAACTGATGCTCACCACCCTCGTCTACGACATCGACACCCGCATCCGTTCCCTCGAGCTCACCGCCGCGGCGATCAACGGCTGACCCGCCTCAGCGGAGCCGGAACCCCATGGCCGCCAAGGACTCCCGGAGCCGGTGGCGGCCGTTGAGTGAGGCCTCGGAGCCGAGCCGGGCCAGTACCCGCTCGGTCCAGGAGAACGGGAGGCCCTGGTCGCCGTAGACCGCGCCGATCCGCTGCTCGTAGTCGGCGACCGGTTCGCGCTGACTCGGTAGGTCGTAGGTCTCCTGGTGCAGCACGGCCGCCTGCGGCAATCGCGGCTTCACCTGTGTGCTCTCCGTCGGGTCGGGGTGGCCGACCACCAGCCCGAAGATGGGGAACACGTGGGCGGGCAGGTTCAGTTCCGCCGCGACCCGCTCGGGGTCGTTGCGCAACGCACCGATGTAGACGGTGCCCAGTCCGAGCGATTCGGCGGCGATCACGGCGTTCTGGGCGGCGAGCGCGGCATCGACCACACCGACGTAGCTCGATTCCAGATAATCGGCGCCGTCGAGGGGCGCGCGATGGTCGTCGGCGAGCTGACGCAACCGCGCGAAGTCGGCGGTCCAGACCAGCAGTACCGGCGCCTGCTCGATGTGTGCCTGACCGCCCGCCACCGCCGCCAGCCGGGCTCGCCGTGCCGGATCACGGACCTCGATCACACTCCAGGCCTGCAGGTTCGACGAGGTCGGGGCTGACTGAGCCGCCGAAACCAGGAGCCGGATCGTTTCCGGTTCGACCGGATCGGGCAGGTAGCGCCGGACCGATTTGTGTTCGTGCAACACCTGCAGCACAGAGTTCCACTGCGCGGGAACGGCAGCGTCCGGGTCCGCGTAGCGCTGTCGGACAGGGTGGGGAGCGGTCTGCGTCATGGCCCCATCGTCGGTCACCACCGTGGGCGCCGTCTGCGATAACTCTCACCGTGAATCCAACCTCGTGGTCGATACACTCGACCACGGGGAGCTCGCCGCCCGGCGGGACCGGAAAGTGCGTCATGGCCAAGGTGTTCGACCGGATCGACGACAAGTTACGGGCGTTCATCGCCGACCAGCCGATGTACTTCGTGGGGACCGCGCCCTCCTCCGGCGGCCATATCAATGTGTCTCCCAAGGGATATCGCGACACCTTCGCTGTCCTCGACGACCACACCGTCGCCTACCTCGATCTGTTCGGCAGTGGTTCGGAGACGATCGCGCACCTGCGCGACAACGGCCGCATCACCGTGATGTTCTGCTCGTTCTCCCGCGTCGCCCGCATTCTGCGCCTGCTGGGCACCGGGCGGGTCGTGCGGCCCGACTCTCCCGAATTCGACACGCTGCGTGCGCGATTCGGCACCGAGCATCCCGGTATCCGCGCGGTGATCGTGGTCTCGGTCGACCGCATCGCCGATTCGTGCGGCTGGTCGGTGCCGAGGATGGACCTGGTCGAGGAGCGTTCCGTTCTCGACGAGGCCCACACCCGGCGCACCGACGAAGATTTCGCGCGGCGCATCGCGGGCGACAACTCCGCCAGCATCGACGGCCTGCCCGCGCTGGAACCGGACCATCCCCTGCCCTCCACCGTCCGGGCTACCCGCGAGAGCGCGAGATGAAGCGCCGCAACAGTTCCCGCGGCACCGGCACCGATTCACGCCGACCCAGTTCGGCCAGCATGTCCGCCTCGCTCGGGTCGAAATAGCCCGCGTGCCGGTAGGCCTCGATCCGCACGGCCAGCCCGGTGCCGTCGAGTTCGGGATGGAACTGGGTGGCGTACACATTGCGCCCCACCCGGATCATCTGCACGGGGCAACCCTCGGAACCGGCGAGCAGCACCGCGCCCGGCGGCACGTCCTGGCAGGCCTCTTTGTGACCGACGAAGGCGCGGAACGAACGCGGGATGCCGGTGAGCAAGGGGTCCTCGGCGCTGTCGGCCAACACGACCGTACTCGCGCCGACAGCTTCGCCGTAGCGGTCGGGGCCGACCTCACCGCCGAGCACGTCGGCCAGGATGCCCAGGCCGTAGCAGGCACCGAAGTACGGGAAATCCCGGTCGACGATCTCGGCGAGCAGCGCGCGCAGCGGCGGTTCGAACCGCCGCTGGTAGTCGTACTTGTCCTGTTCCGGCGCGCTCACATTGCTCGGCCCGCCGCCGACGATCACGGCGCAGAAGTCGTCCAGGTCGACCTCGGGCATCCCGCGATCCATCTCGATGCGCACCACCTCGTCGTCGGTGAGCTCGGCGGCGCGCAGCAGTGCGGCGTACTCGTCGTCGGACGCGGCACGTTCGGGACGAAGCTGAAGCAACAGGCAGGGCTTGGTCATCGTCGAGCCATCCCTCCGCAGTCTCATCGGGTCGGCTATCGACGATACTGTGCACGTCACGGCACCGCGCTCACCCCGACGGCCGATTCGGAAAGACTGCCCAGATACAGGGTGCCCTGGTGTTCGACCACCGAGGTGACCATCGCGAAGTTGTCGCCCGGGCGTTGCAGGTCGTGGACCACCGTGCCGTCCAGGTCGAGCGCGATCACCCACGCGGAGCGGGCGGGCGCCGGTCGGAGCCACTCCGGTAGCGCCCAGGTGAGGCGCCGGAAGATGCCCGGCAGTGCCAGCATCCGGTCGAGCAGCGGGTTGCGTGGTGCCACCATCCCGATCCAGATCAGGCCGTCGCTGCCGAGGAGCATGTTGTCCGGCGAACCGGGCAGGTTCTCGACGAGACGGTCGACGGTGCCTGCGCGGGGACCCGAGAGCCAGTACCTCGTGATCCGGTAGGCGCCGGTCTCGGCGACCAGCACACAGGACCGGTCCGGCGCCAGCACCACCCCGTTGGCGAACTGCAGCCCGTCGATCAGCACGTCCACCTGCCCCGCCTGGTCGCGGCGAACCAGCCTGCCGCTGCCGGAATGCTCGAGGATGTCACCCATCCACTGCTCGAACGGCCAGCGCCGCGACGAGATCGAGAAGTAGACGGTGCCGACGTCGTCTCGCACCACATTGCTGGGGAAGATGATGCGTTCCCCGTCCACTTCGGTGATCACCGGTTCGAGTTCGGCACCGGCCTCGGTCAGTCGGAGTACGCCGTGGCCTGCGACGCAGATCAGCAGGGAACCGTCGGCGTCCGCGTGCATTCCCAGCGGCCTGCCCGCCGCTTGCGCGATCTTCTCGACGGTGCCGTCGGCCGGATCGACGCGCCAGATGGCACCGTCCTCGGTGCCGGTGACCACGTGTCCGTCGGCCGTCAGCACGACATCTTCCGGTCCCTGACCAGGGAGCGGTATCAGCCGGACCTCGGGCAGCGCGGGGGTGCTCTGTGTCTGGGCGGCCCGGGCGGTCGCGCGGGGCGGGGTCCATCGGTGCGGTCGCATCTGCATGCCCTTTGCTACCACGCGCGGACGCGGTTGTTGCCCGGAAAGCATTGCGCGAACACGGTATCGGCGCATCATGTGGTGACCGGGGCGTGGGCGTGACGAATCGCGGCTACAGTGCGGCGGTGGACACCGGATCGGTCAGCTCTTCGTTCGAACGTTTACTCGCACCGCAACCCGCGCCGCCGTGGTGGCTGGTGCTCGTCACCGCGGCGCTGGCGCTGGTCCTGGTCGGATACCGGCCGCTGTGGCGGATCACCCGGGCCGCGGTCACCGTGGCGCACGAGGGTGGGCACGCGCTGTTCGCGCTGCTCACCGGACGCAGGTTGCATGCGATCACGCTGCACACCGACACCTCGGGTCTCACGGTGTCCAGTGGCAAACCCACCGGCCCCGGCATGATCCTCACCGCGGTGGCCGGATATCCGGCGCCCGCGCTGCTCGGCGTGGGCTACGCGGCGCTGCTGGGTTCCGGCCGGGTGTCGGTGATGTTGTGGGCCACTCTGGCCATGCTGGTGGCGGTGCTGGTGAAGGTGCGCAATGTGTACGGTCTGCTGACCGTGCTCGTGCTCGGCGCGCTGGTGTTCGGGGTGTCCTGGTACGGCAGCGACCTGCTCCAGGCCGGGTTCGCGTATCTGGCCGCGTGGTTCCTGCTGGCCGCGGCGGTCCGTCCCGTGCTCGAGCTGCAGCGTGGGAGGCGCAGACAACCCGGGCGCACCGATTCCGATGCCGATCAGCTGGCCCGTCTCACCCACCTGCCCGCACTGCTGTGGGTGGCGTTCTTCGCGCTGGTGTGCCTGGCGGCGGCCGTGATCGGCGGGTGGTTGATGCTCGCGCCCGTCGAGCAGCTGCATCCGCTGTTTCAGCGGTGATCGGCTCTCCACTTCTCGACCGCCTCGGTGACGAGCACCCCTGGCGGTTGTAGCGCGTTGAGGGCGACACCGGCTTCGTCCTGCTCGAGCGGTTCGAGCGTGGCCAGTTGCGAGTCGAGCAGGATGGTCGGCATGAAATGGCCGAGGCGACCGGTCATCCGGCGCATCAACTCCACCCGGGTGGCGGCCAGATGCACGAAGTACGTGTCGGGCGCTTTGGCCCGGAGCCGGTCGCGGTACACCCGGCGCAGCGCCGAGCAGCTGGCCACCCCGCCCGACTCGCTGTGCTCGTGCAGCCAGGTGGCGACCGTGTCGAGCCACGGCCACCGGTCCTCGTCGGTGAGCGGGATCCCGGCCGCCATCTTCTCGATATTGGCCAGCGGGTGGAAGTCGTCGCCCTCGGCGTAGGGCACGTCGAGGCGGTCGGCGAGCAGGGCCCCGACTGTCGTCTTGCCGCACCCGGAGACGCCCATGACGACAATGACAGGTTCTCCCACCGCATCCTCCTCCGCCGAGCCGTTGCCCCTACAGCCTCACACACCCGCGCGCGTCTCGGGCACGATGGTGATCATGGACCTCCGCATCTTCACCGAACCGCAGCAGGGCGCCGACTACGACACACTGCTCGCCGTGGCGCGCGCCGCCGAGGATCTCGACTTCGACGCCTTCTTCCGCTCCGACCACTATCTGGCCATGGGCGATGCCGACGGCCTGCCCGGCCCCACCGACGCCTGGATCACCCTGGCGGGTCTGGCCCGCGACACCTCACGCATCCGCCTGGGAACCCTGGTCACCGCCGCCACGTTCCGGCTGCCCGGGCCGCTGGCCATCCAGGTGGCCCAGGTAGACCAGATGTCGGGTGGCCGGGTGGAGCTCGGGCTCGGCAGCGGCTGGTTCGCCGCCGAACACGCCGCCTACGGAATTCCCTTCCCCGACAACAGGTTCGGCCTGCTCGAAGAACAGCTCGCGATCGTCACGGGCCTGTGGTCGACCAAGCTCGGCGATAGCTTCTCCTTCGACGGCGAGCACTACCAGCTCACCGATTCCCCCGCCCTGCCGAAACCGGTGCAGGATCCGGTGCCGGTGGTGATCGGCGGCAACGGCAAGGTCCGCACCCCACGCCTGGCCGCCCGCTACGCCACCGAATTCAATATGCCCTTCGCCTCGGTGGACGACAGTTCGGCCCAGTTCGACCGGGTCCGCGACGCCGTGCGCGCGGCCGGGCGCACCGACGAACTGGTGTATTCCAACGCGCTCGTGGCCTGCGTGGGGCGCACCGATGCCGAGGTGGCGCGCCGGGCCGCGGCGATCGGACGTGAGGTCGACGAGCTGAAGACCAACGGGCTGGCCGGCTCGCCCGCCGAGGTGGTGGACAAGATCGCCCGCTACCGCGAGATCGGTGCGAGCCGGATCTACCTGCAGATCCTCGACCTGAACGATCTCGACCACCTCGAACTCATTGCCGCCGAGGTGAAATCCCAGCTCTGAGTCCGACTCACGGGATCGGCTTGTCGGTGGGCAGGTTGACGAAGCTCGGTGCCGCCGGGTCGAGGCGCACCTGCTGCGGTTCCAGCCCGGAGGCGTCGAGCATCGGGCGGAACGGCAGCGCCTTGGGCGCGTTGCCCGCGTACACGTCGATCCGCACGCGGTGCCCCGGTGCGAGCACGGCCTGGGTCGGGATGACAGCGATGTCGATCTCGGTCGGCGCACCGGGGACCACGGGCAGCAGCCGGTCGAGGGTGAGCGGGTTGAACGGTGCGGTGAGGTCACCGTTCACCGACCGCGCGCTGCGCCGTTCGTCGATGGCCCGCATGGAGGAGGTGAGCTGACCGGTGGTGAGCACGGTGGAGGTGCCGTCGGGAGCGACATCGTTGACGGTGACGTTCCAGAATCCGTCACTGCCGGTGTGCACCGTGTTGAGCCGCACATTGATCGGGCCCGAGATCACCGTCTCCTCGGCGACCGGTGCGCTGGTGAAGGTGAGCGCGTTGCGTTCGGCGATGCGCGAGTCCTTGGCGCACGCGTCGAGCGCGGCGGTCATCCCGGCCGAACCCTGCGCCGCGTCGCGCGAGCAGATGGTGCTCAAACCCGGTGCCACCGTGAGGTTTTCGACCGCGCCGGGGCCCGTGGGACGCAGTGAGCCGTCGTGCAGGCTGTCCTCGGTGGACCCGCTCGGTTCGGCCGACAGATATACCCGCCGATGCGTGACGCCCGGTTGCGGCCACTCGCGTAGCGTGACCCACCCGCCGCCCTGCTGTTTCACCGTCACCGGGCCGAACGCCTCGACGCCGCTGTCGATGTCCTTGAGCCACTTGTCGAACCAGGCGCGCTGCAACACGTCCAGCCGCGGCGGCGCCCCCGGAACACCGGTTCCCGCACCGGGATTGGCGTGATAGGTGTCGCCGACTACCAGCTGCTTGCGGCCCGGGGGCAGCGGGAGCTGTTCGTAGAGTTTGGTCGCGCTGTTGGCGAAGATGTCGTGCCAGCCGCCGTAGACGAACGTCGGCACGTTCACCTTCTCCGGGTGACCCATGATCGCCTCGCGAAACGCCGAGGTCTCGTCGAGCGCGCCGTCGAGGGCGGGCGGCATGTCCTCCAGCGAGGGGGTGAGCAGGGCCTGGGCGAGCAGGTCGAAATTGGTCGTCGGGTCGGCGATGCGATCGTTGAACCAGGTCCAGTCGAAGGTGCCCTGGATCATCGACGCCACGTCGGGCACGAGTTTGAGCTGGTTGACCGAATTGAGCCACAGCGGAAGGAATGTCGTGCCGACGCCGCCGCCGGGGGCGACCACGTCGCGCATCAGATCGCTGCCGGGTTCCACCGGGAAGATGGCCTGCAGCGCGGCGGGCGCGTCTTCGGCGGCCCGCAGCTGGTTGATGCCCGAGTACGAGCCGCCGCTCATGCCGATGCGGCCGTTGGACCACGGCTGGGCGGCCGCCCACTCGATCACCTCACGGGTGTCGAGCTGTTCGCGGGAGCCGAGGGTATCCCATTTGCCCTGCGACTGACCGGTTCCGCGTACGTCGGCGACCACGACGGCGTAGCCGCTGCCGATGAGTTTGCGGTCGACGCCGAGCATGGTCTGGATCATGCCGCCGTCCAGTGCCTGCATCAGATCGCCGAAACCGCTGATGGGTGTGCTCGACAGGTTCAGGCGGCGCACGATGTCGACGGCGGTCGACTGCAGACCGGGCGTGGCGGCGGCCGCCTCGATCAGGCCGGTCATGAGCTTGGAGTAGGGCGTGAGGCTCACGATCGTCGGCAGCGGCTTCTGCTCGATCACCCCTGCCGCGTCGGCGGGGCGGTACACGTCGGCCTTGAGGACCACGCCATCGCTCATGGTGATGTGCACGCCGCGCTCCACGCGCACTTCCGGATAGGTGCCCGGCGCGTCGTGCTGGGCGGTCCAGCGCACGCCGGGCACGTCGCCGCCCGGCTTGCCCGACACCTGGCCTGTCCCGCAGGCGAGCACCGCTGTGATCGCGAGAATCGCCGTCAGCACACGGACGAGCCCACGTTCGGAACCTCTCAACGTCATCGAGTCGCTCCCGACCGGTTCGTTCATCGTTGACCTAGCCACCGCAGATCGGCGCCGAAACTGTAACAGTGGTAACGACTTGCGGCGGGCAGCGCCGGACCGCTCGGAGGGTCGCAGTGAACACGTATCGTTCCAGTTCAGGGCGTTATCCTCCGCGACGGACGTGTCGGTGGGCAGTGGTTGACTCGGCGCGTGCCGACCGACCCGGCCGGTGTCATTCATCGACGAGGAGGACGTTCGACAATGCCGACACGTGACGAACCATGGCCCCAGGGCACGCCGTGCTGGGTCGACTGTCAGGTCGACGACCCCGCCGCCGCCCGCACGTTCTACAGCGCGCTCTTCGGTTGGGACATCCAGGACGCGGGCGCGGGTGGGTATCTGATGGCGATGCTCGACGGTAGACCCGCGGCGGGCATCGGACCCAAACCCGACGACATGTGGCAGATGCCGTCGGTGTGGACCACCTATTTCGCGGCCGAACGGGCCGACGAGATCGCCGAGCGCGTCACGAAGGCCGGTGGTCAGGTGTTCGTGCCGCCGTTCGACGTCCTCGACGTGGGGCGGATGTTCGTCGCCGCCGACCCCACCGGCGGCGCCTTCGGCGTCTGGGAAGCGAAGCGCCACATCGGTGCCGGGGTGTTCAACCAGCACGGCGCCTACTGCTGGAACGAGCTGCACACCCCCGGCTACGACCAGGCACACGAGTTCTACACCAGCGTGTTCGGCTGGAACTACACCGAGATCGGTGACGGGGTGACCTTCACCTACTCCACCTTCTCGCTGCCCGGTGACAAGCACGAGGTCGGCGGGATCATGGACGCCTCGTCGCTCGGCAATCCGCCGTACTGGCTCACCTGGATCCAGGTCGACGACGCCGACGGCACCCTGAACAAGGCGACCGAACTGGGCGCGAAGGTGATCATGGGACCCGACGACAGTCCGTTCGGGCGCATGGGAATTCTGCGGGCACCCCAGGGCGAGGTGCTCGGTGTGATCGACCCGGCCAAGGCCGTCGGGGAGGTTCCGACGGGAGCGTGACGACACGGCTCGGCGTGGCGCGGGGCGGTTCGTCACGCCGAGCAGGCATCAGGAGGTGGCGCGCGGTGGGCAGGCGGCGAGCTGGATTTCCAGGAGCAGGCGGTCGTCGGGGTCGGTGAGGTCGATGCCGAGGATGGATTCCACGCGGCGCAGGCGGTAGCGCAAGGTGTTCGGGTGCACGCGCAGGGCGGCGGCCGCGGTGCTCACTTCGCCGTGGGCGCGCAGATAGGTGCGGATCGAGTCGCGCAGGTCGGCACCGTGGTCGCGGTCGTAGGCATCGAGGGCGGCCAGGCGCGGGTCGTGCAGGTGAGGGTGGTCGCGGATCAGGTCGACGATCTCGGTGAGCAGCACCGCCGTTCTCGCCTCGGCCAGGGTTGTCACGCGGCTGCCCTCGGCGGTGGCGGCGGGGCTGTCCAGCACGCGGTCGACCTCGGCGCGGGCCCCGGCGACGGCCGTCAGCCCGGCCACGGGCGCGGCCACCGCGGCGCGGACCACCAGCCCACGTGCCTGCTCGAGCTGCGCGACCAGCTCACGCACCCACGATCCGACACCGTGCTCGGAGTGATAGGAGGGCAGCAGCACATACACTCGCTCACCGATCGCCTCGGTGACCGAGTCGCCACGAAAAGCACTGGCGTGCAATCGGATCAGGCCGCTGGACGCGGCGAGTTCGGCGGCCGGACCGAGCGCGGCGAATCCGATCACCGCGGCGGGACCCGCTTCGGGCAGGCGCAGGGCGGCCGCCACCGACGGCACGTCGACTCCTTCGCCGTGCGCGCCGAACAGCCTGCGCACCAGCACGGCCTCGGTCGAGGGTGCGTCCAGTGCCCGCGCGATGATGCGCGCCGCTACCGCCGACGCACCGCTCAGCACCTGGGCGGCGTCCGGGCGCAGTGGCCGGTCGCCCTGCTGCAACCAGATCGTGCCGAGCATCCGGTCCTCGGCGCCGACGGTGGCCCGCCGGATACCGACGACCAGTCGGCGGCGGATCCCGAGTTCGGGGTGGTCGGGGATGTCGACCACCTCGCCGGTGCGGCGCACCCGGTCGAACACGCCCCACTCGCGCAGGATCCGGAGGTAGTCGGCCGGGCCCTCGCGGCCGAGGATCGAGCGGATGCGCAACTGGTCGGCGGCGGCGTCGGAGGCCGAATAGGCGAGCACGTGCGAGTGCGGGTCCTCGATGCTCACCATGCCGCCCGTCTCGGCCGCCACCACCTGGGCCAGTCCGAACAGGTCCGTATCAGGGGCGAGCAGGTCGGGTTCACCGGCCTCGGTCCGGCCGCCGGGCGCGCGGGTGAGCATGCGACGGACGAGGCCGAACACCTGGTCCCAACGGGCATGCCGGTGCACCTGCACCAGCGCGATCCCGGCCGCATGGGCGGCCGCACGCACTGCCGGTGAGTCGTCGGCGCGCTTGGTCATCAACAGTCGCGGCCGCTGCGCGAGCGGGCGGGCACCGACACCGCGCAGCCACCGTACGGTCTGTTCGGGATCGACGCCGACCAGCAGATACACCTGTGCCAACACACCGTCGGCCTCGAGGTGTTCGGCCAGGTCGGCGGGCTCGGCGAGGGCGACGGTGCGCACCACTACCTGCTCCCCCGCCGGTGCGTCGACCAGCGTGGCCACGGTGTGGTCGAGCGCGCCGAGCAGCTCGGCCAGTGTCGTCTCCATACGCACGCTCCCTTGTCCGATCGGACTAAAGGCTGGGCAGAACTTCGTCCGATCAGCCGATTATGACCGATGCCGATGAGTGTTGACTACGTCACATCCCGCTACCGCCGTACGACGCAGGAGAGGCACTCATGGACGCCATCGCGACCACCCCGCCGCCGGTCAACGAGCCCGTCGGCACCTTCGCGCCGGGCACACCCGAACGCACCCGGTTGCAGACCGCACTCACCGAACTGGCCGCCGCCCCGACCGAGATCTGCCATGTGATCGGCGGTCGGCACCTACGCGGCGACGGACCGGTGTTCGAAGTCGTCCAACCGCACCGCCACAGCGCCGTCCTCGGCACCCTGCACGACGCGACCGCCGGCGAGGCCGCCGCTGCCGTCGAAGCCGCCACCGAGGCCGCCCCCGCCTGGCGGGCGATGTCGTTCGACGACCGCGCCTCGGTGTTCCTGCGCGCGGCCGATCTGCTCGCCGGTCCGTGGCGCGAAAAGATCTGTGCGGCAACGATGCTCGGTCAGTCGAAGTCGCCGTATCAGGCCGAGATCGACGCACCGTGCGAACTGGTCGACTTCTGGCGGTTCAATGTGTCGTTCGCGCGCAAGATCATCGCCGAACAGCCGCTGTCCTCGCGCGGGGTGTGGAACCGCATGCAGTACCGCTCGCTGGAGGGCTTCGTCTACGCGGTGACCCCGTTCAACTTCACCGCCATCGCGGGCAATCTGCCGACCGCGCCCGCACTGATGGGCAACACGGTGGTGTGGAAGCCTGCGCGTTCGCAGGCGGTGGCCGCGTATCTGACGATGTGTCTGCTCGAGGAGGCGGGTCTGCCGCCCGGTGTCATCAACCTCGTGCACGGCGCCGGACCCGAGGTCTCGGAGGTGGTGCTGCCCGATCGACGCCTGGCCGGTGTGCATTTCACCGGGTCTACCGCCACCTTCCAGCATCTGTGGCGGGAAGTGGCGACGAACCTGGACCGCTATCGCACCTATCCCCGGCTGGTCGGCGAGACCGGCGGCAAGGATTTCGTGCTCGCCCATCCGTCGGCGGATCCGGCGGTGCTCACCACCGCGCTGCTGCGTGGCGCGTTCGACTACCAGGGCCAGAAGTGCTCGGCCGCCTCGCGGGCGTATGTGCCGCGCTCGGTGTGGTCGGCGATGTCGGAGGATCTGATCGAGAAGACGGCGTCGCTACGCTACGGCGATGTCACCGATTTCACGAATTTCGGTGGGGCACTGATCGATCGGCGTGCCTTCGACCGCAATACCGCCGCGCTCGAGCGGGCCAAGGCCACCCAGGGGATCACCGTGGTCGCGGGCGGGCACAGCGACGACAGCGTCGGCTGGTTCGTGGAACCGACGGTGGTGGTCGGTGACGACCCGGGCGACGAGATCTTCCACACCGAGTACTTCGGCCCGATCCTCGCCGTACACGTCTACGACGACTCGACACCGTCGGGTTTCGAGGAGGCCATGAATCTGGTCGACGCGGGCGCCTACGGTCTCACCGGCTCGATCATCGCCCAGGACCGTTCCGCCATCGCCGCCGCCACCGAGCGGCTCACCTTCTCGGCGGGCAACTTCTACATCAACGACAAGCCCTCGGGCGCGGTCGTCGGCCAGCAGCCCTTCGGCGGCGGGCGGGCCTCGGGCACCAACGACAAGGCGGGCTCGGCCCAGAACCTGCTGCGCTGGACCTCCGCGCGCACGATCAAGGAGACCTTCACCCCACCCACCGAGCACGGCTATCCCCATCAGGAATCGGAGGCCAACTGATGTCGGCACTTCTGCGCTCGGCACTGCTCGCGGCGGCGCGCTCGGCACAACTGGAACGCGCGGTCACCCGGCTGCCGGTGAGCCGCGATGTGGTGTCACGGTTCGTCGCGGGAACCACCACCGACCAGGTGGTGTCCAGCGCCGAAACCTTGCTCCGCTCAGGGCGTTTCATCAGCATCGACTACCTCGGCGAGGACACCACCGACCTGACGCAGGCACAGGCGACGGTCGAGCAGTACCGCGTTCTCATCGCCGCGCTGGGACGCCTGCCCCAGGCCGAGACCACGTCGGGAGCCGTTCGGCCGCTGGAGGTCTCGGTCAAATTGTCGGCGCTCGGCCAGGCCCTGCCGCGCGACGGACACGCGATCGCCCGCGAGCACGCCCATCAGATCTGCACCGCCGCCGAGGCGGCCGGACTGTGGGTGACCGTCGATGCCGAAGACCACACGACCACCGATTCGACTCTCGCGATCGTCCGCGAGCTGCGCGAGGACTTCCCGTGGCTCGGCACCGTTCTGCAGGCCTACCTGCGCCGCACCGAGGACGACTGCCGCGCTCTGGCGGGCCCGCAGTCACGGATCCGGCTGTGCAAAGGCGCCTACGACGAACCGGAATCGGTGGCCTTCCGCGACCGCGCCGAGGTCGATGCCTCCTATCTGCGCTGCCTTGGTGTGCTCGCCGCCGGGCAGGGTTATCCGATGATCGCCTCCCACGACCCCGCGATCATCGCCGCCGCCGGTGCGGCCGTCGCGGCGGCACGGCGTAAGTGCGAGGAGTACGAGTACCAGATGCTGTACGGCATCCGCGACGACGAACAGCAGCGACTCACCGCCGAGGGCAACCACGTTCGCGTGTACATCCCCTACGGCGACCAGTGGTACGGCTACTTCATGCGCAGGCTGGCCGAACGGCCCGCCAATCTCGGCTTCTTCCTGCGTGCGTTGGCAGGCGGACGCGGGTAACGAGCCGCTCTCCATTCGGGCACTACCACTGAACAATATTCATTCTCGGGGTCGGGAACGGCGATGCGGCGGTGTACTGATCACGCGGCCAGGCCGCCGACGGAAGGAACAGCGATGTCTTTCGCAGAGTTGCGCGCCCAGATGCTGCGCCGTAAACCACTCGTCGAAGTCGAAGACGAGATTCCCGGCGACGAACGTCTCGCCAAATCACTCGGCCTGTGGCAGCTCACCGCCATCGGTGTCGGCGGCATCATCGGCGCGGGCATCTTCACCCTCGCCGGATCGGTCGCCCACTCGGTGACCGGGCCCGCAGTGTTGATCTCGTTCCTGATCGCCGGTGTCGCCAGCGCGGCCGCCGCGCTGTGCTACGCCGAATTCGCGGGCATGGTGCCGAAAGCGGGCTCGGCCTACACCTACGGGTACGTCTCGCTCGGTGAGCTCGCCGGCTGGTTCATCGGCTGGGACCTGCTGCTCGAGTACATCGCGGTCGCCGCCGTCGTCGCCATCGGGGTGTCGGGGTACTTCGGGTTCCTGCTCGATCAGGTCGGTCTGACGCTGCCCGAGTGGATGCTCGGCGCACCCGATACCGGTGACGGCCGGGTGATCGACCTGTTCGCGGTGCTGTTCTGCCTCGGCACCGCCTGGGTGCTCTCGCGCGGGATCGGCAGCGTCGGCCGGTTCGAGACCGTCGCGGTCGGCATCAAGGTCGCGCTGGTCGTGCTCATCGTGGTGCTCGGTGTGTTCCATATCGACAGCGCGAACTACGACCCGTACTTCCCCTACGGCGCGGGCGCGGTGTGGACGGGCGCGGCGACGGTGTTCTTCGCGGTGTTCGGTTACGACGCCATGAGCACCGCCGCCGAGGAATCCATCGACGGGCGCAAGCACCTGCCCAAGGCGATCATCTACTCCCTCGCCATCGCGATGGTGCTCTACGTGCTGTGCACCCTGGTACTCACCGGCATGCAGAAGTACACCGAGATCAGCCCCACCAGCGGGTTCTCCACCGCCTTCGAATCGGTCGGGATGCCGGGCGTCGCCAACATCATCGCCGTCGGCGCGATCGTCGGCATCATCACCGTCGTGCTCACCTTCATGCTCGGTGTCACCCGCGTGTGGTTCGCGATGAGCCGAGACGGGCTGCTGCCCATCTGGTTCGCCAAGACCCACCCCACCCGCAAGGTGCCGACCAGGGTCACCTGGATCGTCGGCATCGGCGCGGCGATCCTGGCCGGTGTGCTGCCGATCAACACCGTCGCCGAGCTCACCAATATCGGCATCCTGATGGCGTTCATCGTGGTCTGTGTGGCCGTGATCGTGTTGCGGCGCACCAGGCCCGACGCGCCGCGCTCGTTCCGGCTGCCGCTGATGCCGGTGATCCCGCTGATCGGGATCGGCTTCTCGGCGTACCTGATCTGGTCGCTGCCGTGGGAGACCTGGGTGCGCTTCGCGGGCTGGTTGCTCGTCGGGCTCGTGGTGTATTTCGGCTACTCGCGCAAACATTCGCTGCTGAACCGGCCCGCACCGGAGAAGATCACCTAGCCCCGCCGGGGCAGGCGCCGCGCGATCACTCGCTCAGCGCCTGCTCCGGCCGGACGAGCATCCACTTGAGGATCTTGCCGGTCTCCCCACGCGGCAGTGCGTTGATGAAGGTGACATCGCGCGGCACCGAGAACCGGCTCAAGCGGTGACGGATATAGGTGCGGATCATGTCCGGATCCAGGCCCGCCCCTTCCCGTTTCACCACGAACGCGGCCAGGCGCTGCCCGAACTCGCGATCCGGGACACCGACCACCGCCACCTCGGTGATCTGCGGCAGGTGGGCCAGCGCCTCCTCCACCGGTCGCGGGAAGACGTTCTCGCCGCCGGAGATGATCATCTCGTCGTCGCGGCCCGCCACGAACAGCCTGCCCGAGGCGTCGAGATAGCCCAGGTCGCCGGTGTCGAGCATGCCGTCGGCCTCCTCCGGCGGTGCGGCGTTGACGTACCCGTCGAAGAGCATGTGGTTGGCGACGAAGATGTGCCCGACCGCGCCGACCGGCACCGGGCGCAGATCGGGGCCGAGCACCCCCACGCGGGTACCCAGCGGCGGGCGGCCCGCCGTGGTCGGCGAGACCCGCAGGTCGGCGGGAGTGGCCACACTTGCCCAGGACACCTCGGTGGAGCCGTACACGTTGTAGAGCACGTCGCCGTAGGTGTCGAGGAACCGCAGCACGGTGGCACCGGCCAGCGGCGCGCCACAGCTGACCACGTGCCGCAGACTCGACAGGTCGAAACTCGCACGGACGTCGTCGGGGACGTCGAGGAGGCGTTCGACCATGGTCGGCACCACGATCAGGGTGGTGATGCGGTGTTCGCCGATCGAACGAAGGCACTCGACCGCGTCGAAGCCGTCACTGAGTA
The DNA here is from genome assembly GCF_051843015.1 of Nocardia sp. JW2. Taxonomy (NCBI): domain Bacteria; kingdom Bacillati; phylum Actinomycetota; class Actinomycetes; order Mycobacteriales; family Nocardiaceae; genus Nocardia; species Nocardia sp. JW2. The sequence goes on from NZ_JBPXLK010000008.1 coordinate 210,115, forward strand.
CGACGGTGGCGCGCAGTGCGGTGCTGAGCTGCAGCCCGGCCAACCCCCAGGTGTGGAACAGCGGCGCAGGCACGAGCACCACTTCCTCCACGCGCAGCGGAATCCGCGACAGCAGGGCGGCGATGGTGCCGAAGCCCTTGGCGTGCGGGCGGCGGGCACCCTTGGGTGAGCCGCTGGTTCCCGAGGTGAGCACGATCAGCCTGCCGGGATGGGCGGGCACGGGAAAGTCCTCGACCCCCGCGGCGATCAGGCCGTCGATGGTCGCGCGTTGCGGATCGGGCGGGTTGGCGTCGGTGGTGAAACGCGGGATCTCGCTGTGCAGGTAGCGGATCAGAGTCTCGAGTTCCCCGTCGACGAACACCGCGCTGAGGCGATGACGCTGCACGATCTCCTCGATGCGCCGCCCGGAAAGTCCCGCGTTGAGCAGCGCGACGTCGACGCCGAGTTTGCCCGCGGCGACCATGGTCTCGACCATGCCCGCGTGATTGCGGGCCAGCAACCCGATCGCGTCACCGGCGCGCATGCCGAGTTCGTACATGGCACCGGCCAGGGCGTCGGATCGCGTGTCGATCTCGCGGTAGGTCCGGGTGCCGAATCGATCGAGCACCGCGACCCGGTCCGGGGAGTGCGCGGCCCCCGCGGCGTAACCGCCCGCCAGGTTGAAGCCCCACTTCGACAGGGAGCGAAGCTGTTTGAGGATCGACACCGGTTCCGGACGCATCAGACCGGTGGCCGCGATGGAACGCGCCACCCCGGCGTTGCGGCGCAGCGGCGAGCGTTCGGCGTTGACGACCACCGACGACCTGGTCCCCGCGATCACGTCGGCGGTGCGGCGCAGACCCGCCTTCACCCAGTCGGTGACCACCGAGTTGCTGCGCTGCTCGAGCATCGGATGCACCCGGGCGGCGGCGAACAGCGTGATGTCGAGCCGGGTGCGCTGCTGGTCGCCACGCAGCCGCACCGAGGCGAAGCTGCCGAGCGCGGGGCTGCGCAGTTCGAAGCTCTCGTACCAGCGGCCGATGCCGAGCACGAACTCATGGGTGTGGATGCCCGTGTCCACCGAGCCGACCCGGACCTGCCACACCACCGCTCCGTCGGGGTGATCGATCCGCTCGCAGGCGCCGATTCCGGTGAACATGCGTGGATAACTCTGCGGATCGAGCAGGACATCCCAGAGGGCTTGCCTGGCGATGGTGAAATCCGCGCTGACATCGATGACGTCGGTGACCAAACTCCGTGCTCTTCCCAACAACCGGGCACGACGGTCGGTCCCGCCGTGCGGGTCGTCACGCTACCGTCGAGCGCCGTCCCAGAACCAAGAATCAGACAAATCCGGTGGTATCGGGCGGTTTCCACCGGATTTTGGTCGGTCCGCCATCGGCTCGACGACGCGGATGTGAAACTGCCCAATGGCTTGCACAGCACCGGAGGATGCCGAAGTATTGCTGGCAGCACGGTCCCGATCTACAGGAGTCGCCGCTGGCTGCGGCACGACGAACGAAGAGGTGCGGACATGACAGCGAGCTGGCCCGGTTCGAGCGATCCCTTCGACGACATCTTCCAGCGCTTTTTCGGTTCCGGGATGTCGGCGAAACCGCCGGTGCAACGCATCGACCTGAGCCGTCTGATGACCGACGACGCGAAGTTGCTGGTCGGTGCGGCGCGGCAGGCTGCCCATCAATGGGGCAACCCGGAGATCACGCCCGAACACCTGCTCTACGCCGCCGCCGAGACCGAACCCGCGCGCGACATGATCGATGAACTGAGCCTCGATGCCGACCAGGTCGCCGAGCAGATGCAGGACTATCTCGACACCGGTGCGGCGAGCGGGTACGACCTGGCCGACATCACCCTCAGCCCGGCCACCAAGCTGGCCATGCGCGCCGCCCAGCGCCAGGCGGCGCAGTCCGGCAGCACCTACATCGGCCCCGAACACATCCTGCTCGGCATCGCCTCGCTGTCCGACAGTATCGCGGCCCAGACACTGGTCGCGGGTCTGGCGGCCAGCCAGAGCGGTGGTGGCCCGACACCGGCCACGGCGGCCGCGCAGGCCAAACGCCAGCAGCGCAAGACCGACACCCCGACGCTGGACGAATACGGTCGCGATCTCACCGCCGAGGCCCGCGAGGGCCTGATCGACCCGGTGGTCGGGCGGGCGGAGGAGATCGAGGAATCCATCGAGATCCTGTCCCGGCGACGCAAGAACAACCCCGTCCTGATCGGTGACCCCGGTGTCGGCAAGACCGCGATCGTGGAGGGTCTGGCCCAGCGCATCGTCAACGGCGACGTGCCGACCTCGCTCGCGGACCGCCGGGTAATCGCCCTGGACGTCGGCTCCCTGGTGGCGGGCAGCAAGTATCGCGGTGAGTTCGAGGAACGGCTCACCAAGATCCTCGACGAGGTCCGCGCCCACAAGGACGAACTCGTGGTGTTCATCGACGAGCTGCACACCATCGTCGGCGCCGGTGGTGGCGGCGAGGGTTCGATGGACGCGGGCAACCTGCTCAAGCCCGCCCTCGCGCGCGGTGACCTGCACGTCGTCGGTGCGACGACGATCGACGAGTACCGCAAGTACATCGAGAAGGACGCCGCGCTCGAGCGCCGCTTCCAGCCGGTGATGGTCGCCGAGCCCTCGGTGGCCGACACGATCGAGATCCTGCGCGGGCTCGCCGACGTGTACGAGGAACACCACCAGGTGCGCTACTCCGACGAGTCGCTGGTCGCGGCGGCGCAACTGTCGGATCGCTACATCACCGACCGGTTCATGCCCGACAAGGCGATCGACCTCGTCGACCAGGCCGGCGCTCGGGTGCGGTTGCGTTCGGGCACCGCCGACCCGGAGGTCAAGGCCAAGGAAGACGAGATCGCCCGGCTGTACCGGGAGAAGGACGCGGCGGTCGACAACGAGGACTACGAGAAGGCCAAGGCACTCAAGGCCGAGATCGCCGCCGCCGAGGAGGAACTGGAGGAATCCGGTGCCACCTCCGCGGAACCGGAGGTGCAGGTGGTCGACATCGCCGAGGTCATCTCGCGGCGCACCGGCATTCCGGTGGCCGACCTCACCGCCGAGGAGAAGCAGCGCCTGCTCGAGCTGGAGAACGTGCTGCACAAGCGGGTGATCGGGCAGAACGAGGCGATCGTCGCGGTCGCCGAGGCGGTGCGCCGGGCGCGTGCCGGGCTCAAGGACCCGAACCGGCCCATCGGGTCGTTCCTGTTCCTCGGCCCGACCGGTGTCGGCAAGACCGAGCTGGCCAAGGCGCTGGCCGAGGCGGTGTTCGGCGACGAGGACCGGCTGATCCGCTTCGACATGAGCGAGTTCCAGGAGAAGCACACGGTCTCGCGGCTCGTCGGCGCCCCGCCCGGATATGTCGGGTACGACGATGCCGCCCAGCTCACCGACAAGGTGCGCCGTCAGCCGTACTCGGTGATCCTGTTCGACGAGGTCGAGAAGGCGCACCCCGATGTGTTCAACGTGCTGCTGCAGCTGCTCGACGACGGGCACGTCACCGATTCCAAGGGCCGCACGGTGGATTTCAAGAACACCATCGTCATCATGACCTCCAACATCGGTTCGCAGCTGATTCTCGACGCACCCGCCGGTGATCTGGATTCGATCGTCCCCCAGCTCGAGGAGAAGTTGCGGTCGCACTTCCGGCCGGAGTTCCTCAACCGGATCGACGAGCAGATCGTGTTCCACCGGCTCGACAAGTCGCAGCTCGAGGAGATCGTCGGGCTCATCCTCGACCGCACACGGCGCATGCTCGCGGCCCAGGACGTCGAACTCGACATCAGTCAGCCGGCGGTGGACTGGTTGGGCGAGAAGGGGTTCCAGCCCGAGTTCGGTGCCCGGCCGTTGCGTCGTACGGTGCAGCGCGAACTCGACAACCGGGTGTCGCGGCTGCTGCTCGACGGCGGGCTGGAGCCCGGCGGCACGGTGCACGTCGACACCTCGGGCGACGATCTGGTGGTCACCGCGACCATGCCCGACAACCCGTCCGCGGGCAACGGCGAGGCGCCGAAGAAGAGCTCCAAGAAGAAGGGCTCCGACAAGAAGCTGGTCGACTCGAAGTGAGTCGAACGACGGTGGCCCGGTCCGCGGAAGGACCGGGCCACCGTCGTCTCAGCGAGTCAGCCGCCGGTGACCACGCAGGACTCGCCGAAGCGGTACCCACGGCCGACGCTCACGTCGACGGCGCGACCGACACCGTCCTGGACGGCGGCCAGGGTATGAGCCCCCGTACTCGACGGCACCCACGGTATGGTGGCGATGCCGTCGGTGGGGTTCACGACCGCGAGCAGCGTGCCGTTGTCGTAGAACGCGACAGGAACGATGCCGACACTGAGCCGAGCCTCGAGGTAGTGCGTGCACCCGGTGCCGTAGTTCGTCGAACTTCCCACGCTCAGGCTGGGGTTCACCGTCAGTTGTGACACCCCGGCCGAAGCCGTCGGCGCACCGAACATCACTGTCGCGACGGCCGTTCCGACGGCCGCGACGGCCACACCGCAAATCCTGACACTCATATCTCACGTCCTTGTGCTGCGAGGCCGGCCGAACGCGAGGCCGGCGAGGTTTTCCCAATCCTGGCCCCATCCGCACACCGATGGTGGGAGAAACACCCGAATCGCTCGCATTCGGCCAGCTACCCCCGCGACCAGAGCGCCGGGGTGTTCGGCGGGGTCCAGTTGGGGTCGTGGACGGTATGGGCCTGGCGGCAGGTGTAAGTGACGCCCTGGTAGGTGACCCTGTCGCCGACGGCGTAGGTGGCGCCCTGACGCCACGTCGATGCCGCCGGTGCTGTCGTCGTGGGGTGTTCGTGTCCCCCACCGGGCTGCGAGGTCGTCGGCGGCGCGGTGCTGGTGGCCGGTGGATTCGTGGTGGTCACCGGCGGTTTCGTGGTGGTCGGCGGCGCGGGTGGGGTGGTGGTCGGCGCCGGCGGCTTCGTGGTCGTTGCCGGTGGGGCGCCACCGCCGATCTCGAGGTCGACACAGCTGTAGAAGGCGGCCGCGGTGTCTCCGATGTTCCAGACCGCGCGCAATTTCTGCCGACCGGAGTACTGCGACAGGTCGATGGTGTGGGTGACCTCCATCGGGGGCTGCTCGTTTCGCCCGTCGATCACGGCGACCCGGGTATTCCCGATAAAGTACTCCCAGTCGGCGGTGCGATGATTGGCAGTGTTCTTCCAGGTGAATGTGGCACTGCCGGAAACCCGCTGTGGAATCCAGCCGAGGCTGTCGTCGTCGAGTTCCGGATATTTGTTCGCGCTGCAATTGGTGAGCCCTTTCGGACCCTCGACACTCTGCGGCTCGTATTTCACCGCACCGCAGGCGACGAGGCCGCGCGCACATTGTTCCTGCCTGCTGGCCGGGCCGGCGACCCAGCCGTGCGCACTCGCCACCGAGGGCGGGGTGAACAGAGTAGCGACGGGCACCAAGGCGAGCGCGCCGGCGACCACGACAATTCGACTTCTCACTATCAATACTCCCTTGAAACACACACGGAAATGGACGGCAGGGGCCGGCGTGCCATCCGTGGACCATTTCGAGCGACGATAAAGAACAGTTCGATTCGAACTGACTGGGACAGTAGGCGCAAGAAGAACATCGGTCAACAGGCGCGTCGGCGAAGAATTCGCTTACCCGCCGGTATTTCCACACAAAGGACCATTCTGCGAATTCAGCGAATTCCGTCAGCAGAACCAACCGGTACGAACCCGTGGCAATATCTCGGCTAATTGCACAGTTGAGAGAACTGATGCTGTTTGCCGGACATCGTCGACGGTTTGCTCGGGAGCAGACGACAACCGCCCACCACCGAGCAGTTCCGGTGGTGGGCGGTATGAGCGAATCTCGAGCGACTCCCCGAAATTCCGGGGACAACCCGATCAGGGCATCGGCAGGGGCGGCGTACTCGGGAAGACGACCGGCAGCGCGGCCAGGGACCGATGGAACGGGCCGGGGCGCCAGACCAGCTCTTCGGGGGGTACGGCGAGCCGGATCTCCGGCAGGGCGTCGAGCAGCTGATCGATGGCGTCCTGCACGATCAGGTACGCGACCGATTTCGCGGGGCAACCGTGCGGGCCGGTGCTCCACGACAGGTGGGCGCGATTGTGGATCACGTCCAGGCCCGCGATCGCCGGATCGTTGTTGCAGGCCGCCATGCTGATGACGACCGGTTCGTGCGCGGGCAGCCACGTGTCCTCGATGAGGGTCGGCTGCCGGGGGTAGGTCATGCAGAAGTTGGCCAGCGGCGGGTCGGTGAACAACACCTCGTCGAGGGCGTCGCGGGTCGACATACTGCCGCCGAGCACATCGCCGGCGAAGCGGTCGTCGGTGAGCATCAGGCGCAGCGTGTTGACCACCAGATTGAGCATGGGCTCGATGCCCGCGCCGTAGAGCACCAGCAGCTGGTGCACCAGTTCCTCGTCGGTGAGCGCCGCCGGGTGTTGCAGCAGCCGGGTCGCCACGTCGTCGCCCGGCTCGCGTTTGCGCAGCCCGACCAGGTCGGCCAGGGCGTTGGCCACCAGGTTGTTGCCCGCCTCGGCGTCGGTGCCGCCCTCGAAGATCTGCGACATCCCGGTGGCCACCTGCTGACCGATCTCGGGCGTGCAGCCGAGCATCGAATTCAGCGCCTGGAACACCAGGGGAAACGCGTACTGGCTCAACAGGTCCGCCGAGCCGCTGGCACAGAAGTTGTTGATGAGCGGGATGGCGAACTGCTCGACCGTGCTGTGCATCGCGTACAGGTCGACCCCGGCCAGACCGGCCACATTGGCCTGCCGGTAGCGGGCGTGCTCGGCACCGGTGGTGCGCAGGGCCGCGGGACGGAACTGCAGCATCGGCAGTACCGGGCAGTCCTTGGGGATGTTGCGTTCCCACATGCGCGGGTCGGCCGGGAAGTGGTCGGGATCGTTGAGGATCCGTACCGCGGTGTGATAGCCGATTACCAGGGTGGCCCGGATTCCCGGTGAGAGTTCAACGGGGACAAGGGATCCGAACCGTTCCCGCATCTGCCGATAGGCAGCTTGCGGGTCGGCCGCGAATTCGGGCGAATACATCGGCACCCGGATATCGGCCGCGAGGTCTTGCAAGGTCACCGAACTGCCGCTTCCTGCCTCTGAAATAGGTACTCGGCCAACGTGATCAGCGCACGCAGACCGTGATCGCGGCGTCGCGCGTCGACCGCGATCACCGGGGTGTCGGGCGTGAGGTCGAGCGCCTCACGCACCTCGTCGAGGGGGTAGCGGCGGAAACCCTCGAACTCGTTGACCGCCACCGCGTAGGGGACGCCGCGTTGTTCGAGGGCCGAGAGCACGTCGTCGGCCTTCTCGATGCGCCGGGTGTCGACCAGGACGAGGGCGCCGAGCGCACCGCGCGCCAGCTCCTCCCACAGCGGCGCGAACCGCTCCTGACCCGGCGTACCGAAGAGGTAGAGCGCCAGTTGCGGATTGAGGGTGAGCCTGCCGAAGTCGAGGGCGACGGTGGTCTGCACCTTGCTGCCGAGCCCGGCCAGATCGTCGACACCGATACTCGCCTCGGTGATCGTCTCCTCGGTGCGCAGCGGCCGGATCTCGGACACGCCGCACACGAACGTCGTCTTGCCGACGCCGAAATTGCCCGCGACCAGGATCTTCACCGATCTGGTCACCGTTTCGGCGACGTAGTCGACCTCAGCCTGCGAGGACACGGAGACCATGGAGCACCTCCTTGATCAACGCCAGCTCCGGCTTCACCTCGGCCGGGGTGGGGCAGTGTAGGTGTCCGCTGTCGAGCAGGTCGGACACGATGATCTTCACCACCGAGGCGGGCAGGTCGAGATACGCCGAGAGTTCGGCGATCGACAGCGCGCCACGGCGGCTGGTGAGCGCGAGTACCCGGCGCTCGTCGGGTCGGTGATCGGCGCGCGGGTCGGCGACGGCGCGGACGAGGGTCACCAGATCGAGTTCGTGCGCGGCCCTTGTCCGGCCGCCGGTGCGCACATAGGACCTGACCAGGTCGGGGTCACGCCTGCCTCGGCTCATTACCTGACACCGTGCCGTGGCGCCGCACCGATCTCGTGGCCGACCCGCGCGGCCAGTTCGTTCATCCGGTGCGCCACCAGCGCCACGTCGACATCGGCGGTGGTCGCGACACCGAGCAGCGCGCCGACACCGGCGGCGGTGATCATGATCATGCCCTCGTCGTATTCGGTCATGTTCTGGCGCACCGTGTTCGCCGGTGACCCGCAGAACTCGCCTAGGGCCTTACCGAGCGAACGTAGACCGGAAGCGGCCGCCGCGAACCGTTCGGCGTCGTCCTTGGCGACGCCGTGGGAGTGCGCGATGCGAAGGCCGTCGTCGGATAGCAGCACGGCGAAGCGGACGCCGGGGATCTCGAGATCCTCGAGCAGCCATGCCAAACGGTTGGTGCTATCGGCTACCGGTGTGCTCATCGGCTGTTCCTTCCGTGGATCGCTCGGCCGCAGCGGCACGACCGCTGCGGGAACCGCTGTGCCAGGCAGCGGCGAGGTCGGGGCGAGCCTGCCCCACTTCCGTGGTCACCCCCGCCGAATCCGGGGCGACCGGGCGGCGGCGCCGTTTGGGCAGCCCACCGCTGGTGATTTCGTGCACGGCCGCGCGTGGGCCGTCGGTCTCGACAGGGTCGGGCACGGGCACCGGGATGTGCGCGGGCGCGGCCAGTTCGGGTTCGGGGATTCTCGGCGCCTCTCCGCTCACCAGCAGCGCCGACGGCACATAGACCATCGCGCGCATGCCACCGTAGATATTGGGACCGTCGACATGCACGGAGAAGCCGTAGCGGCGTGCGAGTGCGGCGATACCGGGGAAACCGACCTTGGGCGCAGGCCCGAGGTCGTGGATGTCGACCGAGCGCTCACCGCTGAGCACCAGACGCGCGTCCTCGAGCTGCTCCGGGCTCATCCGCATGCCCGCGTCGTCGACGATGATCGTGACGCCGTGATGGCCTTCCTGGAAGCCGACCTCGACGAACGAGGACGGCGGCGAGTACCGCAGCGCGTTGTCGAGCAGGGTGGCCAGGGTGTGCACGAGCGGCTCGACGGCGCGGCTGATGACGATGCGTTCCGATTGGGCCGAATGGACCCGCAGGAACTCACGCACGCGCCCGGTGGCGCCGCCCGCGACGTCGGTGAGCGACTGCTGCGGCCAGCGCCTGCCGGGCAGGCCACCGGAGACGATCACGTAGGACTGCGCCTGCCGGATCATCTGCTGGACGGTGTGGTCGATGCGGGTGAGCGTCTCGTAGACGGCGTCGTCGCGGTGCTCGCGCAGCGCGGTACTCACCACCTGGCCGAGGTCGGTGCCGAGGCTCACCACCGAGGTGCCGAACGAGCGCACCGCGGCACTGGTCGCCGCGCGGGACGACGCCTGCAGTTCGGCGCGGGTCTCCTCGCGGGCGGCCTGGATCTCGGCGACGCGGCGTTGCTCGCCGTAGCGCTCGACCATCGCCCGTGTCTCCTCGGCGACGACGCGCAGGTCGTCGGCGTGGCCGGTCGCGATCGCCTGCAGCGACTCGCCGATGGGCGCGTCGCGCAGTTCGGCGGGCAGTTCCACCGCGACCGACGGAATGTCGTGTCGCCGTACGGCGTCGGTGATGGCGGGCAGGGTGATCTGGGCGAGGTGATGTACCGCCGCCTCACACAGTTCACGCTCCCGCTTGGCGGTGTCGGCGCGCGCGCGTTGTTTGCGCTCGTTGTGCATGGCGAGCACAGCCACAGCGATGGCCGCGAGGACCACCAGGGCTCCGATGATGAGCGACAGCACCGCGATTCCGGAGTTCATCTGATCTTTCGTCGTCGTTCCACCCGGGCAGCCGCCCTCGAGGGAACCATCCCGGATACCCGATAGACAGTCCCCGCTTCCAGCGACCCGCACACAGTAGCAGCACTGTGACCGATTCGAGATGGAACCTGCTGTCAGGCATGGGAATTGCCGCTGATATTACCCAATATCCGCAGGCACGGGGTTGTCGAAACACACGATGGTCCGGATGCGGTGGTCGCGGAACCGGGAGTACCGGATACTATCCCGCCGTGGCCAAACTGAAGCTCACCATCGACGTCCCCCTCGCCCCTGACAAAGCGTGGGACCACGCCTCCGACCTGGAGCACCTCGGCGACTGGCTGGCGATCCACGAGGCCTGGCGCGGCACCGTCCCCGAAGAACTCACCGAGGGCACCGTGCTGGTCGGTGTCGCGCGGGTGAAGGGGTTTCGCAACAAGGTCACCTGGACGGTGCGCACCGCCCAGCCGCCGCACAAGCTGAAGTTGACCGGCGCGGGCATCGGCGGCACCAAGTTCGGCATCGATCTTGCCGTACAACCCAAGGGCGACGGTTCGGCGGTCGACCTGACCGTCGAACTCGGCGGCGCGCCGCTGTTCGGCCCGATCGGCTCGACCGTGGCCAAGGCGCTGCGCGGCGATTTCGAACGGTCGCTGGCGAAGTTCGTGGAACTCTACGGCTGAGTTCCGGCCGCCGACAGCGCCGCCGCGACCGATTCGGCCGAGGCGGGCAGCAACGGCAGACGCACCGCCGCGCTGGGGATTTCGCCCCGTGCGGCGAGTACGCCCTTGACGACCGTGGGGTTCGGTTCGGCGAACAGGGCGGCACCGAGGGCGTCGAGACGGTTACCCACCGCGCGGCCGCGAGCGAGATCACCTGTCCCCCAGGCTCGCACGAGTTCGGCGTACCCGGCGGGCGCGACATTGGCCGCGGCGAGGATCGCGCCGTCGGCGCCGAGTGCCAGCAGCGGCGAGGCGAAACGGTCGTCGCCCGCCAGCACGGTGGTCCGGTCCCCGACGGTCGCCATCAGTTCCACGGTGGCATCGGTGATGCCACCGACAGAGTGCTTGAAGCCGGCGATATTCGCGATGGTGGTGAGCCGGATCAGGGTGGCGACGCCGAGCGTGCGCGCGGTCCGGTACGGCACGTCGTAGACGAGGATCGGCGCCGGGCTCGCGGCCGCGAGTGCGGTGAAGTGCGCGATCACACCCTCCTCGCTCGGCCGGACGTAGTAGGGCACCACCGACAGCACCGCGGCCGCCGACGGCGGCACGGCTGCCACCGCGGCGGCGGCCTCGGTGGTGGCGTTGCCGCCCGCGCACACGATCAGCGGCGCGTCCCGTTCGGCACATACCGTGGCGCAGATATCGAGCACCTCTGCGCGTTCGTCGGGCGTCAAGGCAGTCGGTTCGGCGGTCGTGCCGAGCGCGACGAGCCCGGTGGCGCCCGCGTCGAGGACCGCGTGGGCGTGCGCGCGGAGTGCGTCGGGAGCGAGGGCGCCGTCGGCGGTGAAGGGTGTGACCAGGGGGACGAACAGGCCGTGCAGCGATGTCATGACTCCATCGTCGAACCCCGCGACCGTAAGGTCCAGTTCACGTTCATGAGGTAGAACGTAAGCTGAACTGATGCTCGATGTCCGCAAACTCCGCCTGCTGCGCGAACTCGCCCACCGCGGGACCATCGCGGCGGTCGCCGAGGCCCTCAGCTACACGCCGTCGGCGGTGTCCCAGCAGCTCAGCGCGCTCGAGAAGGACGCGGGCGTGGCACTGCTCGAGCGATCGGGCCGCCGCGTGACGCTCACCCCCGCCGCCCATCTGCTGGTCGGCCACACCGAGACCGTGCTCGCCGCCCTCGAACGCGCGGACGCCGAATTGGCCGGTGTGCGAACCGCATTGGTCGGCACATTGCGCATCGGGGCGTTCCCCACCGCCGCGCGTACCCTGCTCTCCCCCGCCCTGGTCACCCTGAGCACCGAACACCCGCGCCTGGAACTCACCGTCACCGAGATCGATCCGGCCGACGTACCAGACGCCCTGCGGGCAGGCACCCTCGATATCGCGCTCACCCACGACTACGACCTGGTGCCCGCCGACACCGACCGGGCGTTGCACACCGAACCGCTGCACACCGAAACGGTCTTTCTCGCCACCCGCGATCCGGCGCCCGCCGACGATCCGTTGCGCGCCAACCGCGACTCACCCTGGATCGCGGGCACCCCCGGCACGCTGTGCCACACGATGACCATTCGCGCCTGTCAGGCAACGGGTTTCACACCGCGCGTGCGTCATCACGCCGACGACTTCGACACGGTGCTCGCCCTGGTGGCCGCCGGCGCGGGCGCCGCGATCATCCCAGGCCTGGCGTTGTACGCACCGCCGGAACGGCTCGCCCTCACCGCGTTGCCGATTCGCCGCCGCACCCGTCTCGCCTACCGAAACGGCACCGGCGACCATCCGGCCGTGCGCGCGGCACGCAGTGCCCTCCACCATGCGGCCGCCGCCGGCCGAGCTCCGGCGGGCGGCGGCTGATCACGCCGATCTGTCGCGGTTCGTGGTGCGCTGACGCGTGCGGGTGGCACTGACCGGGTCGATGACGGGCGTCGCCCACTGCTCGGCAAGAGCCAGGCTGGGTTCGCGCCCGGAGGCGACATGGCGGTAGGCGATGTCGGCCGCGGCCTGCGGGTCGCCTGCCGCGATCGCGGCGTAGAGCGCCTCGTGTTCGTCGCATTGGGTGCCCGGGTCGCGTTCCTTGGTGAGGTGGAACAGCCAGCGCACGCGAGACTCCAAGGGCCGCAACAGCGATTGCAGCAGCGGGTTGCCGGAGATCTCCACGATGATCGCGTGGAATCCGGCGTTGGCGGCCGCGATGGCGGCCTGCTCGCCGCGTTCGGTGGCCCGTCGGGCGGCGGTGAGCTGGGCGCGCAGCGCGGTGAGGTCGGCGGATTCGGCGCGTTCGGCGGCCAGCCGGGCGGCCAGCACCTCGAGGCTCTCGCGCACGTCGAACAGGTCGCGCACATCGGCGACCGTGAACGGGGCAACGATCGCGCCCTGCCGGGGCACGATCACGACCAGCCCTTCGCGTTCGAGCAGGTGCAGCGCTTCGCGCAGCGGAATGCGGGAGATGTCGAGTTCGGTGGCGAGATCGCGTTCCACCAACCGCTGCCCGGGACTCAACCGCAGATCGATGATCCGATCCCGCAGTTCCTCGTATGCCTGATCTCGCAGCGACTTCTTGACCGGTCCCGCCACCACACCATCCTTCCGCCCCGCTTCCGACTCCACGGTAGCCCCGCGCGCACCGTGCGACCGATTCTTACTTTTCGGTAATCCGGCCGTCATTCGCGGACCGCACGCTGACACTTAACGGTATACCGCTAAGTGGGCGGTTCGTTCGATCAAGGAGTACCTCGTGCACAACTCCACCCGGCGCGCGATCGCCTTCGGCTCGGCCGCCCTCGCCGCCGCTGCCCTGTTGTCGGCCTGCGGTTCCGCCGACACCGCCGCGGCGGGCGGCAAGCTGAAGGTCGGCGTGTTCTTCCCCGGTTCGCTCTCCGACACCGGCTTCATGCAGTCGGGGTATCTGGGCTACCAGCGCGTCGCCGAAGCCCTCGGCGACAAGGTCGAATTGAGCAAGGTCGAGCAGGTGGCGGCGGCCGACTATCAGCAGGCGCTCGTCCGTTTCGCCTCGACCAACGATCTGGTCATCGCGCTCGGCGGCCAGACCGATGCCGATGTGCGCAAGGTGGCCCCGCAGTTCCCGAGTGTGAAGTTCGTGGAGATCGGTGGGCCCGCCGACGCGAAGCCGATGGCCAACCTGGCCTACTACGACCCGCAGCAGGCCGAGGCCGAGTTCCTCAGTGGCGCGGTGGCCGCGGCCGGATCCGAGACCGGCGCGGTGGCCTTCGTCGGCGGCGTCGAACTGCCCGCGATCGTCAACGCCGCCAACGCTTTCGGCAACGGCGCACGGTTCGCGAAGCCGGACGCCAGGGTGCTGACTCCGCAGTACGTCGGCGATTTCAACGACCCGGCCAAGGCCAAGCAGGCAGCGCTGGCCGACTACGGCGCGGGCGCGGGCACGCTCGGTCAGATCGTGAACCTGGGCAAGGCGGGCCTGGAGCAGGCGGCGGCCCAGTCCGGCGCCACCCTGGTCGGCGGTCCGATCCCCGGTGACTGCACCGATCCCGTGTATCTGGGCTACGTGCACACCGATATCGGCGCCGAGGTCGAATACGCGGTGAAGGCGGCGCTCGACAACACGTGGAAAGCGGAGAACGTGCGCTTCGGGCTCACCTCGCCCAACGACGGCACCGATTTCGTGTTGTGCGACAAGGACACCGCGGTCGCCGACGCGCTCGCCAAGGCGAAGACGGCCCTGTCCACCGGCGCGGTGAAGCCGTACTGATGGCGATGGACACTCCCGCATTGACCCTGCACGGGGTCGGAAAGAGCTTCGGCGCGGTCCGGGCATTGCACGACGTGGACGTCACCGTCGAATCCGGCACCGTCCACTGCGTTCTCGGCGAGAACGGCGCGGGCAAGTCGACGCTGTGCAATCTCGTCTTCGGCGGCTACCCACCCGATGCCGGACGGATCGAACTGGGCGGCAAGCCCTTCCGCCCCGACTCGCCCGCCGCCGCGATGCGGGCTGGCGTCGCCATGGTGCACCAGCACTTCAGCCTGGTGACCACCATGACCGTCGCGGAGAATCTGCTGCTCACCCAACACGGGCTGCGGTTGCGCCGTGCGGATCTGACCAGCCGTCTCGACGAGATCGCCCACCGCTATCGGCTGCGCATCGATCTCGACCAGCAGGTCGCGACGATGCCGGTGGGCGCCCGGCAGAAGGTCGAGATCGTCAAGGCCCTGCTGCGCGATCCGGCGCTGATCCTGCTCGACGAACCGACGGGAGTGCTCGATCCGGCCGAGATCGACGCGTTGATCGACACCTGCCGTGCCATCGCCGCCGACGGCAAGGCCGTGGTCCTTGTGACACACAAGCTGGGCGAGGTGGCCAGAGTCGCCGACGCCGCGACGGTGCTGCGCCGCGGCACGGTCGCCGGCGGCGGTCCGCTGCCCGAGACCACAATTTCCGAGTTACTCACCGCGATGGTCGGCCGCGAGGTCACCGATCTCGACCCGACCGTGGCGGCGACGATCGGCTTGGATCCGGGCGAGCCGGCCCAGGTCCTCACCGCACCCGGTTCAGCCACCCCGGTCGCCACCGACCCCACCACGAGCCCGGCTGCGGGCGAGCACAGGACCACCGATCGACGCCGCGGCGAAACCGTCATAACGCACGGATCGAACCAGCCCGCAGCGGTTCTCACCGTCGACGGGGTGACCGTCCACCGAGCCGACGGCAGTATCGCGCTCGACGAAGCGAGCCTGGCCGTGCGGCCGGGCGAGATCGTCGGGATCGCGGGCGTCGAGGGCAACGGGCAGAGCGAGCTCGTCGCGGTGCTGGCCGGTGGCACCCCGGTGCGGGCGGGCACTGTCGCGCTCGCCGGCGCCGACATCACCACAGCGAACCCCGCCACCCGAACATCGCTCGGTCTCGGCGTCGTCCCCGAAGATCGCCACCGCGACGGCATGGTCGCCGACATGACCCTGGCCGAGAATCTCTTCCTCGGCAGCCTCGGCCGGTTCCGCCGCTTCGGCCTCCTCGACAAACAGGCCATGGGTCGCGCCGCGCAAGCCGAACTCGATCGCTTCGATGTACGCGCGGCCGGTCCGTGGGTGCCGATGGGATCGCTGTCGGGCGGCAATCAGCAGAAGGTCGTGCTGGCGCGCGAACTGTCGGCGGCGAACCTGCGCTGCCTGGTCGCTGCCCAGCCGACGCGCGGATTGGACATCGGCGCAGTCGATTTCGTGCTGACGCAGCTGCGGCACGCGGCCGCGCGTGGCTGCGGCGTGCTGGTGGTATCGAGCGAGGTACCCGAACTGCTCGCCCTGTGCGACCGGATCTTCGTCGCCTATCGCGGGGAACTGGCCGGGCCCGTCGAAACCACCGATCCTGTTGCTGCACAACAGATCAGCGAATTGATGATGGGAGTCGCGGCATGAGCGCACCTGGTCGGACCACAGCGACCGAGACCCCATCTCGACCGGCGGCGCGGGGCGTTCCGCGCGGCCTCGGCAAGCTCTCCGCGGGGCACCACCCCCTCGTCGTCGCTGTCGCGGCCATGCTGGCCGCCGGAGTGATCGGGCTGATCCTGGCCGCCGTCGCGGGCGCCGCCCCCGGCGCCACGATGACAGCGCTGTGGGAGGGCATGTTCGGCAGCGACTACGCCGTGGGCGCCTCGCTCAATGTCGCGGCCACGCTGATGCTGGTGGCCGTGGGGTTCACCATCGCCCACCGCGCCGGGCTGGTCAATGTCGGTGGGGAGGGCCAGATCTGCGCCGGCGGGATCGCCGCCACCGCGATCGGCACCACCCTCACCGGCACGCCCGCCGCGATCACGGTGCCCACGGTGTTGCTCGGGGCGGCGGCCGCGGGCTGGCTGTGGGCCGCGATCGCGGCGTATCTGCGGGTCGCGCGCGGCACCAGCGAGATCATCACCACGCTGCTGCTCAACTTCGTCGGCCTGGCGCTGGTGCTGCTCGTCGTGCACGAGCCAACGCTGCTGCGTCAGCCGGTGACCTCCTCGGAGACGTTGCCGCAGTCCGAGCAGCTCGCCGACGCCGCGCATCTGCCCCTGCTCGGTATCGAACGCTCCCCCGCGACCATTGCCCTGTGGATCGCCGTGGTCGCCGCGTTCGGCACCGCGATCCTGGTGCGCCACACGGCACTCGGTACGCGCTTGCGTGCGGTCGGGCTCAATCCCGACGCGGCGGCGAGGCTGGGTTTGCCGGTGGGCCGACTGCGTTTCCTCAGCCTCTCGGCGGCGGGTGCGTTCGCGGGCGTCGCGGGCGGCCTGCTGGTGGCGACGGCGCCGTTCGTCCTCGCCGAGGGATTCTCCTCCGGGTACGGGTTCTCCGGGCTGGTCGTCGGGCTGCTGGCACGTGGCTCGCTGAGCGCCGTCGTCGCGGTGTCGCTCCTGCTCGGCTTCCTCGTCTCCGGCGGGATCAACCTGCAGCTGGCCGCGAACGTGCCCGCCTCGACCATCGCGGTCGTGGAGTCCCTGATGATCGTCTTCATCGCGGGCGCTGCCATCTGGACCTCCCGAACGCGCACAACCGCTGCGTCACAACCAGTTCACGACACGAACAACATCGACGCGGCAGGAGCGAGCCGATGAGCCTCGACACGGTCACCGACATCGCCACCAGCGGCATCGGCTTCACCCTGCCCATCCTCGTCGCGGCGAGCGGTGAGCTGGTCAGCGAGCGCGCGGGCGTGCTCAACCTGAGCCTCGAGGCGATGATGCTCACCGGCGCGTTCGCGGGCGTACTCGGTGCGGTCGCCACCGGGTCGCCGGTGCTCGGCACGGCCACCGCGGTGCTGGCCGCCCTGATATTCGGTGCGTTACAGGCCGTCTGGAGTATCGGACTGCGCGCCGACCAGATCGTCGTCGGCATCGCGAGCAACGCGCTCGCTCTCGGCGCGACCACCTACGGCGCACGCCTGCTGCTCGCCGACGGCAAAGGGCACAGCGTTGTGGGCTTCGAGGCGCTGAGAATCCCTGTGCTGCACAATATTCCGGTCATCGGTCCGGCACTGTTCGGGCAGACCGTACTCGGATACCTGTGCATGGCCCTCGTCGCGGGGTCGGCGTTCGTGTTCTCCCGCCGCACCAAAATGGGCCTGATGATCGACGCGATCGGCGAGGACGCCGTGGCCGCCGATCGCACCGGCCTGCCCGTGCGCGCCGTCCGCTACGGCTGCGTGCTGCTCGCCGCGTTCGCCGCGGGCCTCGGCGGCGCGCAGCTGGCGCTGTCGGAGGTGCACTCGTTCAGCGACAACATGACCGGCGGCATCGGGTATCTGGCCGTGGTCGCGGTGATCGCGGGCCGCTGGCGAGCGCTCGGCGTCATCTGGGCGTCGGTGTTCTTCGGCATCGCCCAGGCGCTGCAGTTCGCGTTGCCCGCGCTCGGTGTCGACGTGCCGTTCGCGCTGCTGGTGATGCTGCCGTATCTGATCGCGATCGTCGCCGTGAGCGGTCTGGTCGGCAACAGCCGTGCACCGCGCGACCTGACCGTCGCCTTCGCCCGAACCTCCTGACCCACCGCTTCCGAGGAGCCACCGATGACTCTGATCCTGTCGCATTCCGATGTGGCCGCCCTGATCGATCGCGCGGAGGTGCTCGCCGCCGTCGAACGCGCGCACGCCGACCTCGCGCTCGGCACGGCGGTGGTCCCCGCGCCGCCCGCGGTCGGTGTCGGCGACACCGCCTTCGTTCCGATGGTCGCCGCCGCCGAATCCGCCGGGGCCGCCGCCGTGAAACTGCTCGCCGACCTCCCCGCCAACCGGGAACGCGGACTGCCGGTACAGCGCTCGGTGATCCTGGTGACCTCCGCGCTCGACGGCGGCTGTGAGGCGCTCGTCGACGGACGGCTCGTCACCGCCGTGCGAACAGCCGCCGCCAGCGCGGTGGCGACCAAATATCTTGCCAGGCAGGACAGTTCCACACTGGGGTTCATCGGAGCCGGTGCGCTGGCGATCGAGCACACCCGCGCCGTCGCCCGGGTACGCGACATCGAGACCGTGCTGGTCTGGTCGCGGTCCCCCGCCACCGTCGAGCGGTTCCGCGCTGCGATCGCCGACCTCGGGCTGGAGGTGCGGGCGATGCCGTCACCGGAGTCGGTGACACGGGCCGCCGATGTGCTGTGCACCCTCACCCCCGCACGGGAGCCGATCGTGCGCGGTGCCTGGTTCGGCGAGGGGCTGCACGTGAACGCGGTCGGCGCCCCGCCACGCGCCGATCACCGCGAGGTCGACGGGGCTGCCATGCGCCGGGCGCGCGTGATCGTAGACTCGGTTTCGACAACGCTCACCAAGTCGGGCGACACGCTGCTGGCCATCGCCGACGGCGCGATCACCGAAGCCGAGGTGAGCACCGAACTGGGCCAGGTGATTCTCCGCCGGGCGGCCGGCCGGGCCGGCCCACGCGACATCACCCTGTTCAACTCGGTCGGTATCGGCCTGCAAGATCTCGTCACCGCCCGCCTGCTCATCGACAAGGCCCGCGCCCAGGGCCGCGGCACGGAAGTGGAGCTCAGCGCATGACCACACTCACCGACACCGACATCGCCTACCTGCGCCGGGCCATCGACCTCGCTGCCCAGGCGGCGGTGCTCGGTGACCGGCCGTTCGGTGCCGTCACCGTCGACCGCGACGGTACGGTGCTCGCCGAATCCGCGAACGCCGTCGCCACCACCGGTGATGTCACCACCCATGCCGAACTGGTCGCGATCACCGTCGCCTCCGCCACCGGCAAGGCCGAGGCGCTGCGTGGCGCCACCGTGTACGCCAGCGGTGAGCCGTGCCCGATGTGCGCCGCCGCGATGGTGTGGGCCCAGGTCGGGCGCATCGTGTTCGCGGCGGCGGCCTCGGAGTTCGGGCCGATCCTCGGGCCGGGACCCAGCTTCACCTTGAGCTGCGCCGACGTGGTCGCCAGTTCGAATGTGGCCATCGAGGTGAGCGGGCCGCACCTCGGCGACGAGGCACTCGCGGTGTTCCGGTCCTGAGGACCTACTTCACCGGGACAGCGGGATCGAGCCCCTCGGCGAGTTCCACCGGCTCGCCGAGCTCGCGCTGTTCCTCGAGGGCCTCCGGCGTGCCGGGCACCTGGGTGCCACGCAGCGACATGCCCTTGGTCTCGATGAGGAAGTAGGCTGCGATCAGGCCGACCAGACACGCGCCGAACATGTAGTAGGCCGGGAACAGGTTGTCGCCGGTCAGCTCGATGAGCGACTGGTTGATCACCGGCGCGGTGCCACCGAAGATCGAGGTGGCCACGTTGTAGCCGATCGCCACACCCGCGAACCGCACGATGGTGGGGAACATGGCCGGGAAGGTCGCCGAAATGGTGGCCAGCTGCGGCGCGTAGAGCAGGCCGAGGATGGCGAAGCCGACGATGGCACCGGTGAGCGAGGTGCCGATCAGGATGTACACCGGGATCACCGTGATCATCAGCGCCGCGCAGGAGAACAACCACATCGGCCTGCGACCGATCCGGTCCGAGAGCGCACCGAGGAACGGCAGGGTCAGCAGCATCACGATCTGGCCGATCAGCGGCACGAGCAGTGCGTCGGATTCTGCCATCCCGATGGTGTTGCCGAGATAGGTCGGTGTGTAGCTCAGCAGCGAGTAATTCACCACGTTCAGGGCGATGACCAGACCGAAAAGCGTCAGCACCGGGCGCAGGTATTTGGTCAACAGATCGCGATAGACCCCGACCGTTTCCTCGGTTTCGTCCTTCGCCTCGATTTCGCGGAATACCGGGGTGTCCTCGACCCGGCTGCGCAGATACATACCGATCAAGCCGAGCGGTGCGGCGATCAGGAACGGAATACGCCAACCCCACGATTCCATGCTCGTGGCGTCGAGCACATTCACCAGCAGCAGCGCCGTCAGATTGCCGAGCGTGAAACCGGCGAGTGTGCCGACTTCGAGGAAACTGCCGTAGAAACCGCGTTTACGGTCGGGCGCGTATTCGGCCATGAACGTCGCGGCGCCACCGTATTCACCACCGGCGGACAGGCCCTGCACCATGCGCAGCGCGTACAGCAGGATCGGCGCGGCGATGCCGATGACCTCGTAACTCGGGATCAGACCGACGGCGAGGGTGGAACCGGCCATCAGCATGATGGTCATCGCGAGCACGCGTTTGCGGCCGATGCGGTCACCGAGCGGACCCCAGATCATGCCGCCGATCGGGCGGATCAGAAAGGAGACCGCGAAACCGAGCAGCGTATAGATAACGCTGGATCCGGTTCCGTCACCGGGGAAAAGCGATGCCGCGATATAGGTGGCGAGGTAGGCGTAGACGCCGTAGTCGAACCATTCGACCGCATTTCCGATCGCCGATGCACCGATTGCCCGGTGCAACACCGATTTCGATTCCTGAGACATCCACAAACCTCTCGTCGTCGCCATTCCGGACTACCCGATCGGTACGCGGACAAAACTTTACGCTTGTGTGTCGTTGTGGTCAGAGTGCCTGGAGTTTGCCCGCGAGCACGGCCTTCTCGCGGTCGTTGCGGCAGCGCCGGATCGCCTCGGTGAGCTCGTCGCGCGCCTCCTCGACGCGGCCGAGGCGGATCAGCAGTTCCCCACGCACGCTCGGCAGCAGATGCGACGACGACAACGCTCCCCCGGCCGCCAGCTCGTCGACGACGGCGAGACCCGCGGCCGCTCCGGCCGCCATCGACACCGCAACGGCCCGGTTCAGCTCGACCACCGGTGAGGGCGCGAGCCTGCCGAGCGCCTCGTACAGCAGCACGATGCGCTCCCAGTTCGTCTGCTCGACCGACGGGGCGACGGCGTGACACTCGGCGATCGCGGCCTGCAGCCCGTAGGCGCCGAGCCCACGCCCGGCCTGTTCGGCCTTGGCCAGGGCGGCGCGGCCGCGCCGGATCGCGGTCCGGTCCCAGCGGCGCCGGTCCTGCTGCTCGAGCAGGACCGGTTCGCCGTCGGGTCCGGTGCGGGCCGGGAACCGGGCGGCGGTGAGTTCGAGCAGGGCGAGCAGACCGTAGACCTCGGGTTCGCCGGGCATCAGCCGGGCGAGCACCCGCGCCAGGCGCTGCGCTTCCCCGGCGAGGTCGAACCGGATCAGGTCGCCACCGCTGCTCGCCGTCGATCCCTCGGTGAAGATCAGATAGATCACGCCGAGCACCGAACCGAGCCGCTCGCGGCGTTCGGCGAGCGGCGGCACCTCGAACGGCACCCGTGCCGCGGCGAGGGTCTTCTTGGCTCGGGTGATCCGCGCCTGCACGGTCGCGGTCGGCACCAGGCAGGCCGCGGCGATCTCGTCGCTGGTCAGACCGCCGACCACGCGCAGGGTCAGCGCCAGCCGCGCCTCGCGCGAGAGCACCGGATGGCAGGCGATGAAGATCAGCGCGAGGACGTCGTCGTCGATCTGCTCGGGATCCCACACCGGTTCACCGGCGGGGGCCGGCTCGCCGCCGGTGAACGCACCGCCCTCGCCGAGTCCGGCGGCGAGGACGGTGTAGCGCTCGTCCAGGGCGGCACGACGCCGGAACGCGTCGATCGCGCGCCGTCGTCCGGTGGTGAGCAACCACCCCGCCGGATGCGCGGGCACACCGTCGCGCGGCCACGTCACCAAGGCTTCGGCCAGTGCCTCCTGGGCGAGGTCCTCGGCCATCGCGAAGTCGCCGGTGTAGCGGGCAAGCGCGCCGACGATGCGCGCCGACTCGATCCGCCATACGGCGGCGACCGCCGCACGTCCGGTGTGCTCCGTCATCGCCTCAGAGCTGCCCGGTGGACTCGCGCCAGGCGCGTTCCTTCTGTACCCAGACGTTGTCCTTGGGGAATTCGTCGATGGAGGGCACCCGCCGGATCTCGGTCTTGATGCCGGGACCGGTCATCGGCATCCGCTTGGCCCACTCGACGGCCTCTTCCTTCGATGCCACGTTGAGGATGTAGTACCCGCCGAACAGTTCCTTGGTCTCGCCGTAGGGGCCATCGGTGACGACCGGTGGTTCGGACGAGTAGTCGACGACAACACCTTCGGCGGCGTCCTCGAGCCCTTCCGCAGCGACGAGCACGCCGGCGCGGATGAGCTCGTCGTTGAACTTGCCCATGGCGTCGAGCATCTCGTCGAAGCTCACGTTCTCGAACTCGGCGAAGGCCTCGTCGGTGGCGCGCATGATCAGCATGTACTTCATGGTGTGTCTCCTTCGGGTCGGTGCCCCTGGTGGGCGCTGCGTTCATCCGTAGGTCGAACGGGCACCGCGCGAATCGACACCCGCCGGAAATTCTTTCGCGAATTTTTTTCGGAGCCTACTTGCGGCGTGGTACTTGTCGGTCGGGTTCCGTCCACGACCGGGCGGGACAACGAAGGCAGGAGTCGATCGTGAGCGCCGTTCTCGTCGAGATGCACGAGCATGTGCTCGTCGCCGTCATCAACCGGCCCGAGGCCATGAACGCGATCGACGGCGAGGTCAGCGCCCAGCTCGGCGCGGCCCTGGAACAGGCCGACAACGATCGGGCCGTGCGGGCCTTCGTCCTCACCGGCGCGGGCGACCGGGCCTTCTGTGCCGGTGCGGATCTGCGCGCACTCGGACGCGGTGAGTCGATTCTGGCTGCGGGACACGAACACTGGGGTATCGGTGGCTACATGCGCCACCCCATCAGCAAGCCGACCATCGCGGCCGTGAACGGGCTCGCGCTCGGTGGCGGCACCGAGCTGGTGCTGGCCAGCGACCTGGCCGTCGCCGCGTCCACCGCCACCTTCGGGCTGCCCGAGGTGGCACGCGGTCTCTTCGCCGCCGCGGGCGGGGCGTTCCGGCTGCCCGAACAGCTGCCGCGCAAGGTCGCCATGGAGATGATCCTGACCGGCGAGCCGATCACCGCCGCACGCGCGTTGGAGTTCGGACTGGTCAACCGGGTGGTTCCCGCCGACCGGGTTCTCGATACCGCGATGGAGCTGGCGACGCGGATCGCGGCGAACGCGCCGCTGGCGGTGCAGGCGAGTAAGCGGGTGGCGCTCAGCATCGTCGACGGCGCCCTGCCCGACGACGACGCCTGGGATCGTTCCGACCGCGAGATCGCCGAACTCACCCGCTCGGCGGACGTCCGCGAGGGTCTGATGGCGTTCGTCGAGAAGCGCAGCCCGAACTGGCAGGCTCGCTGATCACCAGCCACCCGTCATCAGGGCGGCGAGCCCGGGTGCCGGATCGAGCGCGGTGGTCACGTTGGCGACCGTGACCACCGCGAACAGCAGGCCGAGGGCCACCGCGGCCAGGGCATAGGCGCCGAGGACGCGACCGGCCGCGCCTGCGCGACGCCGCCACAGCACGACACCGAGCCCGAGGAGTCCGGCCGACGCCGCCGCGGCGAGCGCGGCCATCGCGACGTGATAGCGCGCGAAGTCCTCGACCATCACCTCCAGTGCCGCCGGACCACCGGGGTAGTCGTCGAGCCCTCGCCCCACCTCGGTCAGTACCCCGGCCAGCGACGCGTCGGCCGCACCGTCGACCGCCATCGGCAGCAAGGACGCGAACGGTGTCACGGCCCCTTGAATATTGGCAAGCACCGCCACCCCGGCGACCGCGAGCACCAGCGTGGTGATCACCCCCGCCACGGCGAACATCGTCCGGTTCGGCTGCCGGGTGCGCAACGAGTACCGCCACAGCATCACCCCGAGCGCGACGAGCACGATCGACCACAGCAACGCCACCACCGCCTTCACGACGTGGTACCCGAACCAGTAGTCCACCGCCGCCTGCAGCTCGGGCGTGAGTTCGGCCTGTCCCGCTTGCCAATACGTGACGAACGCGGACCGGAAACCCGCGCGCAGCGCGTGCTCGTCGGCGAAATCGGCACCGGGCAGCCACCCCGCCACCAGGGGCGGCGCGAACACGAACGCGACGGCGAGCACAATCGCCGCGCCGAGGGCGACGACGAGGCTACGGGCCGCGCCCGCGCCCGATGCTACGAAGACGGTGGACACGGTCACTCCCTGCTCGGTACGGGTGTTCGACGACCATTGTGACCCCGACGTGGCATCATGGCCGCTCGAACGGACGGACTCACACATTTCGATGGATTGAGGGGACCGAGCGTGACGAGCAGCAATTTCGCCTACACCGGGTGCGACAACCTGGAGGTGATGGCCGAAGCGATCAA
Source organism: Nocardia sp. JW2 (assembly GCF_051843015.1). NCBI lineage: Bacteria > Bacillati > Actinomycetota > Actinomycetes > Mycobacteriales > Nocardiaceae > Nocardia > Nocardia sp. JW2. The sequence goes on from NZ_JBPXLK010000008.1 coordinate 234,660, forward strand.
CTACAACAAATTTCTCCTCGACTGCGTCGAAAAACATGTCACCACAACGGATCTGCGTGTGCTCGATTTCGGCGCGGGACAGGGCACCTACGCCGATCTGCTCGCCGAACGCGAGATCTTCCCCGAGTGTCTTGAACCGGACCCCGACCTGCAGAAAGTGCTGCTGGCGAAGGGCTACAAAGTCGTCGACTGCGACACCGAGCCGCCCGAGGCCGAAAAATACGGGCTCATCTACTCTTTCAACGTATTCGAGCACATCAAGAACGACCAGGAAGCCGCCGAACACCTGGCGTCACTGCTGCGGCCCGGTGGCACGATGGTGATCTACGTGCCCGCGCTCGAGATGCTGTTCTCCTCGATGGACGTGAAAGTCGAGCACTACCGCCGTTACCGGCGCACGCAGCTGAACCGGATTCTGCGCAATGCCGGGCTCGAGGTGGTGGATTCGCGCTACTGCGATCCGATCGGGTTCTTCGCCACCATGGCCTACAAGCTGCTCGGCAACGACGACGGCAGCATCAATGTGCGCGCGCTCAAGCTCTACGACCGGGTCGTCTTCCCGCTCAGCAAGGCCCTGCAGTCGGTGACCGGCAAACTGTTCGGGAAGAACGTCCTGGTCGTCGCGAGAAAACCCTGAGCCGGAAACGCTCAGCGCGGCGGATTGCCCGTCCATTCGGGCTCGTCCGGGGGCTTGGGTCCGCCCCGCGTCTTGCGCCACAGCACGACGGCCGCCACCACGACGACCACGGCGAGAATCACGAGAATCTCCATATCCGCCGCCTACCCGGTGAATCCGTCCTCAACCAGCAACGACGAACCACGTTTGAGCCGTCACCCAGCGGGAACCACCCTGATGTGGTGCTCGACCGGCCCGTTGTACGAGGCGCCGAACGGTCCGGGGGAGCAATGTTTTTCGGTCACGGTGTCGACACCGGTGCACCCGCGGGGTCGGGCCGACGCTCCACCGCGATGCCAACGACGTCATCGCACGGAGTCCTCGTCGGCCGCCCCCGCGGGACACGCCAGAAAACAGCAGCGGCCTCAGCGCTCGAGGAATTCTCCGGCCGCGGTCTGAGCGCTGATGGCCGTGCCCATCCATCGCCGCAGGTATCGGCGTAGCTCGTCGTCGGTGCGCGGCGGGTCACCGGGCGACAAGAAGAACGACTGCATGGTCCGCAGGACGTATTCGACCAGTTCCCGCAGCGCCTGCTCGTCGTAGCCGTGCGCGGCCCAGTCCACGTCGAACCGCCGGATCATGGTCATGCCGAAGGCCTGCGCCTCCTCGGAGGTGAGGCTGTCCGGGCGGACGTTGGAGTAGGAACTCGACAGCAGGATGCCCAGGTGCGGTGTGCGGCGCACCTCGGCCAGCGTGTAGACCACCGCCTCGACCATCGCCTCCACCGGATCACCGAGCCCGCGCACCTGCGCCGCGAGCCGATCCAGGAAACCCTCCACCGAGGCCATCGCGGCAGCGGTCATCAGCGCGTCGGCGCTGGGGAAGTACCGGTAGACCGTCTGCCGGATGACACCGAGCGATTCCGCCACATCGGCGATGCTGATCTCCGCCCCGGTGCGCCCGATCAATTCGACTGCCGCCGCGACGATCCGGCGCGTCGCCTCAGCATCGTCCCCCGGCGGACTACCGCCCCATCCCCGTCTGCGCGCCACCCGGTGGACGCTAGCACAAGCCCTGGTCACGGCCGATTCCGTCAAAGTAATCATACAGACGAACGTTCAGTCGTATGATTACCTCACCCAACCGAGTGGCGGCCGGACCGGCGCACGCCCGAACAACGAGGTACTCACCGTGACCGAACTTCACGTCCGCAAGATGGATTTCGCGTTCGCCGACTACGACGTGCCGTTTCTGTGGAACCCGCAGAATCCGGCGTTCTCCTCCATGGCCAACGCCGTCTCGTTCCTGGCGATCGGCTTCGAGAAGATGATCGTGCAGCTCATCAACCAGGCGAAACCGCAGATCACCGACCCCGAGGTGGCCGAGGAGGCCGACGCGTTCATGCGCCAGGAGGGTCAGCACTCCACCGCTCACCGCCAGCATGTGAAGGGCCTGATCCGTCGCTACCCCGGGCTACAGCAGACCCTCGACGCCGTGATCCGCGAGTTCGACGAACTCACCGCGTCCACCCCGGTGAAGTACCGCCTGGCCTACACCGCCGACCTCGAGGCCACCTTCACCCCGGTGTTCAAGCTGATGCTCGACAACGACTCCACGTTGTTCGCCCCCGGCGACGACCGGGTGGCCTCGCTGTTCATCTGGCATTTCGTCGAGGAGGTCGAACACCGCAGTTCGGCGCTGATCATCTTCAACTCGGTGGTGAACAGCGAGCTGTACCGGATGCGGGTGGCGCCCTCGGTGTTCCGGCACGTGCTACGGGTGATCCGCGTGGCCTGCGCGGGCTTCAACGAGCATGTGCCACTGGAAGACCGGCAGGTCGACGCCCTGTCGATGTTCGCGAGCTACCGCAATCAGCAGACCCTGCGCCGGCTGCTGCCGGGCCTGCGCCCCGCCGACAACGGCACGATGCCGCGCGCCTTCGACGATCTCGGCCTGAAGGAACAACTCGTCGCCCTGGGCGGCATCATCCGCAGCCAGACGCCGGGGCACAACCCCGCACACGAGAAGCTGCCCGACCTGGCCGGTGAGTGGTTCCGCCGCTACGACGAGGGCTACGACGTCACCCGCTGGTACACCGCCGATTCCGTGAGCTCCTAGAAGGGCCGACCCATGGCCGAACACTGTTCCCCCACCTTCGCCGACCTCGCGGTCCAACTCGGCTTCTCCTGTGAGGAGGCCGGTGGACTCGTCGAGTTCCGCAGCCCGTTCGGGCTGGAGAACTGGACCCTGCCCGTTCTCGAGCTGACCATCGTGCTCGGTGCGGTGCTGGCGCTCTGGTTCGCGATCGTCCGCCTGCGCCGCCACGGCGACCCGACCAACCTCGTCCTGTGGTTCGGCGCTACCGCGTACCTGTTCATCATCGAGCCGCCGCTGTACTTCCCCGCCGCGTTCGGTATCGAAGACCACGTCGACACGATGTTCGCGCACAACGTGTTCACCGTCGACTTCCTGTGGGGTCGCCTGCCGATCTACATCATCGCGATCTATCCGCTGATGGCGACGATGGCCTTCGGCCTGGTGCGCATGCTCGGTATCTTCCGCCGGTTCGGGGTGCTGATCGGCGCCACCTGTGTCGGCTTCGTGCATCATGCGTTCTACGAGATCTTCGACCACCTCGGGCCACAACTGCGCTGGTGGGAGTGGTCGGTGGACAATCCGATCAACCAGCCGATGTTCGATTCGGTGCCGATGGGCAGTGTGGTGGTGTTCGCCGCGCTGTGGCCGATGTCGCTCGCGTTCTGTGTGCAGTACTTCGTCGGACGGCAGGTCGACGCGGGCAAGCGGTTCACGGGCATCGAATTGACCTGGCGCACGGTGGTCATCGGCCTGCTCGCCTCGGTGGGCACCTTCCTGCTGCCGCTTCCGGCGACCGTGCTCGGCATGAGCAGCACGACGGTGCGCGGGGTGGTGTACGCGCTGGAACTCGCGGTGCTGATGGTCGTCGCCTCGATCGTCATGTTCCGCCAGTGGTCGGACCTGCGCCGGGGCGCCACCGAGGACCCCGGTTACACCGATCCCTTCGTCCAGCGTTTCGCGAGCTTCTACCTGCTGATCTTCGCCGGTCTCTGGCTCGCCGCCCTGCCCGACTTCTTCGCGGCGACCGACGGCGAGACCGGCAACGGCGACCCCATCGGCAACCTCTGGTACACCGCCGCCTGCTTCGTCGTCGCCGTATTGTCGATCGCGGCGACCTACACGCTGCCCCGCGCCACCGCATCCGCTCCGGAGGCGGCGGCTCCCGAATCCTCGGAGGTACCGGGCTGATTCGATCGCATCAGATGAGCGGCGCCTGCTTGCGAATGCGGCGCCGCACATCGCGCATCATCGAGTAGGTGCCGGCGAACCGGATGAACTTGGGGATGAACCGGTTGACGAAACCGACGAACAGGAAGAGGTTCTCGAACCGGCGCTGATCGGATTCGCTCCATTCGATGCCCATCTGCTCACGGAAGTGCGGTGGCAGAAATCCCGACGTCAGGAACTGCAGGAGACCACCGAACATGATCCGCAGCGACCAGTGGATCATCCGCAGGTGCACGAGATCGTCGATGTAGGCACGGAATTCGTCGTCGCAGACCACCTGCTCGCACGCCTCGAGCCAGTACTCGTCGAAGTCCGCGCGGGTCTTGGGCCACATGTCCGGGTGCACCTGCAGGGTGGTGCCGAAGGTGTCGGCGCCCTGATAGAACGCTTCCTTTTCCTCGTCGGTCATCTTGCCGCACAGCAACTGGTGGGAGTCCTCGAAGCCGATGTAGATGGCGGCGGCCACATACAGTTGCAGATTCCGGTCGAAGGCGTTGTACTTCACCTTCGAATCGGGGCGCGATCTGACCTGCCGGTGCGCGACGTTCACCGCCTCGCGCATCGCCTTCTTGTCCTCCTCGGTACCGAGGACGGCCACCGCCAGGTAGGCCGAGGTGGTGCGCAGCCGCTTCCACGGATGCACCATGAGGGCACCGGATTCGACCTGACTTTCCATCACGCCCGCGGCCACACCCTGGTGGGCGAACTGCATCGCCACGTTCGCGGCGGCGCCGGCGAACATCCAGAAGTCCAGCGCGTCGGCCAGGCGGGCGGGCTTCTTCCGCGGGGATCGGTAGGTGTCCGGGATATGAATCCGTACCTGGTCGAGCGTCAGCACGCGGTGCGGGCCGGGCTGCCCGGATCCCGCGGCGGGGACGGAGTCGGGTCGCCAATGCCCACCCGGGCCCTCCTCGACGTATCCTTCGCTGTTCGAATCCGAGTAGTCGGGTTCACCGGGCTTCGTTGCCGTGGTCATCGTCATCCTTTCCCAGGGGCGTCTCGCCCCGGATCTCGCGAACGCGGATCACCGCCGAGCGCGCTGCGGCGTCGACATTATGTTACTGCTAATTCTGCCCGTGTCGGGTCGGTTTACGCCGAACCCTTACGGACTGGTCGTTGAAACACCCCGCCCGATCTGTCGATCTCGGCAAATAAGTTACCGATGATTCTCTCAGCTGCTAGGCTGACCTCATTCCGCCTCATCGGCGGCACCGCCATCCCGACGACCGACCCTCGGAGGTATCCGTGCCGTCCGTCTCCTTCGCGCCGACCGAGGTCGTCCGCGCTGTCGCCGATTCCCTGGCTGCCGCCGCCGTCCTGCACCGACGTGGCGCGATCGAACTCCGGCACCCGATCGAGCTCCTGCGAACCGCCCGTGATGCGACCGCGCTGGGTCCGGCCGTGACCACCCTGGCGCACGCGACCCGGGTCGCGAGCTCGGCTACCGCGCTGATCGACGACCGCGGACCGATCACCTTCGAACAGCTCGATCACGCCTCCAACCGGCTTGCCAACGGCCTGGCCGCAGAGGGGGTCACCACTGACACGGTGATCGGCGCGTTGTGCCGCGACCACCGCGGTTTCATCCTGTCGCTGCTGGCAGCGGGCAAGCTCGGCGCGCGCATCGTCCTGCTCAACACGGGCATGGCAGGCCCGCAGCTGTGCACGGTCGTGCAGCGCGAGGGGATCGGAATGCTCCTCGTCGACGCGGAATTCGCCGACCTGTTCGATGATCTCGCACCCGAGGTGCCGATCATCCTCACTCGCGCAGGCGACACCAGCCGGCTCGGGCGGCCGACGATCCATGCCGTGGCGGCGTGGCACTCCGGAGTTCCACTGCCCGCGCCCGCCGCGCCCGGTGGCATCGTCGTGCTGACCAGTGGCACGACCGGAACACCGAAAGGTGCTCCGCGGGGTAAGGTTTCGCCCTTGCAGTCCGCGCAGTTCCTGGATCGCATCCCTTTGCCCAAGGCGAGCACCATCGTGCTCGCCGCGCCACTGTTCCACGGCACCGGCCTGTCGCAACTGATCCTGGGCTGGGCCCTCGGCAACACGGTGGTGCTGCTGCCGGACCGGTTCGATCCCCGCCATACCCTGGCCGCCGTTGCCCGCCACCGCGCGAGCGCGCTAGTCCTGGTTCCGACCATCCTGCAGCGTATCGTCGATCTGGGCGCGCAGGTGCTGGCCGAATACGACACCTCCACGCTGACGGTGATCTTCTCGGCGGGCTCAGCACTCGCTCCGGACCTGAGCCGTCGCACCGCACAGCATTTCGGCGAGGTGCTCTACAACCTCTATGCCTCCACCGAGGTCGCCGTGGCCGCCGTCGCCACTCCGCAGGATCTGCGCGAGGCACCGGGCACGGTCGGCCGCCCGCCCGTGGGCTGCCGGGTCGCCATCTACGACGAGCAGCGACGCCGGATCACTACTCCGGGCATAGTCGGAACCATCTTCGTCACCAGCGGACTCAGCTTCAGCGGCTACACCGACGGCACCGGCAAGGAGATGATCGACGGGCTGTGCTCGAGCGGCGATCTCGGCCATTTCGACGACGAGGGCAGGTTGTTCATCGACGGTCGCGACGACGACATGATCGTCTCCGGCGGCGAGAACGTCTACCCGCTCGAGGTCGAGAACCTGCTCGTCGACCGGCCCGACATCCTCGAGGCAGCCGTCGTCGGCGTCGCCGACCGCGATTTCGGGCAGAGCCTGCGCGCCTATGTAGTGCGCGCTCCGGGTGCCTCGTGCACCGAACGTGAGGTCAAGGAATACGTGCGCACCACCCTCGCGCGGCACAAGGTTCCCCGCGAGGTGCGGTTCGTCGATGCACTGCCGCGCAATGCCACGGGCAAAGTCCTGCGCCACCGCCTGGAAGCCGTGGACACCCCATGACAGTGCGCGAACCACGGACGGCACCGCTCAGGCTGTCATCAGCGCTCGGCCGCAACCGCTTTGCCGTGGGTGCCGCCGAGGTGATCGAGGAGGATCCGATGATGCCGCTCGACCTGGACACCCCAGCGATACGGTGTCCGCAGACCGATGTCGGCGTGTCGACCGGGCGGGTCGTCAGCTACTTCGTTCGCGACCTCGCCGGCCGCCGTGCGCTGCTCGGTGAGGCGATCTCGGACGAGATCACCACGGCCACCGGGATGTGTGCGCGGATCGGCCGAGGCATCGTCGACGACGAGGACGTGTCCGGTGAACTCGACTGGCTCACGACCGCCGCAGCCGTCTGGGCCAGGGAAGGGCTGTCGATCGAGGACATCCTGCGCGCCTTCCACGAGGCGCTGTGGGCGAGCGTGGACACGGTGTTCTCGCCCCGCAACGGCTGCGACGACGACACGCTCGCCGAGGGACTGCGGGCATCCGTGCGACTGTCGAATCTCCTGTCCACCACGGTGATCAGCGCGTATCTGCGCGAATACCGCGTGGTCGCGGGCGAACACCACACGGCGATGCGTACCGTGACCTCGGCGCTGCTCGCCGGCCGTGCGACGACGACGATGGCTCGCGAGTCGGGCGTGCAGATCGCCGACGACTATCGGGTGCTCGCGGTATCGATACCCCGTAGATCCCAGCGTCAGTGGCAGACCGGCGACACCGCACGGCGACGGCTGCACCGGGTGCACACGGCACTCCAGCAGCACATCGATACTGCTCTCGCGATGTTGTCGACCGACGGCGGCACCATCCTGATTCCCGGTGACGACCCCGACGATGTCCGCTTCGACACGCTCATCGACACGCTCTCGGCGGCCGCGCGGGCCGAGATCACCGCGGCCGTGGTCGTCAGCGGGACCGCCGACATTCCCGACGCGGCTCAGTGCGCGCACGAACTTCTCGATATCGCGGGCCGACTCGGCTATCCCCCCAAGTTGTACCGATTCGAAGACCTCGCACTCGAATACCAGCTCACCCGGCCCGGGCCGGGCTTGGCCGAACTCGGCGAATTGCTGGCACCGCTGGACGATCATCCGGCGTTGGCCAAGACCGTCCGGGTGCTCGTCGCCAATGACATGAATCGCCAACGCACCGCGCGGCAGTTGCACGTGCACACCAACACCGTCCTCTATCGGCTCGGCCGAATCGCGGCCTTGACCGGGATCGACGCGACGCGCGCCACCGGGCTCTGGCAACTCAAGTCCGCGATGGTCGCCCGCGCGTTCCGACGCGAAACACGGCGGTGAACCAATGCACATCGCGGTGCTGACCTACCCGGGCATGACCGCATTGGACGCGATCGGCCCGTACGAGGTTCTGCGTTTCATGCCGGAAGCGAACATCCGATTCGTCTGGCACGAGGTCGGTCCGATCGTCACCGACAGCGGCAGTCTCGTCCTCGGCGCGACCCACACACTCGACGAGACGACGAATCCCGACGTCGTGGTCGTGCCAGGCGGCCCTGCCGCCACGGTGGTCGCGACGGACGAGAAAGTCCTGGCCTGGCTGCGCCGGGTCCACGAGACATCGACCTGGACGACCTCGGTCTGCACCGGCGCGCTGATTCTCGCCGCCGCCGGCCTGCTTGACGGCAGGCCCGCTACCACCCATTGGGCGGCTCAACGAGTCCTCGCCACACTCGGTGCCCATCCACGACCGGGCGAGCGGTTCGTCCACAGCGACCGAATCGCCACCGCCGCAGGCGTTTCCGCGGGCATCGATCTGGCGCTCTGGCTGGTGGGCAGCATATGCGGCACCGAGCGGGCCCGGATCATTCAGCTGGACATCGAGTACGACCCCGCACCCCCCTTCGACATGCCACGGCCGACCGACATGTCGGCGTCGATCCGCCGCGCGGCCCTCGGCGATCAATGGCGACTCGGCCTGAGCTCCGGAATGGCACCCCGGATCGCAGGCTCGGCGCCGTTGCTGTTGTGGCGCACGGCGATACGCAGGGTGCGGCGCGGCACCACCGCGAAGCCCTCGGTGCGCGACCTCCCGAACAGCACATCCCAGCCGCCCGCCGACGGTGGTCGATGATGTCGCGGCGGCCCGCCACGACAGACTCGCTGCTGCTTCGCTATCTCGGGGATCGACGATTCGCACTGGCCCTCCCCCGGGCGGTCACCCTGCAGGTCCTGCATCCGGCGATCGCGGCCGGCCTCGTCGATCATGTGTCCTACCGGCTGTGGTGGCACAAGCAACGTTCCGTCTCACAGATGATCCGGCTGGCCTACACCGGTGCGGATGCCCGCTTCGTGATCCGCGCCGCGCACGAGCACGTCAAAGGTCGTGACAACCTCGGGCACCGATACCACGCGTTGCATCCCGAGGTCTTCCACTTCCAGCACGCCACCTACGTGGAGACTCTGTTCACCGCCGTCGACACGTTCATCCGTCCGATGTCGGCCGACGAGCACGAACGGCTCTACGCCGAATGCTGCGAGTGGTATCAGCGATACGAGGTATCGACCCGCCCCATGCCGACCACCTGGGCCGACTTCCGCACGTACTTCGATCAGGCCTGTTCGACGATGTTGCAGGTCACGGCAGCCACCGACACCCTTGCGCCGCAGGCACTCCGGCCCGATGCCTGGCTGCCGCGGTTCACGCCGAGCGCCGCGATTCCCGCGCTGCTGCACGATCGGGCCGCGCGACTGCTCGGTCTCACGGTGACCCGCAAGGACCGCCTCGCCCTCCGCGCCTACGCCACGACGCTGCGTGGCGCGGGCCATCTGGCGCCCCGCGCGGTTCGCTGTCTGCCGGTCGCTCGATAGCCGCACCCGGCCGCGCGGCAGGCCGCTCACACCAACGGCATACCGCGCGCCTGTCTGCGTCGCATGTCGTGCAGGTATGTCTCGAAGGGGTACAGCCGCCAGGACTCGGGCAGCACCGACAGCACGCGGCCGATCGCGCGCATGGTGATCTCGAACGCGCGCTGCTTGCGACCGTTCCACGGCAAGCCGAGTTCGTCGCGAAAGTATTGCGGAAGAAAGCCGGTGGTGAAGAATCTGTTCACCCTGCGGAGCAGGAGTCGCTCCCACGGACGATAGGGGCCCATGTCGACGACCTGGCTCACCAGGTATTCCCGTACCTCGTCGTCGAAGCAGAGACCGGGGAGCATGGACTCCCAATATTCGGCGAAAGCGGCACGATCCGGGGGCCACAGTTCCGGTGGCACCTGCAGCGTCGTCCCGAATCTCGCCGATTCCGAGTACAACTCGTCGGCCGACTCCTCGTCCAGCGCACCGAACAGGTAGGTCACCGAATCCAGGGTGCCACGGTAGAGGCAGGCCGCCACCCACAGTTGCAGCCGCGGATCGAAGGCGTTGTAGCGCACCGGGCTGTCGGGCCCGGAACGCACCTGCCGGTGCGCGGTGTTCACGGCCGCGCGGAAGGCGACCCGGTCTTCCTCCGTGCCGAGCATCGCGACGGCCAGGTACGTCAACGTGGTCCGTCCCCGTTTCCGTGGACGCAGATCGAAACGTCCGCTGGTCACGGTGCTTTCCACGACACCGCGACCGACCGGCGCCGAGCTCAGTTGCATGATCACATTCGCGGGGCCACCCAGAAACGCCGCCGGACCGGCCAGGTAACGCCGTCGGTCGCCCGACGGTTCCGATGGTCGTACCGCTGCGGTCCGACGGCGCATGACTACTCCAGGGTCTGGTTGATCGCGGAATCGAGGCGCGAACGCGTCAGAGTCGTTCGATGATGGTGGCGTTGGCCAGGCCACCGGCTTCGCACATGGTCTGCAACCCGTAGCGGCCGCCGGTCTGCTCGAGGTGGTTGACCATGGTGGCGAGCAGGCGGGTGCCCGAGGCACCGAGCGGGTGGCCGAGCGCGATGGCGCCACCGCGCGGGTTCACCCGCTCCGGGTCGGCGCCGAGTTCGTGCTGCCACACCAGCGGTACCGGTGCGAATGCCTCGTTCACTTCGAAGGTGTCGATGTCGTCGACGCTCAGCGACACCCGCCCGAGCGCCTTGCGGGTCGCCGGGACGACGGCGGTGAGCATCAGAGTCGGGTCGTCGCCTGCCACGGCGAACGAGTGGAAGCGGGCGCGAGGGGTGAGGCCGAGCTTCGACGCCATCGCCTCGCTCATGATGAGCGCCGCCGACGCCCCGTCGGTCAGCGGCGAGGAATTGCCCGCCGTCACCGACCAGTCGATCTCCGGAAAGCGTTGCACCATCGCCGGATCGGTGAAGGCCGGGCGAAGACCGGCCAAGCCGTCGACGGTGGTGCCGGAGCGGATGGTCTCGTCGGCGGTGAGTTCGCCCGCGGACACCAGTTCGGCATCGAACCCGCCCGCCTGTGCGGTCGCCGCCGCGAGACGGTGCGAACGGGCGGCGAATTCGTCGAGGGTCGCCCGGTCCAGTTTCCATCGCGCGGCGAGGATTTCGGCCGCGATACCCTGGCCGATCAGCCCGTCGGGGTAGCGCGCGGCCAGCGGACCGCGCAGCGAGTCCTTGCCCTGGGTGTTGGAGAACATCGGTGCCCGGCTCATCGACTCGACACCACAGGCGATGGCGACGTCGTAGGCGCCGGCGAGCACCCCTTGGGCCGCGAAATGCACGGCCTGCTGGCTGGATCCGCACTGCCGGTCGACCGTGGTGGCCGGCACGGATTCGGGGAACCCGGCGGCGAGGACCGCCGTGCGGGAGATGTTGTTGGCCTGCTCACCGCTCTGCGTCACGCAACCGCCGATCACATCGTCCACCAGGGCGGGGTCGATCCCGGTGCGGGCGACGAGCTCGGCCAGCACACCCGCGAGCAGGGTCGCCGGATGCACCGACGAGAGCCCACCGCCTTGTTTGCCTCGCCCCGAGGGGGTGCGAACAACATCGACGATCACTGCGGACATTGCGTTCCTCCTGCACAGCCACCCCAGCGGCGACATCACCGATAAGTTACTAGCCATTCTCGCCGACGACAACCAGGTGAGATCCAGGTCGACTGCCTATAGGCAATCAGCGATTCTTGCGCTATGTTACCCGTAATTCTCGCCACAGAGCGATGAATGCGTAGTAACTTAACCGGTGCGCTCGCCGTAGGTGAGCACCGTAATCCCAACGTTATCCGATGATCCAGGGGAAGATCCCGGATAGCCGATTCCTCCTCCCCACCGAACACCAAGCAACATCACTCGACCGTCAGCGACGTCGGCCATCCATCACTGCCGCCGCTGACCCACGGTCCTGCAGGAAGGAACAGCGGCACGCCATGTTGCGACGGCTGGACAGATTTCTCAGCTACGAGATGAAGGTGTCCGAATTTCTCGGAACCCTGATCATTCTCGCGATCCCCTACGGTCTCGTCGGGGTGATCTGGACCCTCACCCACACGAGCCACCTGCGCGATCTCCACGGCGCGGACCTGGTGATCTCGTTCCTCGGGTCGATCGTGTGCTGGCCGGTGCTCACCTTCGCGAATGTGACGATGACCTGATGATGGCGCTGGTCTGGGTCATCGATCTGGTGGTGACCATCGTCAAGATCCTCGGCGGACGTACCGATGTGAATCCGGTGCTCCGATTCGGTATGTGGATCGCGGTTCTGAGCGTGTTCGTGCTCGGCCTCGGGGTCGTCGCCGGACTGGTCGTCCTGCTCAACCACTGGCTCACCACGCTGTAGGCACCGAGCCCGACGAACGAGAAAGGATCGGTGCGGCGTGACGCCACAACCGGCCACCGAGCCGTCCGAAGTCGGACGGATCATCGAGAGCGCCAGCGGACTCTGGCGACGACACCCCCAGCAGTCGATCGAGACATTGGGCAGACAGGTCCTGCTCGGCAGGTCCGCGCTGATCCAGCTGTTCTGGTCCCTGGTGCAAAGACGATTTCCCTTCCAGGAGTTCGTCAAACAGTGCGCGTTCATGGCCAACGTCTCGGCTCTGCCGACGGTTTTCGTCGCCGTCCCCGTCGCGGTGGTCGTCTCGATCCAGGTGGGTGCGCTGGTCAACCAGGTCGGCGCGACCACCTTCATCGGCGCGGTGGCCGGGCTCGGCATCATCCGCCAGGGCGCACCGCTGGTCACCTCGCTGATGATCGCGGGCGCGGTCGGTTCGGCCATCTGCGCCGACCTCGGCTCGCGGACGATTCGCGAGGAGATCGACGCGATGAAGGTGATGGGTGTCGACCCGGTGCGCAGGCTGGTCGCACCGCGCCTGGTGGCCGCGGTGTTGGTGAGCATGCTGCTGTGCGGGTTCATCGTGTTCGTCGGCTTCGCCACCGCGTACCTGTTCAATGTGTATGCCCAGCACGGCACACCTGGGTCGTTCATCAGCTCGTTCGCCTCGTTCGCGGTGGCCAACGACCTGATGGTCGCGCTGTTCAAGGCGGCGATCTTCGGTGCGCTCACCGCGATCATCGCCTGCGACATCGGCCTGCACACCAAGGGCGGCCCCGGCGGTGTCGCGAACTCGGTGAACTCGGCAGTGGTCACTTCGGCGCTGATGCTGTTCGCCACCAACATCATCGTCACCCAGCTCTACAACGCCTTCTTCCCGGCAAAGGTGGCATGACATGGCCTCGGAATACACCCCACCGGCGATGCGTCCGGTGCAGGCGCTGACGGCTACGGCCAAGCTGCCGATCCAGGCCAATCAGCGGCTCGGCCATCAGGCCATCGTCTTCTTCCAGGCGCTGCTGGCGATCCCGTTCACGTTGCGCCACTACCGCAAGGAAGTCGCCCGCCTGGTCGCCGATGTCGGGTGGGGCAACGGATCGTTGATCGTCGGTGGCGGCACGGTCGGCGTGGTGATCGTGCTGTGCGCGTTCGGCGGCATCACCGTCGGCATGGAGTCGTACTCGGCGCTGAATCTGCTCACCATGGGCCCGCTCACCGGCGCCATCTCCGGCTTCGCGACCACCAGGGAGATCGCACCGATCCTCGGCACCCTCGCCTTCGCCATCCAGTCCGGCTGCCGGTTCACCGCTCAGCTCGGTTCGATGCGGATCTCCGAGGAGATCGACGCGCTCGAATCCATCGCCATCCGGCCGTTGCCGTACCTGGTGACCACCCGGATGCTCGCGGCGACCATCACCATCATTCCGCTCTACACCGTGGGTCTCGCGGTGGCCTATGTGGCGACCAAGCTGTCGGTGCTGTTCCTCGGCGGAACGACCGCGGGCACCTACGACCACTACTTCTATCAGTTCCTGCTCGGCCCCGACGTGTTCTTCTCGCTGCTCAAAGTGGTGGTCTTCGTACTGATCGCCGCGTTCATCCAGTGCTACTACGGCTTCGTCGCCACCGGCGGGCCCGAAGGTGTCGGGGTGGCGGCCGGGCGCGCGATCAAGATGGTGATCGTCGTCATGGTCTTCACGAATCTGTTTCTCACGCTTGCGATCTGGGGCATCGACCCCGGATTCCGGATCTCGGGATAGGTCGATCGGATGATTCTCGATCTCAGCGGCCGCGGCCCCAAACCCCTGCAACTCACCGTGGCGGGCCTGGCGGTGATCACCGCGTTCGCGGTCGCGCTGTATCTGCTCGCGTTGCGCTACAACGGCGAGTTCGAGGAAACGGTGACCGTCGGTGCCGACTTCACGAGCACCGGGGACGGCTTACCGCAACGCGCGGACGTGAAGTTCCGCGGCATGGTCGTCGGCGTCGTCGGTTCGGTGGAGATGGTCGCCGCAGGTGAACGCCAGCGCGCCACACTGGAACTGAAACCCGGTATGGCCGAGACGATTCCGGAGACTGTGACCGCCCGCGTGGTTCCCGACAACATCTTCGGCGTCTCCTCGGTCCAGCTGGTCGACAACGGCAGTGCCACCTCGGGGCTGCGTGCCGGCGCGGTCATCGCCGAGGACACCAGCGAGGCGACCATCCAGCTGCAGACCACGCTCAACACCCTGCGCAACGTGCTCACCACCATCCAGCCGGAGAAGCTCGGCCGGGTGCTGGCCACACTGTCGGCGGCGCTCGACCCCGCCAGCCGTGTGCCCGGCTCTACGATCGAGCGGCTCGATCAGTGGCTCACCACCGTGCACGCGATTCCCGAGATCGGTGACCTGCTAGGTAATCTCGGTCGCGCGTCGACGGCACTGAGCCAGTCGGCACCGGAGCTGGTCGGGGTCCTCGCCGATTCGGTGAATTCCGCGCGCACACTCAACGAGCATCGCGCCGATCTGATCGAACTGCTCATGCAGGGCAACAGCACGGTGGATTCGGTGAACGTACTGTTCGGCGCGAATCCGAACGCGGGGAAGGAGCTGGTCGCGGGGCTGGACGACCTGCTCGGCGGCATCGCCCGAGATCCCGGCGCACTGCAGACGACAGCGGCCAATCTCAATGCGTCCCTGCGCAAGTTGCAGAGTGTGTTCAACTTCGGCCCGCGCAGACAGATGACATGGCGGATGGACGTGTCGTTCACGCCCTTCCAGCAATACACCGCCGCCGACTGTCCGCGCTACGGCGAGATGACCGGTCCCCGCTGCGGCGGGCCCACCGTGCCCGAAGTCGCGCCGCCGCAGGAGTATCCGCCCGGCATGTTGCCCAACCGGCTCGAGGCGGCCGGGCCCGCACCGGTGGTGGTGCCCGCGGTGCCGCAGCTTCCCGCACTCCCCAACATCACCCTTCCGGCGATCCCCGGTTTGCCCCCGATTCCGGGCCTGCCAGGCATTCCCGGTATCACGGCGCCGGCTGCCGCGCTCGAACCCGCACCCGGCGCGACCCCGGCCTCACAGCCACGGCTCACCGGTATCGATGCGATATCAGCCCTGGTCGGCGGCCATCCGACGTTCAGCCAGCTGCTGTTGCTCGGTTCGATCCTCGGCGACACACCCATCGTTCCCGACACAGAAGACGGTGTCTGACAGTGAAATCCACCAAGGCACTCATCGGGTTCAGCCTCTTCGCTGTCCTGGCGACCGTGCTCACCTACACGATCTGGTCGACTCTGCAACGCAGCGTGCCCGGAAATACGAGCAGCTATTCGGCGGTGTTCACCGATGTGCTCGGGCTACGTGTGGGCGACGACGTCCGGATGGCCGGTGTGCGGGTAGGACGAGTCGACAAAATCGACTTCGCCGACAACTACACCGCGCGGGTCGATTTTCGGATCGAGGAACGCCAGCGCCTGACGGACACGACCAAGGCGCTCGTGCGGTATCAGAATCTGATCGGTCAGCGGTACCTCGCGCTGGCAGCGGGCGACGACGGGGGCAACTTCATCGGCCCCGGCTCGGAGATCCCGCTGGAGCGGACCGAGCCTTCGTTCGACGTGTCGGCGTTGCTGTCGGGTTTCGAGCCGCTGTTCAGCGTGTTGCAACCCGACCAGATCAACTCGCTGTCGGAAACACTCATCCAGGCGCTGCAGGGCAACGAGGTGTCGCTGTCGGCGCTCATCACCCAGGCCGCACAGCTGGCCGCCACCTTCGGGGAACGCGACCAGATCCTCGGCGATGTGCTGAGCAATCTCAGTTCTGTGATGGCGGGACTGGCCAATCGCAGCGGCGAACTGGAAACCCTGATCACCCAGACCCGCAGCCTGATGGACGGGCTTTATGCCGAAGGAGAATCGTTGAAGAGCTCGGTCGAACGGGTGGCCGGTGCGACGAACTCGCTGGTCACGATTATCGAACAGGTCAAGCCGGGCATGGCGCAGGCGCAGAGTAACGCGACGACCGGTGTCGCGATGCTGCTCGCGAACGGCGCTGCCCTGGATCGCGGTGCGGTGCAACTTCCCGACTTCCTCAACGGCGTGGCACGTTTCACCCAGTACGGCACCTACGGCAATGCCTACATTTGCCGCTTGGACATATCGCTGTGGGGAGTGCTGCTCCCGGAAGGCCTGTTCTCACAGGTCGGCGGCAACGCGCAGTCGGGGGTGTGCCGATGATCCGGCCCCGCATCCCAGAGTTCTTGCGGCGCAACCGCAATCTGCGCCTCGGCCTGCTCGCGGGTGCCTCGGTACTCGTCCTGCTCGGCGGTTCGAATCTGCTCAACCAGATCCAGTTGGGCAAAAAGACGATTCACGCCGAATTCGCGCAGGCGGCCGGGTTGCGTCCCGGCGCGACTGTCGACATCTCGGGCATCGAGGTGGGCGAGGTGCAATCGGTGAAGCTGGTGAACGACAAGGTGGATGTGGCGTTGCGCATCCGCGGCGACATCCGCCTCGGAGCCGACGCGCACGCCACAGTCGAGATGTCGACCATCCTGGGTAGGCTGCACATCGACCTGCGCCCCGGGGACGGAAAAGGGCTGCCGGACAACCGGATCAAGCTCGAGAACACCACGGTGCCCTACAACCTGAGCAAGGTCATCCAGGATCCCCGGTACAAGTCGTCGTTCGAGCGGATCGAGCGCATCGACCCGGAAAAGCTGCGCACCGCGCTCGACGTGTTCAACACTCAATTGGGCGACTCGCCCGCCGCGGCGGTGCAGGCTCTCGACAGCATCGGCGCACTGGCACAGGTCATCAACAGCAGGCGCGACGAGGTCGACACCCTGCTGAAGAGCCTGGATCAGGTATCGCAGCTGGTGTCGGACAACCGCAACAGCGTGCTCGTGCTGCTCACCCGGGGCGAGGCGATCGGCGCGGCCGTGCAGAAACGCCAGACGTTGCTCACCCAGTTGCTCGACAACGTCGCGCAGATGTCGCGGCTGCTACAGGAGATGGGTATCGAGAACAACGGCGAACTCGCACCGCTGATCGCCAACCTCAACACCATGGCGGACGGCCTGACCAAGAACAAGGAGAACCTGGGTCGGCTCTACGAGATCGCGCCGGTGACGTTGCGGCAGTTCAACAACCTGCTCGGCAACGGTCCCTACGGCGAGATCTGGGCACCGTGGTTCTTCCCGGACAACTGGCTGTGCATGGTGCAGGCCGTACAGGGGTGCAACTGATGACAACGACACGAACGAGCAAACTGGCCGCGATCTGCCTGGCCCTCGTCCTCGCCTCGGGCTGTTCCCTGTTGCCCGACAGCGTGTCCGGGTTCGGTGAACGGGTGCTCGGTGAGCACAAACGCATCAGCGCCGATTTCGAGAACGCGGCCGGGCTGTATGCGGGCAACGAGGTCGCGGTGCTGGGGGTGCCGGTCGGCGTCGTCGACTCGGTGACACCGCGAGGCAGTTACGTCGAGGTGGTGATGAAGGTCGATCGCGACGTGCGCATCCCCGCCGACGCGATGGCGGCCCTGATCTCACCGCAGCTCATCACCAACCGGCACGTCGAGTTGGCGCCGGCCTACACAGGATCGGGCCCCGAACTCGCCGACGGCGCGCACCTTCCGCTCGCCAAGACCAGGACCCCGGTCGAGTTGGACCGCATCCTGGCCAACTTCGACCAGCTCGGCGAAGCACTGAAGGGCGACAGCCAGAGCGGGCCGATGGCGAGCCGGGTGCTGTTCCCACTGCTCGACGGCAACGGCGACCGGCTGCGCACCACGCTCGACGAACTGTCGGCAGCGTTCGAGGTGACCTTCGCCAACAAGGACCAGATCGCCAACGCCGTGGTCCGGCTCGGCGAAATTACCCAGATCATCGCCGACAACGACCAGACCGTACGCGATTTCAGCGGCCGCATCACCGAACTGATCGCGTTGTTCTCCCAGCAGTCGCCCGGCCTGCAGGCAGTACTGAAACAACTCGACGACTTCATCACCAATACGTCGTCGGTAGTCGGTCAGAACGAGGATCAGCTCGCGGGCGCGCTCACCAAGTTCGTCGACATCGCCGCCCAGATGCGCGCCAACGCTCGCAATCTCACCGAGATCATCGACGTCGGCCCGCTGATGTTCCAGAACTTCGACAACGCCGTCAGCCGGGAACGTCAAGCGCTTCGCCTACACGGCCTGTTCGACAAGGTCTTGCTCGACAACGAGGTGCTCTCTACGTTCTGCGAGCGCGTCCAGATGCGCGCGGACGGGTGCCGCACCGGCAAGATCGCCGACATGGGACCGGATTTCGGCTTGACCGCCGCACTGTTGGGACTCACGAAATGACCCTGCGCAGCACCGTCGCCGTCGCCCTGTGCGCGGCCGCCGTCGCAGCGTCGAGCAGTGGCTGTTCGATGACCGTCGCCCAGCTGCCGATGCCCGAACCCGGCATCGGCGGTCCCGGGTACACCGTACACGCCACCTTCCGCGACGCGCTCAATCTGCCCGATCGTGCCCACGTGAAGATCGGTGGCACCGATATCGGTGTGGTGACCGGCATTTCGACAACGTCGTTCCTCGCCGATGTGGAAATGCTCATTCGCGAAGACATCCAGCTGCCACAGGGCACCACCGTGGAGTTGCGGCAGGCGACGCCACTGGGCGACATCTTCGTCGCCATGACCCTGCCAAGCGAAGCGAACGCCGGTCCACCGCTGCGGGAGGGCGCGACCATCGGCACCGAGCACACCGGTTCGGCCGCCTCCGTCGAGCAATTGATGATGTCGGTCTCGATGCTCATCAACGGTGGCGGCATCAACCAGGCCGCCGAGATCACCTCCGAACTGAACTCGATCTTCGCGGGCAAAGCGCCGCAGCTGCAGCACCTGATCGGCGAGATGACCTCGGTCATCACCGCGCTGAACGAACGCACCGGCGATCTCGACGCCACGCTCGGCGGCTTGCAGGTGCTCACGGGCGAACTGGCCAGGCGCAAAGCCGAACTCGGTGCGGCGGCCGACAGTTTCCCACAGCTGATCGGGTTGTTCGCGGAGAACAATCAGGCGATCGTCGATCTCATCAATCGGGTCGCGGTCACCATGGACGCCCTCGGTGACTTCAGTGCCACCAACGGGCCACAGTTCGTGAGCCTGTTCCAGAGCATCCAGAATCTGATGAACGGGTTCGTGGGAATGGGCGATGACCTCAGCGGCTCACTCGAGGGCTTCAACCAGATCTATCCCTCGGTGATGGACAGCATGCGCGGGCCGAATCTGTCGGTCGCGGCCATCCTGTCCTATCTCGATATCGGCGCGGTCACCGATCCATCCGGCAGTCGCTGGCCCGACGGCACCGATGTGCCTGCCTTCATCGGCAGCCTCGCCGAGGTGATCGCCAAGGTCACCGGGCGACTCACCAGCACACCGCAGCAACCGCAGCAGGAGGGCCCTCGATGAACTCACCGTTGTGGCAGTGGCTTGTGCGTCGCCGCGTCGCTGTCGCCAACGCCGGTCTGGTCGTCGTCCTGCTACTCGGCGCCCTCTACCTGGGCGGTGCCGTCCTGCGGATCGATCCGACCGACTCGCCGTACGAGGTGACTGTCGAACTGGCGACCTCGGGCGGGCTCACGGCAGGCAGTGATGTGACGTTCCGTGGTGTCCGGGTCGGGCGGGTCCAGCACGTGCGCGTCTCTGATGACGGCATCGCCGCCGTGGCGCGGATCGAAGAGGGGACCCGAATCCCGAGGGGTGGCCGGGTCGCGGTCGCCCGCTTGTCCGCGGCCGGTGAGCAGTATCTGGATTTCCGGCCGGAAACCGAGACCGCCCCGTATCTGGAGGACGGTGCCGTGATCGCCCGCGCCGACACGGCGGTGCCCGTGCAGGTGCAGTCGGTGCTGGCCAATATGACCGGCCTGGTGAGCGGGCTGAATCCGGAGCGCCTCAATGTCATCGTCGACGAGCTCGACAAAGCCCTCGCCGGCGGACCCGACGGGTTGCGCAATATGATCTCCGGGCTCAGCCGCGCCATGGCCGGGCTCACCGATCTGCTCCCCCAGACCGAACACCTCTTGCGCAATCTCGAGGTCATCGCCTCGACCACCGCGCATGCCCAACCCGACCTCGGCATCATCACGCAAGCGGGCAGCGCGCTGTTCCAGCAGTTCACCGCCGCCGACGCGGAGTTGCGGCACCTGCTCGAGGAGGGGCCGGGGCAGCTGGCCACGCTCGGTGGGTTCGTCTCGCGTACCCAGGACCCGATCACCGACCTGGTGACGAACTTCGTCGCGATCACCCGGGCGGCCAAACTCCGCCAGCCCGCCATCGAGCTGCTGTTCCCCTCGCTGAGCCGCTTCACCGAGGCAGTCGGCATCCCGGCGCACGACAACGCCTTCTTCACCCTTGTCGATCCCTGGCCGCGTCCGACCTGCGACTACGACACAGTCCCGATCGTGCCGACCACACCGACCACCGACACCCGGGTGCGGCTCTACAACTACTGCGTCACCGACAATCCCGCGCTGCAGGTGCGCGGCTCGGCCAACGCGCCACGACCCGCCGGCCCAGACAACGGTGCGGGCCCGCCGCCCGGGATTACCGGCGACGAACTGTCCCAGCACGCAGTGCCCGCACCCCGATAAGGAGATGACCCCATGAGCACAGACGAAAAAGACACCGGTGCAATTGAATCCGGCACCCCGACCGTGACGACCGCAGCACCGGAACCGGCCGTTGCCGAGCGGTGGACCGCCGAGCGCAAGACTCTCGTAATCCGGGCCGCCGCGGCACTCGCCGTCGGCGCCTCGGTGGCGAGTTCGGTGATCCTGTTCCTCGAGAACAAGGAGAGCAAGGACCTGCTCGCCGCCCAGCAGGGCGCCCGCGAAGCCGCCTGCCGCTACGCCCCGGTCCTGGCCGACTACGACAGCAAGAGCCTCGACGGCTATTTCCAGGCCGTCCTCGACGGCGCGACCGGCGACTGGAAGAAGCAGTTCGAAGCGACGAGCACCGAGCTGCGCGAAGCCCTCACCCAGGGCCAGGTCACCTCGAAGGCCACCGACACCCAGTGCGCGCTACGCACCGGCGACGAGGACTCCGCCGAGGCCATCGTGGTGATAGGCACGACCATCTCGAGCCTGGGCACCGAGCACAAGGCCAAGCCCGGCCAGCTGTCGATGGTGATGAGCCTGCACAACGACGGTGGCCGCTGGCTGGTCGAGAAGGTGAACTCCCCGCTGACGGCGATGCCCGCCCAGTGACCCGATCGGCCGAGCCGACCCGGCACGCCCAGGCGATAGCATGACAGGTGAGATGACGAGCAAGCAGATCGATGAACCCGCCGCCCCGCCTCGGCAGATCCGGCGCAGGCCCAAGAACCGGCGTGCGCAGATCGCGGCCGAATCCGCCGCCGCGTTCGGCGCGCACGGATACCACGGCGTCAGCATGGACGACATCGCCCGCAGGCTCGACATCAGTTCCGCTGCCCTCTACCGCCACTTTCCGAGCAAGTACGCGCTGTTCCGCGAAGAACTGTTCCGGTTGGCTGGACTGGCACTGGCTGCGGTCGAATTGCCCGCCGAGGCACACGGGTGGTCACCGCGTGAGCGGCTCGATCACGTCCTCGACGCGATCATTGCCGCTACTGTCACCAACCGGCCGACAGTGGCACTGGCCCGTTGGGAACGCCGTTATCTCGAACAGGCCGACTACGCGGAGTTCACCGGACAATTCATCACCGCGATCTCCGTTGTGCGCGACCTGATCCGTGACGTGCGGCCCGAACTCGACGGCCACGACCGCGCGGTGCGCGCGGTGTCGATCTTCGCGATGATCAGCAGCATCGGCGACCACCACGCCAACTTGTCGGCGAAAACGCTTGCGCAGCTGCTGAAGTCGACAGGCTGGGCGCTTGTCGATGCCGATCTCCGTGGGGCGGCCGGCACCACATCACCCCGGCGAGATACCGAGCTGCCACGATCGTTCAAGCACGAACTGCTGCTACGCAAGGCGGTCGAGCTGTTCCACGAGCGCGGCTACCCCAATGTCAGCATGGAAGACATCGCCGCAGCCGCCGATCTGTCGGCCGCGTCCGCGGTATATCGGTACTACCGCAGCAAGAGTGATCTGCTCGTCGCCGCGTTCCGGCGCGCCGCCGACCGGATGTCGGGAGCCATCCCGCCGGCGATCGCTGCCGCCGCGACTCCTGCGGACGCGCTCGGCACGCTCATCGATCTCTATGTCGCGGGCTCTTTCGACGAACGAGCGCTGACCTTCGTGTACTACGCCGAGTTCAGCCACATCGACCAGCCCGATCAGGTGACGCTGCGCCATCTACAACAGCTCATCATCACCGAATGGGCGAAGCTGGTCGCCGAGGCCAGGCCCGAGCTGTCGATCGGTGAGGCCAGAATCCTGGTCCATGCCGCATTCAGCTTGGTTGTCGACCTCGGACGTGCCTTCGGTGACGACGGGATCTGCCCGCAGGACCTCGTTGTCCGGCTGCTACAAACAGTGACCCTCGGTCGGCCGCTCCCCCGCTGAGTCGTTCAGTCGCCGCGCGCCACCGCACGGGTGGCCGCGCGGGCGGCGACGAGCACCGGATCCCACACCGGCGAGAACGGCGGCGCGTAGCCGAGGTCGAGGGCCGTCATCTGCTCCACCGTCATCCGGGCGGTGAGCGCGACCGCGGCGATGTCGACGCGCTTGGCCGCGCCCTCACGCCCGACGATCTGCACGCCCAGCAGCCTGCCGGAGCGACGTTCGGCGAGCATCTTCACCGTCATCGGTTCGGCGCCGGGGAAATAGCCCGCGCGCCCGGTGGATTCGATGGTGACGGCGTGGAATTGCAGGCCCGCCCGCTCGGCGTCCTGCTCGAGCAGCCCGGTGCGGGCGACCTCGAGATCGCAGACCTTGCTGACGGCGGTGCCGACGACGCCGGGGAAGGTGGCGTATCCGCCGCCGATGCCGGTGCCGATGACCTGACCGTGTTTGTTGGCGTGGGTACCGAGTGCGATGTGGCGCATTGTGCCCGAGACCCGGTCGAGTACCTCCACGCAGTCACCGCCCGCCCAGATGTTGTCGTGGCCGCGGACGCGTTGCGCGAGATCGGTGAGCAGGCCACCGGATTCGCCGAGCGGCAGTCCCGCGCGCCGGGCGAGGTCGGTGGCGGGACGCACGCCGAGACCGAGGACCACCACGTCGGCGGGGTATTCGGTGTCGGCGGTGGTCACCGCGCACACGTGCCCGTCGGCGTCGGTGCGCATGCCGGTCGCCTCGGTGTCGGTGACCAAGCGGATTCCCATGCCTTCCATGGCTTCTCGCACCAGCGCACCCATATCGGGATCGAGGGTCGACATGGGTTCGGGGCCCCGGGTCACCATGGTGACCCGGAACCCGCGCCGGATGAGCGCCTCGGCCATCTCGACCCCGATGTAGCCCGCCCCCACGACGACGGCATCGCGTCCCGACGACGAAACCAGCGCCTCGATGAGGTCCTCACCGTCGTCGAGGGTCTGCACGCCGAACACACCGTCGGCGTCGATGCCGGGCAGCGGCGGGCGGATCGGGGTGGCACCGGTGGCGAGCACCAGCTTGTCGTAGCCGGTCCAGGTCTCGGTGCCGGTGTCGAGGTCACGCGAGAGTACTTGCCGCCCAGGGACATCGAGCTCGATCACCTCGGTGCGCATGCGCAGATCGATCGCGCGGGCACGATGTTCCTCGGGTGAACGGGCGATCAGATCGTCGGCCTCGGCGACGTCACCGCTGACCCAGTACGGAATGCCGCACGCGGAATACGAGGCGTGTCTGCCCTTCTCGAACACCACGATCTCGAGTTCGCCGGCGCCGCGCAGCCTGCGCGCCTGCGAGGCCGCCGACATGCCTGTCGCGTCGGCGCCGATGACAACCATGCGTTCGGCCATGCCGACCACGGTAGCGCGTGGGTTCTCGCCGCCACCCCCCAACGGTCGCGGCGGCGAGAACCCCGCGGGTCACAAGCCCAGCGTGCGCCCGATGATGTCGCGCTGGATCTCGCTGGTGCCGCCGAAGATGGTCGACACCAGGGCGCCGCGCACATGCTTTTCCATGTCGAACTCGCGCGCGTACCCGTAGCCGCCCATCATCTGCATGCCCTCGAGCGCCACTCGCTTGGCGGTCTCGGTGGCCTTGAGCTTGGCCATCGAGGCCTCACGCGCCAGCATCTTGTCCGGATTCGCGTCGGCCTCGCGGGCCACGCTGTAGATCAGCAGCTTGGTGCACTCGATCTCGGTGGCCAGATCGGCCAGCCGGTGCCGCAGCGCCTGGAAGGTGCCGACCGGCCTGCCGAACTGTTTGCGCTGGGTGACGAACTCCAGGGTGTCGGCGAAGGCACGCTCGGCGGCACCGAGACTCATCGCGGCCAGGATCAGCCGCTCGAAGTTCAGGCCGGTCATGAGCTGACGCCAGCCGTTGCCCTCCTCGCCGACCACCGCGTCCTCGGGGAGCACGCAGTCGGTGAAGTACAGGTCGTTGGTTTCCTTCTGGTTGCCCATCAGCTCGATCGGGGTGATCTGCAGCCCCGGCGTGTCCGCGGGCACGTGGAACATGGTGAGCCCCTCGTGCTTTCCGCCCTCCTTGGAGGTGCGGGCCACCAGCAGGATGTTCTCGGAGATGTGCGCGTTGGAACACCAGGTCTTCTGGCCGTTGATCAGCCAGCCGTCGGCGGTCTTGACCGCCTTGGTCGACAGGTTGCCCACATCCGAGCCCGCCTCTGGTTCCGACATCGAGATCGACTGCGACGCACCGCGAACGATGCCGCGCAGCACGTTCTCCTTCTGTGCGTCGGTGCCGAACTTGGCGTAGGCGCCGCCGGTGATCAGGGTCGGCCCGATCGCGCCGATCGGCAGCATGCCCCGGTGGGTCTCCTCGAGCAGGATGCACATGTCGACCATCGAGGCCGCCGACCCGCCGTACTCCTCGGGCACCGTCAGCCCCAGCCAGCCGAGCTCGGCCATCTTCGCGTAGACCGCCGGGTTGTGCTGTTCTCTGTCGTGATCGGTGAGCTCGTCACGCTGCGCCCTTGTCCCTGCCTCGCGCTTGGCGAACGCGGCGACCGCCGCGGCGAAATCCTTCTGTTCCGAGGTGAATTCGACGCCCATACTGTTCCTCTGCTTCCTGATTGCTGGGTCTACTTGGCGCGGCCGAAGCGGCGCACCGTGAGCTTCTTGACCATCGCGATGGTCGATTCGGTTCTGGCGAAGGACTGCAGCGCCATGCCCGGAATCGCGAAGCGCTGCCGCGCGATCGAATGCGGGCGGGTGAAACCGAGCAGCCCGGCCGCACCGTGGATCCGGCCGACCCCCGACTCCCCCACGCCGCCGAACGGCAGCGCGGGAATGGCGGCGTAGGCGGCGGGGCTGTTCACCGAGGTGGCGCCCGCACGCAGTTCGCGCGCGATGGCCATGCCGCGTTTGCGGGAGAACACCGATGAGGCGAGCCCGTAGCGGGAGTCGTTGGCCAGGCGGATCGCCTCGGCGACATCCTGGACCTTGCGCACCGTCAGGGTCGGGCCGAAGGTCTCCTCGCGCACCGCGAGGGAGTTCTCCGGGACGTCGACGAGCACGATCGGGCGGACGAACGGCGCCTCGATCGAATCGGCGCCACCGACCAGGGCGGTCGCGCCGTCGGCGAGGGCGGCGTCGACGTGCTCGGCGACCACATCGACCTGGGCGGGCAACGTCATCGGCCCGTAGGCGGAGTCGCCGTCGGAGCCCGGTACGAGCTCGCGCACCCGCTCGGTCAGTTCGGTCAGGAACTCGTCGTACACCGAGGCGACCACGTAGCAGCGTTCGGTGCCCACGCAGGTCTGCCCGGAATTGGCCATCGCCGACCACACGATCGCGTCGGCGGCCGCTGCCACGTCGGCGTCCTCGGCGACGATGGCCGCGTCCTTGCCACCGCATTCGAGCACGACCGGGGTGAGCCGTTCGGCGGCCGCCGCCATGATCCGCTTGCCGGTGGCGGTCGAGCCGGTGAAGGCGATCATGTCGACACCGGACTCCACCAGCGCACGGCCGGTCTCCCCCGGCCCGGTCACCACACTCAGGATTCCCTCGGGCAGGCCGGGATTGGCCTCGGCGAAGGCGTTCACGTACCAGTGCCCGATGCCGGTGGTGAGCTCGCTCGGCTTGAACACGACGGTGTTGCCGGCGGCCAGGGCGTAGGCGATGGAACCGTTCGGGGTGTACACGGGGTAGTTCCACGGGCCGATCACACCGACCACGCCGTGTGGGCGCTGCTCGATCACCGCCTCGTGGTTGGCCATCATCAGTCCCGGCCAGACCTTCTTGGGCTTCAGGACGCGCTGCGCGTTCTCGGCGGCCCAGTTGAGGTGTTCGACCGCGGTGATGACCTCGAGGTAGGCGTCGTCGAGCGGCTTGCCGTTCTCCGCGTGGATCAGCGCGCAGAACTCGTCGGCGCGCAGTACCAGCTGGGACGCCCAGCGTTGTAACGCCCGCTTCCGCTCGGTGAACCCGAGTTCGCGCCATGACTGTGCGGCCACGCGAGCTTGCGCGACGACGGCCGCGACCCGCGCGGCGTCGTCGACCGGCCAGCTGCCGACGGGCGCGCCGGTGGCCGGGTTCGCGGTGGCGATCATTGTCGCAGAAATCGGTGTTGCGGTGGGGGTTTCGGTCATTGTCGACCTTCCTTCAGGTCACTCGTTCGCGGTGTGGCGGTGCGCGGTTCCACTGGGCGGGCAACTCGCCGCACGAGGTGTTGACAGGCCGCGTCGGCCGCCATTAAGTTAATCACAATTCTCGCTAAGTTAATCATGATTCTGTCCGGTTGCCCAGAGCCGTCCTGGTTCTGCCCGCGACCGGCGGGAACGTCTGAATCCGGAGGGAGAGCGCGATGCTGCGCACCCGATTCACCGAGGCATTCGGTGTCGAGCACCCGATCGTGCAGGGCGGGATGATGTGGGTCGGCCGCGCCGAACTCGCCGCCGCCGTGTCCGAAGCGGGTGGTCTCGGCATCATCACCGGCCTCACCCAACCCACGCCGCAGGCACTGCGTGAGGAGATCGCCCGCACCCGCGATCTCACCGACAAGCCGTTCGGGGTGAACCTGACGATCCTGCCGTCCATCACGCCGCCGCCCTACGAGGAGTACCGGCAGGCGATCATCGACGGCGGGGTGAAGATCGTCGAGATCGCCGGCGGAAATCCGGCCACCCACCTGCCGTTCCTCAAGGACGCGGGCATCAAGGTGCTGCACAAGTGCACCAGCGTCAAGCACGCCCTCAAGGCGCAGCAGGTCGGTGTCGACGGTGTGAGCATCGACGGCTTCGAATGCGCCGGGCACCCCGGCGAGAACGACACCCCCGGCCTGGTCCTCATCCCGGCCGCGGCGCGTGAGCTCGAGATCCCGATGATCGCCTCCGGCGGGATCGCCGACGCGCGCGGCCTGGTCGCGGCCATGGCGCTCGGCGCCGACGGGGTGAACATGGGCACGAGGTTCCTGTGCACCGTGGAGTCACCGATCGCGCACGCCGTGAAGGAGAAGATCGTGGCCAACACCGAGCTCGACACGAAGCTGATCTTCCGCACCATGCACAACACCGCCCGGGTGGCCGACAACGCCGTCAGCCGCCAGGTGGTCGAGATCGAGCGTGGTGGCGGCACTTTCGCCGATGTGCGTGACCTGGTCGCCGGTGCCCGCGGGCGCAAGGTCTACGAGGAGGGCGACCTCGACGCGGGCATCTGGAGCGTCGGCCAGTGCCAGGGCCTCATCCACGACATCCCCACCTGCGCCGACCTGATCGACCGCATGGTGCGCGAAGCCGAGCAACTGATCGCGGACCGCCTGGCCGGCTCGATCGTCGAGGCGGTGGCCCGATGAGCGCGAGCGTTCTCAGCACCGAGGAACACGGCGTCCTGCGGATCACGATCGACCGCCAGGCGCGGATGAACGCCATCGACCTGGCGACCATGACCGAGCTGTGCGACCTGGTCACCGCGGCCGCGACGACGCCGTCGGTGCGGGTCATCGTGCTGACGGGCGCGGGGGCGGCCTTCTGCACCGGTGCCGATCTTGCCGCGGCCAGCGCGGCGGGCGGCAACGAGGCGTCCCCGGAGGTGGTGATGGATCGGGCCAACGACCTGATCCGGGCCATCGTCGATTCGCCGCTGCCGGTGATCGCGCAGGTCAACGGCCCCGCCGCCGGTGTCGGCACATCCATCGCCTTGGCCGCAGACCTCATCTACGCCGCCGAGAACGCCTACCTGCTGCTGCCGTTCACCTCCATCGGGCTGATGCCCGACGGCGGCGCGACGGCCGTGGTCGCGGCGTCCATGGGCCGCGCCCGCGCCGCCGAATTGGCCCTGCTCGGCGCCCGGTTGCCCGCGACCGAGGCCGCCACAGCGGGCCTCATCACCCGCGCGATTCCGTCGGAAGAGCTCGGCGCACACGTCGAAACCGTGGCCGCCAAGCTCGCGGCGGGACCGCGCCGGGCGCTGCAACTGACCAAGGCCGCGCTCAACGCGGCCACCCTCGCCGGGCTTGATGCCGCCCTGGCCAGGGAAAAGACCGGCCAGTCCGAACTGCTCACCTCCGCCGATTTCCTCGAGGGAATGACCGCGATGCTCACCCGCCGGGCGCCACGATTCGACGGCGCCGTCCACCCCATCACCGATCCGGCCTGAGTCCGGCGTTCCGCAGGAGACGAGATGTCAACCGCTACCGAACCGATGCGCTCGCGACGCAATCACTGGATGAACCAGATCGCGATCCACGCCACCACCATTCCCGATTCGCCCGCGCTGCGGTTCCTCGGTAAGACGACCACCTGGGGCGAACTGCACAACCGGGTGCAACGCCTGGCCGACGCGCTCGCGCGCCGAGGGGTCGGCGAGGGCGACCGGGTGATGATCCTGATGCTCAACAACACCGAATACATCGAATCGGTGTTCGCGATCAACACCCTCGGCGCCATCGCGGTGCCGGTGAACTTCCGGCTCACCCCGCCCGAGATCGTCTACCAGGTCACCGACAGCGGTGCGCGCGCGATCATCACCGACACGGTGCTCGCCCCGCTGGTCGGCGCCGTCGCCGCGCAGACCGACGCGCTGGCCACCCGGATCGTGGTCGGCGGCACCACCGGTGACGGCGTCCTTGGCTACGACGACCTGCTGGCCGAGCAGGGCGAACCGCACGAGCCGCTCGATGTCCCCGAAGACAGTGCCGCGCTGATCATGTACACCTCGGGCACCACCGGTAATCCCAAGGGCGCGGTGCTCACCCACCTGAACATGAACTCCCAGGCCCTCACCTGTATCCGGGCCATGCAGTACCGCGCCGACGACATCGCCTTCTGCGCCTCACCGCTGTTCCACATCGCCGGATTGGGCAGTGTCGCCGCGTGTTTCGTGCTCGGCGCGCTCACCGTGATCCACCCGCTCAAGGCCTTCGACGCCACCGAGGTGCTCGACGCCTGGGAGCGCGAACGGGCCACCTCGGTGTTCCTCGTGCCCGCCCAGTGGCAGATCGTGTGCGCCGATCCCACCGTGGCGCAGCGGGATCTGCGTTTGCGCGTGATCAGCTGGGGCGCCGCCCCCGCCTCCGACACCGTGCTGCGCGCGATGGCCGAGACCTTCCCGAACGCATTGAATGTGGCGGTGTTCGGGCAGACGGAGATGTCACCGATCACCTGCGTGCTCGACGGCGAGGACGCGATCCGCAAACTCGGTTCGGTCGGCAAGCCGATCCCGACCATCGCCACCCGCATCGTCGACGACGAGATGAACGATGTCGGCCCCGGCGAGGTGGGCGAAATCGTCTATCGCGGACCGACCTTGATGCGCGAGTACTGGAACAACCCGCGTGCCACCGCCGACGCGTTCGCCGGCGGCTGGTTCCACTCGGGCGATCTGGTGCGCCGCGACGAGGAAGGCTTCGTCTACGTCGTCGACCGCAAGAAGGACATGATCATCTCCGGCGGCGAGAACATCTACTGCGCCGAGGTGGAGAACGTGCTGTTCGCCCATCCCCGCATCCGGGAGGCGGCGGTGATCGGCCGGGCCGACGACAAGTGGGGCGAGGTGCCCGTCGCGATCGTGGTCACCGAGGACGGCGCCGACATCACCCTCACCGACCTCGCCGAGCACCTCGACACCCACCTGGCGCGCTACAAGCACCCCAAGGCCCTGGTGGTGCTCGAGGAGCTGCCGCGCAATGCGGGCGGCAAGGTGGTCAAGCACGCACTGCGCACCGCACACGGTTCGGCGCAGGTGGTCAGCGGCTGAGGAACTCGTCGATCGCCGGCCAGGTGATCTGCGCGGCGGTCGCACTGGCGAGCAATCCCAGGTGACCGCCGCGCACCTCGACGAATTCCACCTCGGCGTTCGGCAGCACGTCCAGACCGCGGCGCACCGAGGAGGCCGGCACCACCGCGTCGCCGCGGCTGCCGAGCAGCAGCACGGGGCAGGTGACCTTGGCCAGTTCGATCACCAGATCCGAGCGCAGCCGGATGTAGCCTTCGGCGAGTTCGTTGCGCAGCACCAGGCTGCGGTGGATCTGCCAGTAGGAACGTCCGGGGTAACCGGGCATCGATGCCATGAACCGCTCGGTCGCCTCGAGCCGGGCCAGCGCCTCGGTGTCGAGCGCGTTGCGGATCAGGTAGGCGGGCTTGGTGATCTCGCGGTCCAGTGCCTGCAACCGGAAGCCGAGACGCACGAATTCCTGCGGGATACCACCCATGATCCGGGTGGCCAGGGCCATCTCCTTGCCGCCGGTGATCTTGGCGGCCAGGCGCATCGGCGCCAGCAGCGGGGTGCGGCGCTGGTCGATGGGGGCCGCGAGCGCGGTGATGGAGGCGATCGGCAGGCCGGCGTTGGCGGCGGCGGTGAGCAGCGAGAAGACTCCGCCCAGCGACCAGCCGATGAGGTCGACCGGCCGGTCGTGTTCGGCGGCGACCCGTGCGACGGCCTCGGGCAGGATGTCGTCGATCCAGTCCTCGAGGCCGAGATTCCGGTCGGCGTAACCGAATTGGCCGTAATCGATCACGTACGGCTGTCGCCCCTGCTCGATCAGGTGGCGGACCAGGCTCTGACCGGGACGCAGATCGAAGCACGCCGGAGTCACCGCCAGCGGCGGCACCAGCAGCACCGGATTTCCCCCGGCGTGGCCGGTGGCCTCGTATCGCTTCAGATGGCGGTGCGGTCGCTCGTACACCGTCGTCGACGGGGTGGGCTCGCCGGATTCGAGCCCACCGCCGAACGAGACGGCCCACACATTCCGTACCGCGCGCGGTACATCGGTCACAATCCCCACCGATAACCCCTTATCTCACCGGCTGCCGTCGGCAGTCCCTACGGGCGAGTATCTTACCAGTGAGTAAGTTGAGGGTTCGGTCAGGCGGCGCGCTGGTCCCGCTTCGCCGGGTTCGCGAGCTCGCGACCGGTCACCGACTTGGTGATCGGGCGCGCGAACAGGACTCGCACCACAGCCCTGGCCAGCTCGGCGAGACCGTGGCGACCCGCGGGCAGACCGAGGACACTGAGCACGGTCCTGGTCTGCGAGGGTGTCACCGGAAGACCGGCGAAGCGGTCGGCCAGCCAGTTCAGGCTCAGCGGGGCCGAGCCGGCCAGCAGGCTCAGGTGCTCGCTGAGCCGGTCGCGCAGGTAGGTCACGTGCGCGCCGTTGGCTCGGTAGCGCCGCACGAGCGCGTCGATGTCGTCGACCGCGATGATCTGGTCGTGCACCGCTTGGGTCACCAGCAGCGGTGCCGCCGGGGCCCGGTCGCCGAGAGTGAGGTCGGCGAACATCTCGAGCATCGCCTCGAGGGCCAGCAGTTCGGTCATCGGCGCACCGGAGTGCCGGTCGACGCTGTACCTGGCCAGCCGCAGCACCGCACCCACCGTGGTCGACTCCGCCGCCTTGTCGAGCACCGCGCGGCCCTCGGCGGAGAAATGGGTGTCGACCAGTTCGGCGAACGCCGGATACACCCGGCGCAGCGCCGCGACCACCAGGGTCGGCAAGCCCGCGTGCAGGCCGCCGTTGAGCCGGTGGAAGGTGGAGACGAGGTCACCGACCGGTGAGCCGAGTACCGCGCCGGCGATATCGAGTTCGGGCGCGTAGGTCGGCGCCATCTCGGCGGCCCACGCCGAGGCGAGGCCGCCTCCCGAGTAGCCCCACAAGCCCACCTGGGCGTCGGGCGCGAGGCCGCCCGGTTCGAAGGCGAGTGCCGCGCGAATGCCGTCGAGGGCGCGGTAGCCCGGTTCGCGTGGCGCACCCCAGGCGCCGAGCATGCCCTCGTGATCGGGCACCGATACCGCCCAGCCCCTGGACAACGCGTCGGCGAAGAGCAGCAGTTCGATGTGGGCACAGGTGCCGATCGCCCGGGAGCCGCGGCGCAGCGAGTAGGACGGGAAAGCGCGCGGCGCGATGGCGTCGATCGCACACTGGAACGAGACGAGTGGCGCACCCTCGGCGACACCGTCGGCCGGGGCGATCACCGTGGTGACGGCGGCCTCGGGTACGCCGTTGAGATCGTTGCTGCGATACAGCAGCTGCCAGGCCCGGGCCCGCAGGGGAATCAGCCCGAACGCCGCCAATTCCACCGGGCGCCAGCGCAACAGCGTGCCCGGCGCCGTCCTCTCGAATCCGTCGCGTGGCACATAGAACGGATCGGCGTCGGGCAGCAGCACCTCGGTGGGAGCCGCCCAGCTCTCCGGGATCACGCAGTGACCCGGCGGGCCGGTTCGCTGCGGTAGCGCGAGACGGGGCCGTCGATGCCCAGCGCCCGCCACACCAGCTTGGCGACGGGGTTCATCAGGCCGATGTCGGTGGCCAGCGCGCGCACGTCGGTGAACACGTCACGCTTGGTGTGCCGGGATTCGGGGCTACCCCAGTACGCCTCGCGCATCACCTCGCGCGGAACGTGGAACTTGTCCACGAATTCCTTCGGCGGGGTGGCGATCATCGACAGCATCACCCGCATCACGACGGGGAACAGCACCGACAGCAGCGACCGGGTGGCCGGGTGCATCGCCGGCACGTTCTTGCGCAGGTACTCGTGCGCGAAGGAGATGTGGCGGGCTTCCTCCGCGACATGGATCTGCATCACCCGGTGCACCATCGGATGCAGATCGAAACCGCCGCGCAGCAACGACTTCTGCAGGTGATCGATCGGCTCCTCACCACCGAGCACCAGGGTGAAGAACAACTCGGGGAAATACTTCACCGCCGGCCAGATGACCATCGTCAGCTTGCGGTCGATCGGACCCATGCCGATCACATCGCGGTAGCCGATGCGGTTGATCATCTCCTGGAACATCATCGTGTGGTTGCACTCTTCGGC
>NZ_JBPXLK010000009.1:0-251732 GCF_051843015.1 Nocardia sp. JW2
CGCGGTTCTCGGCGCTTGACTCCGCCTCTTCCCTCCCTCCGGGCACTCCTTCGTCGCACCCTCCGGTCAGTCCAGAGTCGCCAGGCGCGCCGAGAACGGGGGCGCGGGGCCGCGACGTGATCGGCGGCCATAAACTCCGTGCCGTGGGTAAAAGCAAGCGGAACAGTCCTAAGCCCGACAGTAATCGGGCTCAGCGTCTCGCCGAGCGGCGTGCGGCGCAGGAGCAGGCATCGGCGGTCGTGACGCGACCGTTCGAAGGTCTTGCTGCCGAATGTGATCTGGTGGCGCTGCGGGAGTTCGTGCCGTCGGCGACCGCGACCTTGAAGCTCGCGCCCGGTGTGGCCGCGCAGCGCGAGGTCACCCTGGCGACGGTGCTGCCCGGCGCGGTCGCCGCCCTGGTGCGCGCCGGTGACGAGCCGGTCGGTTTCGTCGGCACGCAGATGCAGTTCCGTGGCGCCGATCCGTCGGCCGATATCGCCGCCGCGATCCTGTGGACGCAGTCGGCCGAACCGGGCGAGTCGCTCACGGCCCCGGAGGCCGTCGAGGGCGGGCCGCGCCTGGCGGACGTCATCGATCCCGGCGCCGACCTGGAGCTCACCGTGCACCAGGACTTCGACTGGTGGGTGCCCGAG
The DNA here is from genome assembly GCF_051843015.1 of Nocardia sp. JW2. Lineage (NCBI taxonomy): Bacteria > Bacillati > Actinomycetota > Actinomycetes > Mycobacteriales > Nocardiaceae > Nocardia > Nocardia sp. JW2. The sequence continues at coordinate 633 of NZ_JBPXLK010000009.1, forward strand.
GGCGTGACCCCCGACCCGCAGGTGGCGGCGACCATCGAGCAGGCCAAGCAGGCGATCATGCCTTCGGCCCGCCTGGATCTGGGTGCCGACGGTGTCGGCGCGGCGTGGTGGGTCGACGCGGGCGAGAAGGCGCACGTGCGCTGGGTGCGTCCGGAAGACGAGGACGCCCTGATGCTCGCGCTGGCGCGGGTGCACGCGGGCGGCGGCCTGCACATGGGCGAGGGTTCGCGGTTCGCCGGTTCCTTCCGCACCCACGGTGTGCTGGTTCCGGTTTTCGATCTCGATCCGGAGCACCACCCCACCGAATGGGAGGCGCCCGCACGCGAATTCGGCGCGCGCCTGGCCGAGGCGCTGGCCTCGGACGCCCCGATGACGAGCGAGGAACGGCGTTCGCGCGACGGTCTGCGTTCGCGTCAGGTCACCCTGCGCTGAACATTTCCGTGCGGATGAAATTAATGAAACATTCCACTTTCACACTGTTCGGTCGGTTAGGTTGACCCCAACGCCGACGCTCGGCGTCAGTGAAAGTCGGAGGACATCATGGAATTTCTCGGCTCTGTTGCCGGTCTCGCACAGATGGTGATCGGCACCATCCTCGCCAACACCGGCTCGGGCGGTTCCGGCTCCGGCTGGTGACACACGAAACGGCTTCGGCTCGCTGCCCGCGAGCCGAAGCCGTTCGCTGTTGGACCTACAGGCTGCCGCCCGCGGCGGACGGCGCCCCGGACGCATCCGACGGAGTGCTCATCTCACGCGCGATGAAGTTCTCCAGATCGAACATGTTCGACCCGGCCCGATCGGCGATATTGAGCAGCGTGTTCATCGCGGCGACTTCCTCGACCTGCTCCTTGAGGAACCACTGCATGAACTGCTCGCCGAGGTAGTCGCCCTCTTCGCGGGCGGTGCTCGCGAGCTGGATGATCTGGTCGGTGACAGTCTTCTCCTGCGACAGCGCCAGCGCGATCGGCTCGCGGGGGTTGTCGAAATGCGACTTCGCCGCATCGACACCCGCGATTTCGACGCTGATATCGCGGTCGAGGAAATACTGCACGATCATCATCGCGTGATTGCGTTCTTCCACGGACTGCGCGTAGAAGCGCTTGGCCAGCTGTGGCAGATCGGCATTGTCGAACCACACCGCGATGGCGATGTACTGGTGCTCGGCGTTGAACTCATGCCGGATCTGGTCTTGGAGCAGGCTGTGGAATTTGCTGCGCGGGGTTTCCGGATTGCTCGACATGTCGGCAACATTAGCGCTGGTCAGAGGGCTTGTCATCCAAGTGCAGCCTTATTGAGGACAGTATTCCCTAACCAAGTATTTCCTAACTAGATGTGCCCCTCACCCGCCATTTTCGGCATCCTTGTGGCTGTTTTCGCAGCTCCGGCGAGTTCGCGCCGGACGAATTCTTCCACATCGAACAAATTCCCGTCGCGGTCGAGCACCTTGAGCAGCGTGGTGAGCGCCGACATCTCGTCGACCTGCTCCTTCAGGAACCACTGGGTGAATTGTTCGCCCAGATAATCGTTCGCCGCGCGGGCGGTGGCCGCGAGCGTACTGATCTGGGTGGTGATCGTCTCCTCACGGGCGAGCAGGAAGGCGATCGCGTCGCGCGGGGAATCGAAATCGGGGCGCACCTCGTCGAGCCCGCCGACGCGCACGGCGACATCGCGGTCGAGCAGATACTGCACCATGCGCAGCGCGTGCGCGCGATGTCGCGAGGAATGTGAGTAGGTCTGTCCGGCGAGCTGGGGGAGTCGCTGCGCGTCGAAGTAGACGGCGGCGGCCAGGTACTGCTGGGCCGCGGTGAGTCCGTGGCGGATCTGGTCACGCAGGAGTTCGGTGAAGTCGGCCATGAGTCGACGTTACCGGGTGAGCAGATCCTCCGGAATCTGCTGATCCTTGGCGAGCGCGTCGAAGAAGCCGGGCGCCTTGGCCTTGTCCCAGAGCAGCACATTGCCCACATCGGTATCGGTGAAGCCGCCGATCGGCACGCTGGTCGTCACGGTGTCGCCGCGCATCGCCCAGCCGAGGGCCGCGAGGTTCCAGATGTGGTCACCGTCGTCGACCTTCAGCGAGCCTGCCACGCCCGTCGCCATCGGCCACAGCGCGAACGGATTGGCGAGCGTGCCCATGCTCGTCGCCTTCTTCAGCAGCGCCGACATGAACATGCGCTGATGATTCATCCGGTCCACATCGGCGTTCGGGGTCGCGCGGGTGCGCACGAAACCCAGTGCCTGCGGGCCGCTGAGTTCCTGACAGCCCGCGGGCAGGTCCAGACCGGCCAGCGGGTCGACGATCGGCTGGTCCAAACACATTTCGATACCGCCGAGCGCGTCGACGACACTGGCGAAACCACCGAAACCGATCTGGGCGTAATGGTCGATGCGCACGCCGGTGGCCACCTCGACGGTCTGTACGAGCAGGGGTGCGCCACCGAGCGCGAAGGAGGCGTTGAGCTTGTCCTTGCCGTGGCCGGGGATGCTCACATACGAGTCGCGCGGCAGGCTGACCATGGTGGTCGGGCCGGACGACGGGATGTGCACCAGCATGATCGTGTCGGTGCGTTCGGGCCCGGTGTCACCACCGGTGGCCAGTTCGGCTTCCTGGTCCTCGGACAGGTCACCGCGCCCGTCGGAACCGACGAGCAGCCAGTTCGTGCCGGGGGTGTCGCCCACCCGGTCGCTGTAGGAAGCGAGCGCGGGGATGCGGGTCAGCGAGTTGTCCAGGTAGATGACACCGGCGATCATGCCAACGATCAGCGCGACGACCACCACCGTGAACCAGCGGAACGGGTGGCGCCTGCGGCGGGGACGCGGTGGACGTGGTGCGCGACCCCCGACCACGGGCGGCGGGGTGCGTCTGCGTGGCGGGACCGCGTCGTGATGGGGGACCGGTCGCTGCGTCGGGGCGTGCTGCACCGGTTCGCGTCTGCGCGGCTTCGTCTCGCGCGGAGCCGGGGGCGCCTGTGGGGGCTGAGAGGCCTGTGAGTACGCGAGGGGTTGGTTGTCGCGGCCGTCGCGGTGCAGGACCTGGGTGGGTTCGATGTGCGAGGCGGGGCGACGATCGTGCGGGGTGTGGCGGACGGTCGGGCCGTCGGGTGCCGGGTAGCCGGGTCGGCCCGCGCCGGGCGGAGGCGGCACAGGGCGTCGTGCGTCGGGTGCGGGGCGGCCGGGAACGGGCGGGGGACGCCGTGCGTCGGGCGCGGGCCGGCCCGGGACGGGCGGAGGTCGCCGGGCATCGGGCGGCGGGCCGGGGCGGCCGGTCGGCGGCGGCACCCGGCGCCTGCGTGGATCATCGCGTGGGTTGTCGCCGTTCATCACTGTCGAACTCTACTGATCGTGGGGTGCGCGGGCTGGGTTTGCGTGCGCGGTCACTACTGCATACCCATGGTCGACCCGACCGTTAGCGCGCCGCGCGGTGACACGCCGTCACGGTAGCCAACCGACGCGTCCGCGCAGCACGTTGTAGCCGAGATAGGCGACGGCATCGATGAGGGCGTGCGCGAGGATCAGCGGCCACAGCCGGTTCGTCCGCTGCCAGTATCGGCCGAAGACGAGACCCATCACGATATTGCCCAGCCCACCCCCGAGGCCCTGGTACAGGTGATAACTACCACGCAGCAGCGCCGAGGCGAGCAGCGAACCGTTCTCCGACCAACCGAGTTTGCGCAGCCTGCTGATGAGGTAGGCGACAACGATCACCTCCTCGGCGACCGAATTCGCACAGGCCGACGCGATGAGTACCGGCAGCCGCCACCAGTGTTCGTCGATCGAGTTCGGCACGATGGTCACGCTCACCCCGAGCGCATGGGCGAGCAGATACAGGCCGAGCCCCGGTATCCCGATCACCGCCGCGAGCACCACACCGGCGATCGCGTCGGTGCGGCCGAACCGCGCCAACCCGACCAGGCGCGGCCCGATTCCGCTGCGCCACAACAGGTAGAGGCCGAGCGCGGCCCACGCCAACAGCCGCGTGATGCCGACGAGTTGGAACAACAGGTCGATGACCGAATTGTTCGAGCGCGACGCGTTCAGCGCGACCGTCCGCCCGCCGACCCCACCCGGCGACAGCGCGGAATCGAGTAGTGAAAGCCCCGCACTGATCCCGCTGAGCCCGAATGTCACCAGCAGTACGACGCCGATCTCGACCCGGATCCCGAACCGCTCGCGTTCGCTCAGCTGGGTCTCGGGAGGTTCCACGCGCATGCCGCGCAGTGTAGGCAGGGAATGTCGTCCTGCTGCCGTTCAGCCTTGATGTCCGGATGGTTATCTGCGGCGCAGGCCGTTCAGGAAGGGGCAGCCGGCGAGGAGGCGGACGGCCTTGCTGAGCGACTCGACGTCGTCGGCGGGGACCGAGAAGGGCAGGCGCACATCGTGATCGGCGTCGATGCTCTCCACGCGCAGTGTCATGCCGTAGCGGTCGATCGACAGCGGGTGGACCCGGCCGCCCTGCAGGCGGGCGGGCAGGTGGCGCGCGAGTTGGGCGATGAGGTCGGCGTGGTCCTCGGCCATGTGGGCCAGCCAGGCACCTTCCATCTCGCAGAACGGGTCGGCGGTGGCCGCCCGCAGGTCGGCGTGGTCGACGGATTCGGCGCCGGAGGTGTCGGCGAGCACCGCCGAGTTCACCACCACCCGAAGCAGAGTCGCGCCGTGGCCTACGTCGAGCAGGCCGGGATGCGGGAAGTCCTTGGCGATTTCGACGGCGAGCGCGCGCTGGGCGTGCGGCGGCACCTGACGCACCCAGCCGCGCAACCACACCAGCGCGCGCACGGGCTCGCGCAGCGGCAGGGGTGCGTGGTCGGTGAGTTCGAGCACCGCGGAGGTCTCGTTGGCGGTGGCGGCGAGGGCGGCGGCGAGCGAGTCGGCGGGAACGGCGATCACCGCGTCACCGCAGCGGCGCAGGTGATGCAGGGTGGTCGGCACGGGGTCGATGCCGGGCAGTGCGAGCACCGCGGTCTCCGCGCGCAGACACGCACTGCGCACGCGCTCGGCAGTGGTGGGCGCGAGAATCGTGGTGGGGCTCGACATGTCAACCTCCGCGACGTTGAATAAGGTAACCCTAAGCTAAGTTACGCGGCGGGTTCGCGCAAGAGGTCCGCCGCCGACACGCCGAAAGCGTGCCTCTACCGTGGTCGGATGGCGCACGACGACACCACCTCTCCCGGCGAACCTGTGCTGGTGAGCCTGTCGGCCCCGCGCCGCAGCCTCGTCGCGGGTTTGATCCGCCCGCTCGGCAGCACACCCGACGGCACGCGCGTCGTCGACGTCGACATCCCCGACCCGGAACTGGCCGCCGCCCTGGTCGAGGTGGCCCACGCCGACGGCGGCTTCGTCGCCCGCACCGAGAGCGGCCCCCGCGCGCTCGCCGTCATCGCGGGCACGGTCGCCGCGCTCTGCGGCGAGGACATCCCCACCGCCCTCGCCGCACCCGATCTCCCCTTCCTCACCGCACTGAAACCCGCCGCTATCGAGGCGACCCGAACCGTGCTGCTCGCCATCGAAACCGGCGATGAGCAGTCGGTTCGCGCGGCGGTGTCGGTCCTCGAATCCTGACGCGGGGCGCGCCGACCGCCGGTCCAGCTAATCTTTCTGTGTGCCGCGTATCGCGTATTTCGGGCCATCCGGAACCTTCACCGAGATGGCGCTGGTGCAGTTCGAGAAATCGGGGGCGTTCGACGAACCCGTCGAGCGCATCGCCGCGCCCAGTCAGGGCGCGGCACTCGACCTGATCCGCTCCGGTGCGGTGACGGGCGCCGTCGTCCCGATCGAAAGCTCGGTCGAAGGCTCCATCCCCGCCACCCTCGACTCGCTGGCTGTCGGTCCGCGCCTGCAGATCGTCGCCGAGACCGAACTCGAGGTCACCTTCACGATCCTCGCCCGGCCCGGCACCGCCCTCGCCGACGTGCGCACCCTCGCGGCCTATCCGGTGGCGGCCGCGCAGGTGCGTGAGTGGGTGGCCAGGAACATGCCCGAGGCGACACCGTTCATCTCGGCCTCCAACGCCGCCGCCGCCGAGGACGTGGTCGCGGGCACCGCCGACGCGGCCGTCTCCACCGCCCTCGCCGGTGAACGGCTCGGCCTCGTCGCCCTCGCGCAAGGTGTGGCCGACCACGAGCAGGCCATCACCCGTTTCGTGCTGGTGCGCCTGCCCGGTGTCGCCCCGCAGGCGACCGGTGCCGACCGCACCTCCGTCGTCCTCGAACTGCCCAACGAACCGGGCTCACTCATGCGGGCCTTCGCCGAATTCGCCACGCGCGGTGTCGATCTCACCCGCATCGAATCCCGGCCCACCCGCACCGGCATGGGCACCTACCGGTTCTACCTCGACTGCGTCGGCCATATCGACGACCCGGCCGTCGCCGAGACCTTGAAGGCGCTGCACCGCACCGCCCGAATCCGTTTCCTCGGCTCGTGGCCCGCCTGTTCGGCGGTCGGCACCCCGCCACCGTCGGACGAACCCGCCGCGGAATGGTTGACGCAATTGCGAAAGGGGGTCGCGGACCTATGACAAACCGCGCGAAGCTGATCCTGGTCCGCCACGGCGAGACCGAGGGAAATGTGGCCCGCATCCTCGACACTCGGGTCCCCGGCCTGCCACTCACCGAACGCGGTGTGGCACAGGCGAAAGCATTCGGCGACACGCTGATCCGCCCGCCCCGGGTGCTGGTGGCCTCGGAGGCGCTGCGCGCCCGCCAGACCGCGGGCTACATCGAGGCCGCCACGGGCACCACCGCCCAGGTCCTGCCCGACCTCTACGAAGTGCAGGTCGGCGAACTCCACGGCCGCTCCGACCGCGACTCCCACGAACTGTTCCAGCGGATCTACCGCGGCTGGCACCACGGCGAACTCGACACGCGAACCCCCGGCGGCGAATCCGGCCGTGAGGTGCTCGACCGCATCCTCCCGGTCCTGGCCCAGCTCCGCGCGCAGTACCTGGAGGGCGACGAGGACGGCGACGTGGTTGTCGTGAACCACGGCGCCGCGATGCGTTTGGTCGGCAAGGAACTGGCAGGCGTCGCACCGCCGTTCACCACCAACAACCACCTCGACAACACCGAGACGATCGAGCTGCTCCCCACCGAGGACGGCGGCTGGGAATGCCTGCGCTGGGGCCGATTCACCCCACCGTTCACCGTGAAGGCCGACCCCACCCCGGACGACCCGATGGGTTAAGCGCCCTGGACGGTGGCCTTGAATTCCTCTCGGATCGGGAGGGATTCGATGAGGTCGGCTACCGCTGTGCGGAGGCGGGCGTTGGTTCCGGTGGCGATGGACGACCACTTCACGCCGTCGTCGGCGACGCTGGCGGTGATGATGAAACGTCCTGCGCGCGTGTTGAACACGGCGATGTGGTTGTCCTGCACGTCGCGGGTGCCGTCGCCGTAGGCCACGCCGACGATCTCGGCGTAGGAGTGGATTTCGACCAGCGCGGAGGCGAGAGTTTTCGCGTCGGTGGCCGGCTTGCCCACCTCGCTGAGCCGCGCGGCGGTTGCGGCGGCATCGCCGGTGTCGCCGAAGATCGGAGCGAGTTGCTCGGTCGGCGCGTTCATGCCGTACAGCTCGAGTGCCTCGGTGGTGCCGAGGGCTTGCAGCACCGCGCCGGGCAGGTCGAGACCCGCGTCGTCGATGACATACGAGTCCGGCCCGCGCAGGGCGACGACCGCGCGGTCGTCGCCCTGCGCCAGACAGAACCGGTTCACCTGGCCGGCGACCACCCACCGCAGCGCGATGATCCACTGCGGCCGGTAGAGCACCCGCAAGCGCTCGGCGAGTTCGGGTACCACCACGTCACCGAACAGCAATTCCCGTTCGGTGAGCAGCTTTTCGGCTGCCTCCATGGCCGCGTCGTGCGCCGAGACATGGTCGTAGCGGCCCATGGCGTCGAGCACCACGGGCATCTCGTCGAACTGCAGCTGCTCGAGCAGGAACTGCATCTCGTCGAGCGAGAGCACCACCGCCTCGAGCAGCGATCCGCCGCCGCCCCCGCCGAGCACCGTCACTTGGCCGATCCGGTGAGATCGGCGCCGATCACTCCCTCGGCGACATAGCGGCCATCGGTGAACGCCTCGTCGGAGCGCCCGTAGTCGTTCGCGTCGTGTTCCTCGTCGTCCTCGCCCTTGGCGCGGTTGCCGAGCAGCGGGTTCGCGGCCGGTTGGGAGTTACGCACGGGCGCGGCCTCCGAGCGGGTGACAACGGTCTCGCCGACCGGCGCGGCCGCGGGAGCGCTCGACGACGGGGCACCCCAGCCTTCGGGCAGCTTCAGCCCGTTGCCACCGAGCGACACCCCACCGAGGCTCGCCGACGCGGTGGACATTCCACCCATGGCGGCGGCTCCGGCTCCGGCGGCCATCGCGGGCGCGACACCGGCGGCGGCGGGAACGGTCGAGGTGGCCGCCGACAGCGCGGTGGCACCGATGTTGCCGACCGTACCGACACCACCGGACACGACGCTGCCCGCGACGTTCGCGGCCTGGGTGGCCGCGCTGACGACGCCGGGGTTGGACACGAAGGCCTGCGCGGCGGCCACGGCGGTCTGCAGCGGATCGCCGCCGCCGAACTCGCCCTGGGCGGCCGAACCGGCGCCGCTGGCGATGGCGGGCGGCATGGCGAACTCACCGGGGGTGGTGACGGTGGCAGTAGTGGCGGCCTCGTAGGTCTCCATCACCAGCGCTGCGCGAATATCCATCGCGTGCCGGGCGACCTCGGCCACCTCGAACGCGCCCGACACGACGCCGGGCGGGTTGGCCGAAGCCGCGACCGCCGCGTTGGTCGCGGCGATCTCGGGCAGGCTCGGCATGGCGATCGAGGCGACCGTGTAGGCGGTGGCGTTGGCGGCGGCCTTGGCGCTCATGGTCGCGGCCATCACGCTCTGCTGCCCGGTCCAGTGCAGGAACGGCGCGAGCCGGCCGAGCACGGCCAGACCGTTGAGGCCCTGCAGACCGACGCCGACCTCGGCGATCACGCGGGTGACGGTGAAGGCGGCGTCGCCCCAGGCGGCAGCAAGGGTGCCCCAGGAGGTGGCGGCAGCCGAGATCGGGACGGCATGCGCGCCCGCGTTGAGTGTGGTCGAGTTGACTTCGGCCATGCGCGGCAGCCAGAAGACCCCGGTGATCCCTGCGGTCATACTTGTTTCTCCCCTGAATGAATGATCGTCGGCGGGTTCGGGTTACACCTGGACGGCGTTGATCGTTGCCGCGCCGGCAATGTCCTCGCCGATGTGGGTGACCAACTGCGAGCGCAGGGTTGCGGCCGCGTGGTGCAGCTCGAGAATGCCCTGGGCGATGGCGCCGTCGTGTGTAGCCGCGGCGCGGTTGAAGTGTCCAGCCGCCAGCAGCGAGACCTCTTCGGCGCCCGAAGGCAGCACGTGCGTGGTCGGCCCGGCAAGGGCGGCCGCTGCCGCGAGCCGCTCGGCCAGCAGATCCAGCTCGGCAGCCGCGGCGAGGATGATTTCCGGTGTGACGAGAACGTGTCCAACCATGACCCGACTCCTTCTAGTGGCGACTAACGGGAACCACGAGAATTCCCCCTACGAGTGATAGGACGCGAGAGCGGGTCGTTCGGTTCCATCGATTTCCCCACCCAACTTCGCTAGCCCCATCCCAGCTCATGTAGCCGGTCGTCGTCAATCCCGAAATAGTGTGCTATTTCGTGGATCACGGTGATCGCGACTTCCTCGACCACCTCGTCGTCACTGCTACAGATGTCGAGAATAGCCTCCCGATAGATGGTTACGGTATCGGGAAGCGAACCCGCGTAGTAACTGTCGCGTTCGGTGAGGGCGACGCCGTGGTACAGACCGAGCAGCGAGGGCTCCTCGTCATTACGCGCCTCCACCAGCACCACGACGTTGTCGATCGCCCCGGTGAGCTCGGGTGGGATGAGGTCGAGCGCGTCGCCGACCAGTTCCTCGAACCGGTCGGGCGACATCCGTTCGGTCATCGCGGTTGTGGCTGCGGCGGCAGCGGTGCGGCGCCCGGCAGCGGGGCCGGTGTGGAGCGGCCGGTGTTGGGCGGCGGAACCGGAGCCTGTCCGTCGATCAGGATTTCCCCGCGCGCCGAACCGACGATCGGCGCGAAACCCTCACGGTCGGCGCCCTTTCCGAGCCAGCAGTCGAGTTGGCGGCTGCCCGCGAGCCAACTGGTCGGTTCCAGATAATCGAAGAACAGCGTGAGCGTCTTGTTGCGGATCGCGTCGGGGCTGCCGAGGTACTCGGTGGACAACCGATTGCATTCGGCCTCGACGAACTTGTCCTGATCGGCCTCCGAGGGCGGTCCACCGGTGAAATTCTTCCCCAGGTCGACGTTGCCGACGATCTCGACCGCGTGCGGTTGCGCGCAGTCCACCGGATCGGTCGGCAGGTTCTGGTTGATGCCGAGGCAGGTGCCGACGGCATGCACCTTCGACTGGTCGCCCTGGGTCGCCGAACCGGTCGAGGCCGGACTGGTCGACGTGGCGGCCACCTGCAGACCGCAGCGCAGCGTGCGGTCACCGTGCTGCCAGCCCGCCGGGCTCGGCGACATCACGTTCACCATGAACTTGCCGCGCGGATCGAACCGCCCACCGAGGTAGCGCTGCACCGCGGGCACGCAGTGCTCGTCGCGCAGCTCGGTCATCCGCAACGAGTCCGGGTGCCGGGTGCCGTCGCCGAACTCGCGACCCGGGTAGGCCTTCAAGTCGACGACACCGGCCACCTCGAACAGGTGCTGGTCGGCGCAGTTCACCTTCAGCAGGTCGCTGCGGTCGGGCTTGCCCCAGGTCAGGCAGTCGCCCTCGTTGGCGCTGCTGAACTCCTTGTCCCTGACCACGGGCGCGGCGCCGGGCTGGTGTGCCTCCACCTTGTCGGATTCGAAACCGGTCACCGTCATCGTGACCAGCGCCGCGAGCACCGCGCCGAGCGCGCCGATCAGCAGTCCCCACCGCAGTTTCGTCGCCGACAGATGCAGCGGACCGGCGCCGCGTTCAGCGGTTTTCTCGGCCGGGTCGCTCTGATGATCGGACACGACGGCGATTGTATGGGAGCCGATCGGCGCGGCGGGCGGGCTCAGCCGCGCAGGGCCGAGACGAAGATGCCGGGCAGTCTGCGCAGCTTGCCGTCACCGTAGAAGCCGGTGAGCTTGCGACCGGTGGCCGCGGCGGTCTTGTTGGCGACGAACCACGGCGGTTTCGGGGTGGTGGCGAATTCGCCCGCGAACAGCGATCGGGGCGCCGGGCGGAACGGTCCGCGCACCACCGTGCGTTCGACGTCGTCGAGCAGGAAGGCGTTGTGGACGACGCCGATGCCGCTCTGGATGTCGTCGATGGTGTGCCCGGGGAAAGCGCCCCAGCTCGCACGTGGCGTCAGGAACGCCAGACCGGTCCACGAGTTGATCGCGACGGTGCCGTAGCGCAGGTTCGCCACGGCCGTGTCGAAGGCGTCGCCGAGTTCGCTGATGGTCGCCGGATGCGCGAGCAGATTGGCGCCGAGGGTGCCCATCAGCTCGTCGTTGGCGAAATCGACCGCCTTGTCGAGGAATTCCGCGCCCGTGCCGGGCAGTTCGACCACGCCGAGGACGGGGGAGAAGTACTCGGTGCGCAGCAGTGGGGTGCCGGTCATCGGCAGGTTCTCGACGAGGACGCGGCCGTTGGCGCGCCCGGCGTCGGGGTAGCTGGTCAGCGCGCCCTCGACGCGGGTGTCGCTGCCGGGGTAGTAGGCGGTGCGGACGGGGGCGTTGTCGATGGCGGCGCGCAGTTCGGTGAGGAACTGATCCTTCTGGTCCCAATCGGCGCTGAGCACGACCGTCTGCGCGGCCACACAGTTGTAGCCGCCGTTGTGCAGGCGCATCGTCGCCACGTGCTCGGCCTGGAACTTCAGGTCGGCCTTGCTCCACTTGCCCGGCACGATGATGCACGGCGCCACGCCGCCGAGTTCGCTGGTGATCGGCTTGGTCAGCGCGGGCTCCCCGGCCTGCTTGCGGCGCTGCGCGTCCTCGCCGACGCCCCAGACGATCGCGTCGTGGGTCGGCGCGCCGCCGGTCATGTGCACGTGGTCGACCTTCGGATGGTTCACCAGGTAACCGCCCTCGGGCGCGCCGCCGGTGAGGATGCGTACCACGCCGAGCTCGATGAACGGCGCGAACACCGCCTGGAACACCGGCAGCAGCGGATCGGTGATCGGGTTGAGCTTGAGCGCGACCACCCGGTTGTTGGCGTAGAGCTCGTAGAGGGTGTCCAGCGGCGCGATGGACATGATGTTGCCCGCGCCGAGCACCGCGCCGACACCGTTGGTCTGCTTCGGATCACGCTGGGCCAGACCGGCTTTGCGCCGCGCGGTGGCCGCGTCGACACCGGGACGCAACCACACCTCGGCGCTGAACCCGTTGAGCAGCAGCCAGTCGTAGAAGCCGTGTGGCAGCGCGGGCACGCTCACCCGGCCACCGGGCGCGGTACCGAGGTCGACGCCGTCGATCGGGCTGGCGCCACGCTCGAGCGCCGCCAGCGACTCGCTCAGTGCCTTGGCGCCCGCCAGCAGCGTCATCGGGCCCGACATCCACTCCTCACCGAGCAGGGGGCTGTCGGCGTCGAGTTTCTTGATGGTCCTGGCCGCGGCCACCCACGACTCGGCGTCGCGGGCGGTGAGCGCGTGCAGCTCGTCGAGCAGCTCGCGGCGGCGGCGCAGATCGGTCGCGGCCCAGGTTTTCGCCCCCTCGGTGAGATCGTCGAGCGCGGTATCGATGACGGCGGTGTCGAAAGTGGTACTCACCCCGCAACTATGCCCCCGCCCGGGCACGTTGGCATAGGCCGAAATTCTGAGGATCGCGTAAACAACTAGGCTGTTTTCTCATGATCGACCTCCGATTCCTGCGCGAGAACCCGGAAGCCGTCCGTGCCTCGCAGCGGGCCCGCGGTGAGGACCCCGCGCTCGTCGACGCCCTGCTCGAAGCCGACGCGGCTCGCCGCGCCGCCGTCGCCACCGCCGACTCCCTGCGCGCCGAGCACAAGGCCATGGGCAAGGTGATCGGCAAGGCGAGCAAGGAAGAACGTCCCGCGCTGCTGGCCGCCGCCACCGACATGTCGGCGAAGGTCAAAGAGGCCGAGCACGCCCAGAGCGCGGCCGACGCCGATCTCGACGCCGCGCATCGCGCCATCTCCAATGTCGTGCAGGAAGGCGCGCCGGCGGGCGGCGAGGACGACTACGTCGTGCTCGAAACCGTGGGCACCCCACCGCAATTCGACTTCGAGCCGAAGGACCACCTGGAGCTCGGTGAGTCGCTCGGGCTGCTGGACATGGAGCGCGGCGCCAAGGTGTCGGGTTCGCGGTTCTACTTCCTCACCGGGCACGGCGCGCTGCTGCAGCTCGGTCTGCTGCAGCTGGCCGCGCAGCGGGCGGTGGCCAACGGTTTCACCATGATGATCCCGCCGGTGCTCGTCCGGCCGGAGATCATGGCCGGTACCGGCTTCCTGGGTCAGCACTCCGACGAGGTCTACCACCTCGCCGACGACGACCTGTACCTGGTCGGCACCTCGGAGGTGCCACTGGCGGGCTTCCACGCCGACGAGATCCTCGACCTGAGCGCGGGCCCGAAGCGGTACGCGGGCTGGTCGTCGTGCTTCCGTCGCGAGGCGGGCAGCTACGGCAAGGACACCAGGGGCATCATCCGGGTGCACCAGTTCGACAAGGTGGAGATGTTCGTCTACACCACCCCCGACCAGGCCGCCGAAGAGCACCAGCGCCTGCTCGCCTGGGAACGCGAGATGCTCGCCGCGATCGACGTGCCCTACCGGGTGATCGACGTGGCCGCGGGCGACCTCGGCAGCTCGGCCGCGCGCAAGTTCGACTGCGAGGCGTGGGTGCCCACCCAGCAGACCTACCGCGAGCTCACCTCCACCTCCAACTGCACGACCTTCCAGGCGCGCAGGCTCTCGGTCCGCTACCGCGACGAGAACGGAAAAGCCCAGATCGCGGCTACCTTGAACGGCACGCTCGCGACCACCCGCTGGATCGTGGCGATCCTCGAGAACCACCAGCAGGCCGACGGTTCGGTCCGGGTGCCCGAGGCGCTGGTGCCGTTCGTCGGTACCGACGTTTTGACACCGTAGAGCTTTCCACTGTTTGCTGGTCAGGCATTTGTGTGATGTGGCAAACATCGGAACCGAACAACATCTAGGCTGGTGCTCGTGCGAGGAATCGGGGCGCGCGGCGATACCCGAACCCGGGTGCGGGCGGCATCGGCGTTGGCGACGGCAAAAGTCATGGCCAGGACAACGGGGGCGTTCTACGTTCTCGGCGGTGTCCTCGGCCTGACCATCACTGCCATCGCGCCGGGCGACGACGGCAACAGACTGCTGGTCGGCACCGCCGCCGCGGTCGCGCTGCTGCTCGGTCTGACGCTGCTGGCCTGGGGTCCGCGCATGCCGCACGCGCTGCACCACCTCTACCTGGCGACCGCGACCGTGCTGGTCACCATCGCGGTGCATTCGTTCCCGAACCTGGTCGGCGGTATCACGCTCGCGTCGTTCTATGTCTTCATCGCCTGCGACGCGGCACTGTTCTTCGCCTGGCCACAGGCCGCCGCGCACATCGGCCTCGCGATGGTGCTGTGCCTGTGGGTGCTGCCCGATCGCGGGCTGCCGTGGTGGTCGGGCCTGATCCCGGCCGGGGTCACCTTCGGGGCCGGGGTGGTGGTCGGCATCCTCACCCGCATGGCGTCCGACGCCGACATCGACGTACTCACCGGCCTGCTCAACCGGCGCGGTTTCGAAAAGCAGCTCAATCCGGCGATCGACGCGGCCGGACGCGGCGGGCAGGGCCTGTCGCTGGTGCTGGTCGACCTCGACCGCTTCCAGAAGATCAACGACCACCTCGGTCACCGCGCCGGCGACGCCGTTCTACAGCGCGTGGCCGACACCTGGCTCGACCTGCTCGCCCCCGACCAGGTGCTCGCCCGCTTCGGTGGCGACGTCTTCGCGCTGCTGCTGCCCGGTACCACCGAGCAGGCCGCGATCCTGCTCACCGAACAGCTGCGGGCGGCGGTGACCATGGGCTGTTCGGCCGGTGTCACGTCGTGGCAGCCGGGCGAGTCGGGGTCGCTGCTGATCAGCCGTGCCGATGTGGGGCTGTACCGGGCCAAGCAGGCCGGGCGCAACCGCACGGTGCTCGAATCGTCGCGGCAGTTGCCGCTCGCGGTCGAGCTGCGCGAGGCCATCGACAGCGGCGCCCTCGACGTGCACTACCAGCCGATCGTCAGCCTCACCGAGGACGGCGGTCAGGCCGTCGGTGTCGAAGCGTTGCTGCGCTGGTCGTCCAACGCGCAGCCCGAGGTCACCACCGAGGGCCTCATCCGGGTCGCCGAGGAATACGACCTCATCTCCGACCTGGACGAACTCGTGTTGCGCCGCGCCTGCGCCGACGCCGCCCGCCTGCAGGAGAGCTTCGCCTCCCTGAACCTGACCCTGAACGTGAACGTCTCCGGCCTGGAACTGGCCGAAACCGACTACGCCGAACGGGTCGCCACCATCCTCAACGACACCGGTTGGCCCGCCGACCAACTCGTGCTCGAGGTGACCGAAAGCGAACTGGCCGCCGAATCCCAGACAGCCATCGCCAACCTGCACACCCTGCGCGACCGAGGCGTGCGCATCGCCATCGACGACTTCGGCACCGGCTACTCCTCACTGAGCCGCCTGGCCACCATCCCCAGCGACATCCTCAAGGTCGACCAGTCCTTCGTAGCCGCCATCCGCTCCGATTCCCCCGCCCCACCCCTGCTCGGCGTCATCGCCGCCCTCAGCAAGTCCCTCGACCTGCAGGTGATCGCCGAGGGCGTGGAAACCGAATACCAGGCCGCCGTCCTCACCGAACTCGGCTTCGCCCTGGCCCAGGGCTACCACTACAGCGACTCCCACCCGGTCTCCGACCTCATCAACGACCTCAACGCCCCCCACTCCGACGACGACGATTCCCTCGCCGCCAACGGCTGGATCCCCCTCGGCTGATCTGTACAGAATTCCTGTACAGTGACTTCATGAGGCAGATCAGCTACACCGAAGCCCGCGCGACATTGGCGAGTGTGCTGGACGCCGCCACCGACGACCTCGAAGAGGTCGTCGTCACCCGCGCGGGGCACGACGCGGCCGTCGTCGTTTCGCTACGGGAGTACGAGGCGCTCAAGGAAACCGCGCATCTACTAGGCACTCCCGCCAATGCGCGGCACCTGCAACGCGGGCTGGAAGAGTTCGCGGCGGGTGGCTTCGCTCCGCAGGCGCGCATCGAAGTCCCGGATGGCGATGCAACCGGTGACTCGGCCGGTGTCGCGTGAAGCTGGAGTTCTTCTCCGAAGCCTGGGCGGACTATGTCTGGACAGTCGCCAATGACCGTGCTGCCGCTCGCAAGATCAACCGCCTGTTGGACGACATCGCGACCAATGGTCAAGCCGATGGGATCGGCAAGCCGGAGCCACTGCTGCACAGTCTTTCGGGCTGGTGGTCGCGCCGGATCACGCAGGAACATCGGTTGGTCTATCGGGTCGACGGCGGTGTGATCCGGATCTTGTCGTGCCGTCATCACTACGAATAACTGCTTGACGGGTGGTTGGCGGTGGCGAACGATGGACGCATGCGGATGCTCATCTACGGCTGTTGACCTTTCTCGCTGTGTAGGCGCCTGGCGGCGGCGGTGAGTCGTGCGCCGGGCAGTGTGCGTGGGCTCGGGGTTCGCGCGGTGCTGTTCAAGGGCTCGCGGGATCTGCTGCCCATCTACGCGCTCTACGGTGTGCTTTTCGCTGATCACGGGCTCGGGACCGCGCAGATCTCGTTGCTGCTCGCGCTGTGGTCGGTGACGGCGTTCCTGCTCGAGGTGCCCTCCGGTGCGTGGGCGGACACGGTGTCGCGGCGCGGTCTGCTCGTTTTCAGCGCGGTGTTGCAGGCAGCCGGGTTTACGATCTGGATGGTCGCTCCCTCGTTCGCCGGGTTCGCGGTGGGATTCGTCGTGTGGGGGATCGCCGGTGCGCTGGAATCGGGCACGTTCGAGGCGTTGATCTACGACGACCTGGTGGCGCGAGGGGAAACCGCCCAGTACGCGCGCATCATGGGCTGGGGTCGGGCAGCGCAGGAGTCGACTGTTCTCATCGCGATCGTCGCGGCCGCACCGCTTTTCGCGTGGGGTGGGTACGGCCTGGTCGGCTGGGTGAGCGTCGGCGTCGGTGTCGTCCACACCGTCACCGCGCTGGCACTGCCGCGGGCACCGGTGGCCATTTCGGCCACGGAAGTCGATGCGCTGGAAGACGACCCGACGCCGCCTCCCGGAGTCACCGCACCACCGGGCGTTGTCGAGGCGGATCGACCGGCACGCGAGCGCTATGTGGCGATGCTGCGGACCGGGATCGCCGAGTCGATGCATGTGCGACGAGTGCGTCGCGGTGTGCTGCTCGGCGCACTTCTCTACGGCGTCACCGCTTTCGACGAATACTTCGGCCTGCTCGCTGTTTCCGGTGGTGCCTCGCCCGCCATCTCCGCCTTGCTCGTCGGCGTGACCGTCGCGGGTTCGCTGGCCGGTTCGCTGTTGGCGGGGCGCACCGAGTCCGCGCCCGCACGGCTGGTCGGAGTCGCCCTGTTCGTCGCGGGAATCCTGTTCATCGCCGGTGCGTTGGCTGTCGGCGCCGGACTGCTGTGGATCGGATTCCTCGGGATCGCCGTGGCGTACGGGATCGACTTCAATGCCGAGGTCGTCGCCGGCGCGCGCCTGCAGGATGCGATCGAAGGGCGCGCCCGGGCAACGGTCACCTCGGTGGTCGGCTTGCTGTCGGAGGTGGTGGCGTTGGCGGTCTTCGGTGTTGTTGCCGCTGCTACACAGTGGGTTTCGATGTCGGTGGCGATCGCCGGGTTGGGAGTGGTGTTGTTGGCGGCCGGGCTGGTCGCTCCGAGTTGGTTGCCGGGACGGAAGTGATCGTTGGCAACCCGGTCGAGTACGGATCGCCACCGAGCCGCGGTGGGTTCGCGCATCGGTAGTGTCGAAAGCTACGACGGCGGAAAGGGCGGAGTGGTCGGGCGCAACGGTCTCGGAGCGATCTTCGGGTTCAGCATCGGCGGCGGTGTCGCGGTGCAGGGACGGATCAACGGGGCACTCGGAGCGGAACTCGGCGACGGTGTCGCAGCCGCCACGATCAGTTTCGGAATCGGCCTGCTGGCCCTGCTGATCGCCTTCGCCGTCAGCCCGACCCTGCGATCGGGCCTCGGCTCGGTCCGCACCGCCACGACTGACGGCAGCCTGCGCCCCTGGTACCTCCTGGGCGGCGTGTGCGGTGCGTTCTTCGTCGCAAGCCAGGGCCTCACCATCGCCGCCATCGGCGTCACCGCCTTCACCGTCGCCGTCGTCGCAGGCCAACTCCTCAGCAGCCTCGTCGTCGACCGGGTAGGTCTCGCACCGAACGGCCGGACACCGATCACCTGGTGGCGGGTGCTGGCCGCCGGCCTCGGCATCATCGGTGTCGTCCTCGCGGCGAGCGGCCGCGACGCCCCCGCCCCCGCCGACACCGGTGTCCCCGACTACCTGCTCATCGCCCTACCTGCCCTCGCGGGCATCGGCCTGGCCTGGCAGCAGGCGGTCAACGGCCGCGTCGGCGCAGTCGGCGGCCCCTTCCCCGCCACCCTCGTCAACTTCACCGTCGGCCTGATCGCCCTCTGCCTCTTCGACACCTACACCCTCCTCACCGAGGGCCTCCCCACCCAATTCCCCACCACCCCCTGGCTCTATCTCGGCGGCCTGATCGGCGTAGCCTTCATCGCCCTGGCCGCGATCACCGTCAGCATGATCGGCGTCCTCCTCCTCGGCCTCACCTCGGTAGCAGGCCAACTCGTCGCCGCCCTCCTGCTCGACACCGCCGACGGCCGCCTGGCGCCCTCGGCCCTCCTGAGCTGCGCGATCGTCCTGATCGCGGTGATCATGGCGAGCCGCGCCGCATCGTCACCGCCGGAGAATCCGCGCAGCTGACACCACGGCCCGCCAAGGGGCTGTCGCACACGGGTCATCGACACGTGTTCCCCGGTGGCGAAGGTCTGGCCCAGGTGCAGCAGCGGGCGGTGCAGGGGCACGCTTCCGGTGCCCCGGCGGAACTTCATGGCCCGGCGAGCACGTCGCTGACACATCGGCGAAATGTTAGGTTGCTGGCGAGCGAGCGCGCCGACGGACGATGGCGCGCTCACCCGCGTCGGCGGGTCCGAGCTGGGGGAGTGCAGTGATCGAGCCGTTGTCGCCGACCGAATCACCGGTGATCGGTCGTTACCGGGTGCAGGGTGTGCTCGGGTCGGGCGGGATGGGTCGGGTGGTCCTGGCGACCGGTCCGGACGGCCGATTCGTCGCCATCAAACAGATCCACGCCCATCTGCTCGACGACCGCGAGTTCCGCGCCCGTTTCGAGCGCGAGGTCGCCATCTCGGCCCGGGTGTCGGGGGCGTTCACCGCCGCGGTGGTCGACTTCGACACCAAGGCCGAACCACCTTGGCTCGCTTCGCTGTTCATCCCCGGTGTGCCATTGGACAAGGCGGTCCGCGAACTGGGACCGCTCCCGGTTCCGGCGATGCGCACGCTCGCCTCCGGCTTGGCCTCGGCACTGCACTCCATCCACAGCACCGGCCTGGTACACCGGGACCTCAAGCCCGCCAACGTCATTCTCGCCACCGACGGACCGCGCGTGATCGACTTCGGAATCGCCCAGGCCACCGGAACAGGGGCGCCGCTCACGGAGGTCGGCGCGGTGGTCGGCTCACCCGCCTATATGTCGCCGGAGCAGGCGATGAGCGAACCGGTGACGTCGGCGAGCGACGTCTTCTCCCTCGGCTCGATGCTGTGCATGGCCGCCACCGGCAAGAGCCCTTTCGCGGCCAACTCGGCGCCGTACACCCTGTTCAATATCGTGCACAGCGAACCGCAACTCGAGAATGTGCCGATCGAGCTTCGTGAGCTGATCGCCGGCTGCCTGCGCAAGGACCCGAAGACCCGGCCTACCCCCGCCCAGATCCTGGACTATTTAGGCGTCCTACCGGTCCAAGCGCAGCCGTGGCCCGCCCCGGTCCACACCCAGATCGCCGAACAGACACGAAATCTCGTCGCCCTCACCTCGGACCCCGAGGCAACACAGATCATCCCGGCCCACACGCCGATCGCCGCGCCACCTCCAGCGCCCTCGCGTAAACGCCGCCCGGTCCTACTCGGCGGGATAGCCGCAGCCGCTACTGTTCTGATCGCGGCCACCACCTTTGTTGTCCTGCGCCCCGGCGACGAACCCGCACCGACACCGACCACGGTCGCCGCCCCGACGAAAACCCTGCCGGCCCTGGATGATCTACGTGGGGTAGACACCTGCGCGTGGGTGATCCAGGCTCTCGGTGCAACGCTCCCCGAAGAAGCCGCCGACAAGGCAGCGACAACGGTCGCCGACTGGCGTTGGCTCCCGACCGCGAGCTGGGGTTGCGACGGCAGCTCGGGCGGCGCACGCCTGGCCGTCGAAATCGGCGCGGCGCTGGAAGGTTTCGGTACAACCAGCAAGGTCGCCAACGGCTACGGGGTCGCGCAACGCGGCGAGGACTGCGCCTTCGGCATCGAAGGCGGCGCCGACGGACAACGCTGGGGCATCGTGGTCGACACCTTCACCCGCACCGACTGCGCCCTCGCCGACCACGCCGTCGACCGGCTCGCCGCAGCGATCGGTGCCCTGTCCGCCGACCCGGCCGCAGCACAGTCGCTGTCATCGGTGGATCCCTGTGCGCTGCTGGATGATCCGACGCTCGGCCGGGCGACCGCCAAATCCGCGCACGTGTGTGAATGGATGCGCGACAACAACACCATCCGGATCACGACGTCGCAACCGCGGCAGCGAGTACTGCCAGGCAAGGCAGTCGACCTGGGTGACGGAGTGATCGTCGAGGAAGACAGCATCGGCACGATCGGCGAGCACCGCTGTCAGCGGGTGTACCTGTTCCGCAAGATCGGCGAGACCTACCGCGAGGACGTCGAAGTGCTGGTCAGCAATCCCGCCGAGAGCGATGACGAGCTCTGCGCGGTGGCAGATCCGCTGATCAAGCAGGCGGTCGGCAGGCTGCCTGCGCGGTAGCGACGGCAAACGCGGGGGTGATAGCTTCACGGCAGAGTTTCGAAGGGGGATGGGCGTGCGTTATCGCTGGGGTGCGGCGCTGTTGTCGCTGTGTCTGCTCACCGCCGCATGCGGTGACCAGGCACCCGACCACGGCGAATACGCGCTGGTCGCGCAACCGGGCGACTACGACGACGGCCCGAGCCGGATGCGTGGCACCCTGGTCGAATCGCTGCGCCTCGGCGAGCGGGTGATCTTCGCCGACCGCATCGACCCCGAGCTGACCGCGGGCAACGGCGGCGGCCCGCTGGTCGGTGTGCGCGGCGTCGACGATCTGCTCTCGGGTGTGCAGCGCACCGCCCTCGACCCGTTCGACGTGCTCGCCGGGTTCGGCGTGATCGGTGGCAACGGTCTCGACGACAACGAACTGAAGAACAAATTCCTGTCCATCACCCTGCTGTCGCTGCCGGACGAAGCGCAGGCCACCGCGGCCGCGCAGGCGATGGCCGCGGCAGATTTCGGTGCGACTCCCGAGAACATGCCCATCGTTCTCACCGAATACCCTGCGGCGCTCGCACATTGGCGACCCGGTGTACCGACGGTCGGTAGCTGGCTGGTGTGGAAGAACCTGGTGATCCGGCTCTACGCGAAGATCGTCGACCCGAATCCCGAGCAGCTGGCCGACCTGCTCACCCGCACCTATCGTGCCCAGCTGGCCGAACTCGAAACCTTCACGCCCACACCGGCAGCCGACCTTTCCAGCCTGAAGCTCGACCCGGACAAGCTGCTCCCGCGGATCGTGAAAACCGACGACTACTGGCCCGACCGCTGGGATTTCCTCGTGACCGGCCCACGTGCGTTCGCCCTGCGGAACAACGAACCCCGCACGCGAATGCGCGAACTCGAGGCCAACAAGGTCGACACGATCGCGGTGGCGCACAATAAGTTCCTGTATCGCACCGCGGACAGCGCATCCGCCGAAAGCTACGCCGAGGTCGAAAAACAGCAGATGCTCACCCGATACCGCGAAACTTCGGGGGTGGCAGGTCTGCCGGGTATCTCCTGCTACAGCGCGCTTCGGCCCGACCCCGCGTCGATCCCCGCGCGTCGGTTCGCGTGCCTGGTGCGGCACGGCGAATTCGTGGTCCGTATCAACGGTAATCAGGAAGTCGAGACCCGGCGCCAAGCCGTGGCCCAATACGCACTGCTCGGCGGTTCGTGGTGAGTGAAGCGCGCATGACATCGCTGGGGCCACGTGATCCCGCGCAGCTCGGCCGCTACCGGCTGCTGGCCGTGCTCGGCCGGGGTGGCATGGGCCAAGTGCTGCTCGGGCAGGCACCGGACGGCCGACTGGTCGCGGTGAAACAGATCCATCAGCAGTTCACCGGCAACCCGGAGTTCCGCGCCAGGTTTCGGCGGGAGGTGCTCGCGTCCCAGCAGGTCACCGGTGCGTACACCGCGGGCGTGATCGACCACGATGCCGAGTCCGAAACACCCTGGCTCGCTTCGGAGTACATCGCGGGACCGGCACTGCAGGACATGGTCGCCGAGTTCGGCCCCCTGACGGTGAGCGGTCTGAAGCTGCTGGCCACGGGCCTGGCGATGGCCTTGCTCGAAATCCACCGCACCGGTCTGGTGCACCGGGACCTGACGCCGAGCAATGTCCTGCTCACCAATGACGGTCCACGGGTGATCGACTTCGGCATCGCCCGCGCCATCGAAGACGACGTCACCCTCACCGCCACCGGCGCCGTGATCGGCTCGCCCGCGTACATGTCGCCCGAGCAGGCCGAATGCCGCACGCTCACAGCCGCTTCCGATGTCTTCGCCGTCGGTGCGATCCTGGCGATGGCGGCTACCGGCACGAGCCCCTTCGCGGCGGCGTCCACACCGCAGGTCCTCTACAACGTCCTCTACAGCACGCCGGACACCACCGCGATCCCCGGACCGATCCGTTCGCTGGTCGACGCGTGTCTCGCCAAGGATCCGGCCGCGCGACCCACTCCCGAGCAGTTGCTCGACGCCGCGGCCCGCATCGACGCCGAACCCGTGTGGCCGGTGCGTATTCGTCGCCGCATCGCCGATCACCAGGCGGAGGCGGCGGCGTGGGCCAACGGAACCGCGTCGGCGGCGGCCGTCGAGGAGTCGCGACCCGATCGGAAGCTGCCGCGCCTGGCAGCGGCGGCGGCAGTGGTGTCGGTATTGGTCCTCGGCTGCATCGCACTGGTCGGCATCGGCCGGGACGGCACCGCGGTCGCGATGGACGACCCGCCGCTGGCGCTGACCGAGGAGGAGACCCGGCGCCTCGACATCTGCGCGCTCCTGACACCGCAGGTGATCGGCGAACTCGGCACCTCCGTCAGCGGGGTGGAAGGGTACAGCCCCTCCGATTGCCGGTCCACGTATCGCGATCCCGCCGGTCGCGAGATCAACATCTCGCTCGACACAACCCGGCCCGATTACGCCAACGACCCGCCGCTCGGGCAGACCATCAACTGGATGCCGGTGCTCGGCGACGAGCGGGAGTCCGCCTTCTGCCGTCGTTCGGTCAAGGAGCAGAGCGGCAGGCAGACGGTGTTCTCGGTCACCGCGAGCGTGCCGGGCGGTGACGGGTGTCCGGTGGCCGAGCGAGCTCTCGCTGCCATCGTCCGGCGCCTGTCGGTCGATCCTCCGCTGCGCGACTACCCCGACAACTCGATCCTCGCCCTCGACCCGTGTGCCCTCGTCGATATGGCGGCTGTCCGTGCCGCGGTAGGCGATTCCGAGCGGTCCCGCGCGCCGCACAGCTGCAATTTCTGGGGCACCGACGGCTCCCTCTATCTCGACCTCACCGAAAAGACCCGACCTGACAGTGTTCGGACCGGCAACCCCCACCCGACGACCAGGACGATCGGTGGTCGCACGGTCTACGTCGGCCGTGACGACGCCACCGTGTGTGATCTTCTGGTCATGACGCGGCCGAGCCGCGACGACCTGGCCGAGCAGATATCCGTGACATACCACGCCACGTCTTCATCCCACGCCGGCCCCTGCGCCCTCGCCACCCCCGTGCTCGAATCCGTCCTCCAGAAGTTGCCTCCCTCATGACGATTCATCCACCGGGCCCGGACGATCCGCAGACCATCGGCCGCTACCGGGTGATCGGCGCGCTCGACCCGTCGGCCGGTGATCACAGTGTGCTCGCCACCGGCCCCGACGACGCGCTCGTGGTCGTGCGGCAGGTGCACCCCGAACTGCTCGCGGAACCCGAATTCCGGGTGCGGTTGCGGCACAGTGCCGTTGCCGCCATGCGCGTCGCCGGACCGTCCAACACCACGGTGATCGATGTCGATGCCGATGCCGACAAGCCCTGGTTGGCATCGCTTTTCGTGCCTGGTGTGCGGCTCGATGCGGCTGTAGCCGAGCACGGCCCGCTGCCGGTCCCCGCTGTGCGTGCCTTGGCCGCCGCACTGGCGTCCGCTCTCGGCGCCGTGCACGCCGCCGGGTTGGTGCATCAGCGATTGCGCGCCGACACCGTCCTGCTGGCGAAAGACGGTGGGCGCCTGGGTGAGATCGGCGTCACTCCTGCGGCAGGCCTGTCCACCACCGGAACAGCGACCACCATCGGCACGCCCGACTTCTTGGCACCCGAACAGGCACTCGGTCTGGAACTCACCCCCGCCGCCGATGTTTTCGCGCTCGGCTCGGTGCTGGCCTACGCAGCGTCGGGAGTGGCACCGTTCGCGGCGCCATCGGTGCCGTACACCCTGTTCAATATCGCCAATCGCGAACCCGATCTGAGCCGGGTGCCCGAACCGCTCTACGAGATGCTGGCCGCATGCCTGCGCAAAGACCCGGTGGCCAGGCCCACGCCCGCACAGATCCTCCAGTATCTCGGTGGCCCACCGAGTGGCCCGCCGCCCTGGCCCGCACCGGTTCTCGACGACATCGGACGGGTACAGCAGGAGATCTCGGCGCTGCGTGCCGCCGCACCCGCCCTCACTCCACCGGAACCGGAGCAGGCGAAGTCGTTCGCCGACATCGTCGGCGCCGAGTGGACCTCGCTCCGGCAAGCAGCGAGGAGCGCCACGGAGTACGGCCGTGAGCGGTGGATGGGCGCCAGTGCTCGAGCGCGCACCGGTATCGCGGGCGGGCTGGTCGTGGTGTTGCTCGCGCTGGTCGGGCTCACCTACTTCGTCACCCGTCCGGAGAGTGAACCTGGTCCGGTGACCGGCCTGACCCTGGCCGAGTTGCGCCGCATCGATGCCTGCGCCTGGCTGACGTCCGCGATCGGCACAGAGGTCCCCGTGGCACCGACCCCGCTCCCTGCCGACTCCTGGAAAACGCGACCGACCGGCCCCTGGGGATGTTCCCTCGACTCGGGCAAGTACATCCTCAATCTGGAGCTCGGCAAGGAAGACGAGTACCTCACCCTGAATCAGACTGTGGTCGACGGTGTTCCGATCACCCACGGCAGTCCGTCCGGGTGCGTGCGCGCCATCGCGAGCCCGGGCGACGAACGCGAAGCGGGCATCGTCCTCACGCTGCTCACCCCACCTTCGGTCAAGGACTGCGCGGGCGTCGACCACGTGGCTGCCGCGCTGGCCCGCTCGCTGACCACGGCCCCGCAGGCCGAGCATCCGTCACCTCTCGCCTTGCTCGAACCCTGCACCCTGCTCGACCGCGATGCCGTAGCCGAGAGCATCGGCCCGCTCCCACCGGCACCGACCATCGCCGACGCCCACACCTGCCAATGGGACGCGCGCGTCCGGTTGAACCTGCAACTCCTGCGCACCAGCCCGGTGACCACGGGCAAGAACCCCCAGGTGCTGCGCGTCGACGGTATGGAGATCTACCGCAAGGACGGCCACATCGAATGCACCCGCGCCTACCTCGTGCCGAACGCCGGGGAGGAAACGGTGCAGGTGACCGTCGAAGGAATGCCGCAAGGGACCGAGCAATCCTGCTCGATCGCCACCACATTCCTGCGCCGGGCCGTGGAGAAACTACCGAAGCGGTGAGCAAGGAGGGGATACTCGGGCGGGGATCGTCGACGGAAGGGTCGGGATGGATCAGCTCGGGGTTGCGGTTGTCGGGTTCGGGTTGGCGGGGGCGGTGTTTCATGCGCCGTTGATCGCGGCGGAGCCGAGGATGCGGGTGGCGGCGGTGGTGACGTCGTCGGCGGAGCGGGCCGCGCAGGCGCGGGCGCGGCATCCGGGGGTGCGGGTGTGGGAGAGCGCGGAGGAGATGTTCGCCGAGGCCGACGATGTGGATCTGGCGGTGATCGCGACACCGAATCGGACGCATGCGGAGCTGGCGGTGAAGGCGTTGGTCGCGGGGTTGCCGGTGGTGGTCGACAAACCGTTCGCGGTGAAGTCGGCCGATGCCGAGGAGGTGGTCACTGTCGCCGGGCGGGCGGGGCTGCCGCTGAGTGTTTTCCAGAACCGGCGCTGGGACAACGACTTCCTGACCGTGCGGGCGTTGATGGACGGCGGCGAGCTCGGTGAGGTGCGCCGGTTCGAGTCGCGGTTCGAGCGGTGGCGGCCGGTGTCGAAAGGTGGCTGGCGTGAGGTCGGCTCCGCCGAGGACGGGGCGGGGATCTTGTTCGATCTGGGCAGTCACCTGGTGGATCAGGCGCTCACCCTGTTCGGCCCGGTCACCGAGGTCTACGCCGAACTCGACCAGCGCCGCCCGGACGTGCAGGCCGACGACGACGCCTTCATCGCCCTCACCCACGCCTCCGGCGTCCGCTCACACCTGTGGATGAGTGCCGTCGCACCCCAACTCGGTCCGCGTATGCGCGTGCTCGGTTCCACCAACGCCTACACCGTCTCGGGCCTCGACCCACAGGAAGACGACCTGCGTGCCGGCCGCCGCCCGGACGACGGAAACCCGTGGGGCACAGTCACTCCCGACAAATGGGGCACCTTCGGCGCGGGCGATGACCTGAAGCCGATCCCCACCCTCCCCGGCGACTACCCGGCCTTCTACGCCCAGATGGCCGCCGCCCTACTGGACGACGCCCCGGTTCCGGTGGACCCACGCGACGCCGTGGAAACCCTGCGCATCCTGGAATACGCGCGCCACGTCGCCACTCCACCCGAAGACGACTGATCCCACCCACCCGGCAAGCCGACGGTCGGCCCACGGCGGGGGTTGTGTCGGCTGGTCGCCGCCCGAATCAGAGCTTGGCGGAACGCAGTTCGTGCCCCTTGGACGTCTTGCAGCGCCCCGACTCCAGGTCCCACTGCCACCCGTGCAGGTTGCAGGTGAGGTTGTTGCCTTCCACCACACCGAATTTCGACAGGTCGGCCTTGAGGTGCGGGCAGCGGCGCTGCACTTCCCAGCCGTCGAGTTCGATGGTGGCCGAGTCGTCGTGCGCCTCGGCGAACCAGCCGTCGGCGTAGGCGATGCGCTCGTCGGTGAGGCACTTGAAGAAGGTGTAGAGGAATTCGTTGTAGCCGCCGATACGCCACGCCTGGAAGCGGGTGGACAGGAAGATCGTGTTCACCCAGTCCGGTTCGTCGTCGCGCAGCACGGTGCGCACCAGTTCGGGGGCGATGCGGAAGCCGTAGCGGTAGCGCCCCTCGCCTTCGATGGGCTCGCGCACGGTGCGCTGCGGGAAGTCCAGGACGATGGTTTCCTCGCCGAGCACCAGGCCCACGGGGTAGCCGATGCCGTCGCTGATGAGCGCGCTCTGCTTCATGATCGGCTCGAACAGCTCGCGCAGCGGCTCGAGCAGCGAACCCTCGCCGTGCTCCCACGTCGCCTTCTCGGCGGCGAGCACGGGCGCGAAGCGTTCGGCCATGTCGGCGATGTAGGCGGCCTTGTCGCCGTAGATGCGCTGCGGGTTGAAGGGGTGCGTGAGGTCGAGGTCGGCACCGCGCACGTCGGCCACGGAACCGGGGATCATCAGGATCCCGCCCTTGTTGCCGTGGATCTCCATCTGCTCGAGAAACACGATCTGGTCCGGGAAGATGTTGCCCTCGTCGCCGCGGTCGTCGTTGAGGTAGCGCAATTCGTCGTCGAGGAACACCGGCGGACCGGCCGACGGCACCACCCAAGTGGCACCGACCTGCTCGATGTAGGAGCGGGCCCGGTCCATGCCGCGCTGGCGCTTCTGCTTGCCGAAGTTGGCCTTGGTGCGCGCGGGGATGTCGTAGACGGCCGGGTACCAGATGGCGCCCGAGTACTGCAGCAGGTGGATGTCGATGTGCCCGAACGCGTCGTGGATCACGTCCATGTCGACGGGGCGGGCGTCGTTCATGTTGAAGCAGGTGGTCTCGCCGTCGGAGACGAGGATGCCCGAGTCGCCGATGGGGCCGTCGGCGGGCGCGCGCAGCGCGACGATCATGATGTCGAGCGAACCCTTGGGCCCGGTGACGGTGTGCTTGACCGAGTCCTCGGTCTCGAAGAACTTGGTGAAGCCGAGGGCCTCGAGCTCGCGGCGCAGATCCGGCACCGGGTAGTCGGGCAGCAGGACCGTCGCCTCCTTGTTGACGTGCTCGCGCAGCAGTGCGGCGTCGAAGTGGTCGCGGTGCAGGTGCGAGACGTAGAGGTAGTCGACGTCGCCGAGCGCCGCCCAGTCCAGGCCGGTGTTGTCCGGGAACGGGAACCACGACGCGAAGTAGGCGGGGTTCACCCACGGGTCGCACAGGATGGTCCCGGCCTCGGTTCGGATGTGGAAGCCAGCATGTCCGACACTGGTGATCTGCACGAGCTATGTCCTCCTACCAGGATCTGATTCGCCGACGCACCGGGCTCGACCTGGTGACGCGAGCCGCCGCCGAGCTCTGACCACTGCGGCGGCACCAGCCAACAAGGGTAGTGGCTAAACCGTTACATCACCGATGCAGTAGCCCTCGGGGGTCGAGACGACGGTGAATGTGCGCGTCCTGGTGCCCCCGGGGGAGGTGGTCACCGGGACCTGAACCGCCAGGTAATCCCCCTGAACTCGTTCGGATGATAGCTCTTGGTCGGCGAAGGAGGTGACATTGCCTACTTTGCCCGAGTCGGTGGACAGCGGGGGTGCTGTGGGATTGCCGGTGCCCTGTGGGTCCCAGGCGGTCGGGCTCGCCGCGCAGGTCAGGGGGTGGATCTGTTCGGTGTCGTCCGGGTTGAGAGGTTTGCCCGTTGCGCGGGCCAGGTAACGGCGGACGGTGTGACGCGCGTCGGCCTCGTCGTAACCGGGCTCGACGCCGGCGGGGAAAACCCGGCCGCAGGCATAGCCCATAGCGATGTCGCGCTGCTCCACGGTGATCGTCGTCGTCGCGTTGCGCCAGGTGACGGTGTCGGCGGTCGCGGTGCCCGGCCTGCTCAGGGCGGCGAGGATCGACTGCGGGTCGACGTACATGTCGGCGACGGTGCGCGGCGGGATGGTCCAGCACTTGTCCTGTAGCTCGGTGACCGTCGCCGAGCGCAGGTCGGCGGCCCAGCGGCGCACGGCGGTCACGGCATCCGGGTTCCCCGCCACCGCGCCGACCTGCGGTGCGTCGGCGGGCAGCGGCTCGGTGGTCGGTACCGGTGTGGTCGCGGCCTCGGTGGCGGTCGAAGACGCGGCTACTGCCGAGGTGCTGGTGGCAGGCGCGGCCACCGGTTCGTCGCCCGGAATGCCCGATACCGAGTCGCAGCCGGCGATCAGCGCGGCGGCGGTCAGGCCCGCGGCCAGCGCACTCGCGCGACGGGTCGGAGCAAACGGGGGCAGCTGAGCGCGTTGCACTTCGACGTTCCTCATTCCTTGGCCGGGTGCCGGAAGCGGCGATCTGCGACTACGCTAGCTGAATTGTGGAACCCGTCTACCGGTCGATCATCGGCCTGGCCCGAACCGTCTTCTTCCTCGAAGGTCTGAAGTTCACCGTCAAGGGGGCCGAAAACATCCCCGCGACAGGTGGTGCCGTGGTGGCGATCAACCACACCGGCTACATGGACTTCACCTACGCCGGCCTGCCCGCGCGCACCCCCAAGCGCTACATCAGGTTCATGGCGAAGGCGGAGGTGTTCGACAACAAGATCTCCGGCCCGATCATGCGCGCCCTCAAACACATTCCGGTCGACCGCACCGCGGGCGCCGACTCCTACAAGGCGGCGGTGAAGTACCTGCGCGACGGCGAGCTCGTCGGCGTGTATCCCGAGGCGACCATCAGCCGCAGCTTCGAGATCAAGGAATTCAAGTCCGGCGCGGCCCGGATGGCCCTGGAAGCCGACGTGCCGATCATCCCGATCGTCATCTGGGGCGCTCAGCGCGTGTGGACCAAGGGCTTCCCGAAGCGCCTGGGCCGCACCAACACCCCGATCTCCATCGCCGTCGGCAAGCCGATCAAGCCCTACGAACCCGTCGGCGACCTGACCGCCGAGCTGCGCGGAACCATGCAGGCCATGCTCGCCGACCTGCAGAAGGACTACGAACACGAGCCCGGCGCCTACTGGGTGCCCAAGCGCCTCGGTGGCAGCGCTCCCTCGCTGGAGGAGGCCACCGCTCTCGACAACGCCGAGGCCGCCGAGCGGTTGGCGCGCAAGGCCGAGCGGGCGAAGCCCGAGAACTAGCCGGGCGCCCGGCAACGCATCGGTGGTGGCGGCTCGCCGCGCAGGTAGGCGGCGGGCGGCACACCCATCAGGGTCCAGAAGTCGGCCGTGAGGTGGGACTGGTCGTAGTAGCCGGTCGCCGCCGCGAGGTCCGACCACGGCGTCTTGCCCGCGGCTGTGAGGACGCGCCGTACGCGGTCGATCCTGGCGAAATGCTTGGGCGACAACCCGATTCCGGCGGCGAAGAGCGAGCGCAGCTGGCGTTCGCTGACCGCGAGCCGGGTGCCAGGCGCAGGCGCACGCACCCACCGGGCGTCTCGGCCCGTGAGTAGGCCGCCCTGGTCTGGGCCCCGATGACGAAGGCCGCCCTCCGGCCGGAATATTCGGTGCGCACCACCACGGTGGTCGAGGTGACGGGCGGATGGGCGAACGGCTGGGCGAGGTCGTCGGGTCGACATGCTCGATCCATGATCCTGATCACCGGTGCCACCGGCACCATCGGTAATGCCCTGGTTTCCCATCTCGTCGCCGAGGGCGTCGCGGTCCGGGCGACCACTCGCGACCCCGCGAACGCGACCTTCCCCGCCGGGGTGGAGGTGGTGCGCGTCGACTACCGCGACCCGGCCACCTTCGCCCCGGCGATGGCCGGGATCGAGGCCGCTTTCCTCAATGGGCTGCCCGGTCCGGGCGACACCGATGTCGACGCCGCCCTGGTCGAGGCCGCGCGCGTAGCCGGAGTACGCCGCGTGGTGAAACTGTCCATCATCGGCGCGGGCGACCCGCGCCTCGGTGTGCCCGGTCGCTGGCACGTGCCCGGCGAGGACGCCGTGCGGAGCTCAGGGTTGGAATGGACGATCCTGCGCCCCAACACTTTCGCCTCGAACACGCTCAGCTGGATCGAACCGTTGCGCGCCGGGCTGCCGGTACCGAACCTCACCGGTGACGGTAGGCAGGCGGTCGTCGACCCGCGCGATGTGGCCGAGGTCGCCGCCGCTGCCTTGCGCACCGGCGACCACCACGGCCGGACCTACACACTCACCGGTCCCACCCTGCAGACCGCGCGTGAGCAGGCCGCCGCGCTGGCCGAGGTGCTCGGTCGCCCGATCGCCGTCACCGATATCGCCGAGGACGACGCACCGGAGTTCATGCGGTCGGCGGGGCTGTCGCCCGCGTTCGTCGAAGCGGCTTCGCAGGGCCAGTCCTTCATCCGGCACGGTCACAACGAGCTCGTCACCGACGACATCGCCGCCGTGCTCGGCCGCCCACCCCGCGACTACGCCGAATGGGCCGCCGACCACCGCACGGCCTTCACCGAGCGCTGATCGACACCCCCGATCAGTTCATGCTCAGCACCCACGAGCCGTTGCAGCCCCAGCTGGTGTTGCGTTTCGCGTCGTAGGTCCAGACGGGGTTGATCGGCGGGTTCACCCGCACATGCCACCGGCCCGACGGCGACTTCACGGCGTTGCCCTCGCGGGTGACGATCTTGACGTCGTCGTGGCCGAACGACCAGGAGCCCCGGCTGGTCGGGTAGTCCAACCGCATGCGGACCCGGCCGCCGGTGTGGTTCTGCACCACCAGGCAGGAACCGGGGTGGTTGATGTCGATGGCGTAGTCGCTGTAACCCTCCTCGCCACCGTTGTCGGTGGTGTCGACGAATCCGACGGCATCGGTGATGTCGGCGTTCGCGGGGCCCGCGACCATGACGGTCGTCACAGCCACGGCGGCGGTGAGCAGTCCGAGAGTCTTCAATCCCTTACCTCCCCTGAGTGGCGGCAATGGTTGCCTACCTGCGAATAAGCCTCCCGTGCAACGGCTTCCGCATTCTTATCGCGGGCTTAACGGTGGGCCCGATCGCCGGGGCGGCAGACCGTCCGGGCGGCGGTCAAGGGGGCGGATTTCGTGTTTCGGTGACGGGCACGCTAAAGTTCCTTCTCGCACCACGAGGCCCGGATCGGGCCGAGGACGTGCACGCGGATGTAGCGCAGCTGGTAGCGCATCACCTTGCCAAGGTGAGGGTCGCGAGTTCGAATCTCGTCATCCGCTCAACGAAAGCCCGGCCTGGATGCCGGGCTTTTCTGCTGTCAGTACCGGTTCAGGCGGTCACGCGTGAGTGGCGGCAGGAACTCGCCGATCAGTGTGCGGCGCCACCAGATCCGCTGCCCGAACAGTTCGGCCGGGGTGCTGAACTCGTATTCGTAGAGGTGGGCCCGCACATAGTGCGGCGGGTCGTCGGGGAACGGATTGGGCCCGAGCAGGCGCATGGTGTCGGGGTCGTTGCGCAACAGCCGCGCGGCCAGCGGCAGCGCCCACGAGCGGGCGTAGGCGGGCGAGATCGCGGCGAACCACATCAGCCAGTCCAGGCGCAGGTGGTAGGGCGCGAACTGGCGTGGCATTCGACGCGGGTCGCCCGGTTTGCCTTTGAACGCGTATTCGCGCCACACGGTGTCGTCGGTGAGGTACGTGTCGTCGGTGCCCTCCAGCACGATCTCGTAGCGGGTCCGGCCGATCGACCCGAACGCGCCATAGGTGTTGACCAGGTGCAACGGGTCGAAGGAGGCGTTCATCTGCTGATTCGGCGAGAGCATATTGCGCACCGGCCAGTAGCTCGCCACCACCACGAGGGCCACGTAGGCGATGCAGACGCCGACGAACCAGCCCGGCGCAGCGGGCGCGGACTGTCCGCCGGGCAGTGAAAGCGCGGTGGCGGCCAGCAGCAATGTCACCCAGTTCAGCCAGGCGAAATTGCCCGACAGCACAAGCCACAGCTGGGTGACGATGACGATCGCCGCCGCGATACTCGCCACCGGCTGCGGCGCGAACAGCCCGAACGGCACGATGAGCTGGGCGAAGTGATTGGCCGCCACCTCCACCTTGTGCAGTGGTTTGGGCAGGTGGTGGAAGAACCAGCTCAGCGGACCGGGCATCGGCTGGGTTTCGTGGTGGTAGTACAGGCAGGTCAGGTCGCGCCAGCACGGATCGCCGCGCAGCTTGATCAGCCCGGCCCCGAACTCCACCCGGAACAACAGCCACCGCGCGGCCAGCAGCACGAGCAGCGGCGGGGCGATGGTGTCGTTGCCGAGGAATATCGCCAGGAAACCGGCCTCGAGCAGCAGTGATTCCCAGCCGAAGCCGTACCACAGCTGGCCGACGTTGACGATCGACAGATAGAGCACCCACAGCGCGAACCACAGCAGCACGGCCGCCCACAGCGGCACCGCGTCGGCCAGACCCGCCGCCACCGCGACCGCGAGCGCCACCCCCGTCCACGACACGGCGGCGAACAGCCGATCCGAATAGCGCAGATGGAACAGGCTCGGCGACTGCCGCCACGACGAGCGTTCGAGGAAACGCGGAATCGGCAGCATGCCGGGTTCGCCGAGCAAGGCCCGGAACTGGAGTGCGGCGGTCAGGAAGGCGACGGCATAGATCACCGCCAGGCCGCGCTGGAAGATCAGCCTGCCGTACCAGTATTCCGGTGCCGCGGACCACTCCATGCGCTCGCTCCTGGGAGATCGGCCCTTCGGTGGACTACCCGGTGTCGTGCGTCGATAACAGGGCGGCGCGCAGTTCGCGCTCGTCCCATTGTCCGGCGACACCGGGCCGCACCCGCAGGTAATCGACGATCCGGTCGGTGTCCCACCCCTGACCTTCGCGTAGTCCGGCCCCGATCATGGCGAGATATCTGGCCGAAGGGGGCTGTACCTCAACAGCTTCGGGTAGCCAGGGGGCTGTGAACGTCAGGATCGGCACGCCGTCCTCGTCACCGAGATGGACGACGGTTTCGTAGCGGCCCGGCCCGAAGCGGACCCGTCCCTCCTCGACGACCCGTGACACGTCGAAGCCGCGGCCCGGCGTGCGGTACATCTCCTGGTCGAGCAGGTCGGCGAACTGGTCGAGGGTGAGCAGATACCCCCTGGCGACGGCACCGTTCGGCCACCCGGGTGCGGGTTGGTCGGTGTAGAAGGCGACGCCGCCGGTCCACACCGGGCTCTGCCAGGCGAAATACACGGTGCCAGGCACGGTGAGGGCGGTGGTCTTCGCGGGTGGGGTGGGATCGCGGAAGCCTGCGTAGAGGTGGTCCGTGCCGGGTGGTGTGCCACCGAGCCGGTAGTAGTCGAAGCGGGCCGCGCACATGTTGGAGCCGTATGCCGCATACCAGATCTGTTGTGTCACAGGCTCATTCCTGATCAGTCACGGTTCGAATGCCGAAGAAACGGATTGATCCACCCCTTCGATTGTCCCTGCGAGGGCGGGAAGACCGAAGGACGCAAGAATCGAGAACGTTCGGTCTGGAAACTGCCAGTCGGGACAGACTGAGAGCGACCGAAAACAGTGCAGCGACACGAGATAACGTGGCTCGACTGTAACGGTTAGCCGCGTTCTGAACGAATGACCATTCGGTCGGGAAAGCCAAACGAGCGGAGATGTTTTCATGCGTACAGTCCTCATGCTGGCAGCTGTTGTGGCATTGACCGGAGGGCTCACCGCTTGCGGCACCGAGTCGGGTTCGAGCCTGCCGAGCACTACCACTCAGCACTCGGCCACCTATGCCTCGCCCGCACCGAGCACGGGTCAGCCGTCCAGCGCACCTGGTGCGGGCTCACCTGGCGCGGGTTCGCCGGGGACAGGTTCGCCTGACGCGGGTTCGCCCGGCGCGGGTTCGCCGGGGGCGGGTAGCCCCGACACCCAGGCACCGGATACCCCGAAACCGACGGCCGTCCCGGCTCCGAGCAAGGACGGCTTCACCCCCGTCGACGCGAACAAGTACCAGCTCGACGGCGGCCACTACTTCCGGTCACCGTCCGGGAACATCTACTGCGGCATCCTCACCCAGGCTCCCTACGGTGTCGGCTGTCAGCTGGCCTCCACGAACTACATTTCGCCGAAGCTGCCGAACTGCACCGACGCCCCCGACCGCAAGGTCGCCGCGCACCTCTACCAGGGCAAGTCGGAACTCCTGTGCACCAGCCAGGGCATCTTCGTCGGTATTCCACAGGACGGTTCGCCCGCAGGCGGCGTGGTGCTGAACTACGCCGAATCCCTCACCGTCAACGGCTACACCTGCAGCTCGTCCTCGCAGGGTGTCCGCTGCGTGTCGGGTGGTCACGGCTTCGCGATCTCGGCCGACGACCAGCACACATTCTGAGCTCGAACGGCATCGCCACACGCCGGAGCTCGTGCTGCCGTGTTGCAGTGCCGCGGCACTACCTCGGAATGTGGATGCCCGCCGCGCGCAGCTTGGTCTCGACGAGGGCGCCGAGCACGCCCGCGGTCGAGGTGGGTTCGTGGCCGTGGTGGGCGATGAGCTGGTAGCGGGTCGCGGCCTCGGTGCGAGCCTGCATGCCGGTCACGATTCTCAGGTGCGCCGGGTTGGCGAGGTAGTGCTCGATCATCTCGTCGGCGAGATCCTCGATGCGGGGATCGTCGGGGGCCCAGGCCGCGGCCTCGACACCGCGCCGCAGCAGGGCGACGAAATCCGGGTCCTCGATGGCGTTCTCGACGTCGGTGAGGTAGTCGTCGAACCCGTCGGGGACCAGGGCCCGCGCCAGCACCCAGCCCTCCCTGGTCGCCGCGACCTCGGCCTCGGGAAAACCGAGGCTCGGCATCCGTTCCAGCATCGCGACCGCGCGGTCGGGCAGCAGGGCTCGATTGCCGTCGCTGAGCCGGTGCAGCGTGTCGCGCCGGGCGGTGAGCTCCTCGATGCGCTCGGTGAGCTGACGTCCGACGTCGGCCAGGGCGGTGGCGAACTGGTCGGCGTCGGCGTCGAGCAGGGGTTCGATGTCGGCCAGCGGCACCCCGGCGGCGGCCAGCGTCCGCACCTGGACCAGCCGCAACAGTTCGGCCGAGCCGTACCGCCGGTACCCGGCGCTGTCCCGCTCGGGCTCGGTCACCAGGCCGAGCTTGTGATAGTGCCGCACCGTCTTCACCGTGACACCGACGAACGCCGCCGCCTGCCCGATCGTCACCCCGTTCCGCATGTGCTCAGCTTGCCTTGTCCGACAGCGCGTTTCCCGGTTCACCGCCGAACACCGCTTCGACCAGCGTCTTCTGCGTGACCTGGAAGACCGGCGCCAGTGTCATCTCCGCGTCGTCGACGAAGGTCAGGTACGCGGTCATGGTCACGCTCGCGTCGGGGGTGCTGTACATCAGTGTCGCGTAACCGGCGATCCCGCCGTTGTGGGTGATCAAGGTGGCGCCGCCCTCGGTTTCCTGCACGAACACCCCGAGCCCGTAGGGCATGCCGGGGATCCCGGTGTCGTGGGTGCGCAGCATCTCGGCCAGCAGCGGTTCGGGCAGCAGCGTGCCGTCGAGCAGGGCGCGGATGAAGGTGTGCAGGTCGGCGGTGGTCGAGATCATGTCACCGCCGGTGCAGACCCAGGACGGGTTGTGCAGGGTGACGTCGACGGTGTGCTGCTCGCCGCCGTCGCTGTAGCGGTAGTAGGCGTGCGGGTGCGGTTCGGGCAGATCCGTCGAGGCGCCGGGCAGCACGGTGTCGGTCATGCCGAGCGGGCCGAAGATCAGGCGCTGCGCCTCCTCGGCGAGCGAGCGGCCGGTGATCTGCTCCACCAGCAACCGGGCGATGATGTAGTTGGTGTTCGAATAGCTCCAGCCGGTCCCGGGCTCGAATCGCGCAGGCTTCGAGAGGGCGAGGGTGGCCAGGTCCTCCGGTCGGTAGGTCTCGAACCGCTTGTCGACCCACTCCTTGCCCGCGATGGTGGAGGGCACGCCGGGCACGATGGTGCCGTCCTCGTACAGCTCGCCGGTGATATTGAAGATCCCGCTGGTGTGCTGCAACAGCATTCGGACGGTGACCCGCTCGTCGAGCGCGTAGTCGGGCAGGTAGCGGATCGCCGGGGCGTCCAGCTCGATCCGGCCCTCGGCGACCAGCCGCAGCACGATGGCGGCGGTGAAAGTCTTGGTATTGCTGCCGATTCGGACGTGACCGTCGACGGGCGGCGGTGTGGTGGCGCCGAGTTCGCTTACTCCCGCGCTGCCCGCCCACTCGCCGCGCTCGTCGTTCACCCGCAGTGACGCACCGACGAAACCGCTGTCGACGATGCGCTCGATGAGTTCCTGGAGTTCCGGACGGTCCTGAGTGGCAAGGGTGTTCGTGTTCGACATGGTGATCGCTCCTGTTCGCGTGATCGGCTTTCCCGCCGCTGCGACCAAGGCTCCACCTTGACCTTAGGTCAACCGCAAGAGTGATCTGGATCACCGAAAGAGCGGGGCGGCAAGGTAACTGCCGCCCCGCTCTTTCCGCGCGCTACTGCGCGGTCGACTT
The DNA here is from genome assembly GCF_051843015.1 of Nocardia sp. JW2. Classification (NCBI taxonomy): domain Bacteria; kingdom Bacillati; phylum Actinomycetota; class Actinomycetes; order Mycobacteriales; family Nocardiaceae; genus Nocardia; species Nocardia sp. JW2. Next base: position 38,481 of record NZ_JBPXLK010000009.1, read on the forward strand.
GAACCGACGCAACCGCAGGCTGTTGCTCACCACGAAGACCGAGCTGAACGCCATCGCGGCACCGGCCAGCATCGGGTTGAGCAGGCCCGCCATGGCCAGCGGGATCGCGGCCACGTTGTAGGCGAATGCCCAGAACAGGTTGCCCTTGATCGTGGCCAGGGTGCGGCGCGAGAGGCGGATCGCGTCGGCCGCGGCCCGCAGGTCACCACGCACCAGGGTGAGATCGGCGGCCTCGATGGCCACGTCGGTTCCCGTACCCATCGACAGGCCGAGATCGGCCTGGGCCAGGGCCGGTGCGTCGTTCACGCCGTCACCGACCATGGCGACGACCTTGCCCTCGGCCTGCAACCGCTTGACCGTTTCCACCTTGTCCTGCGGCAGTACCTCGGCGATCACCTGCTCGATACCCACCTCGGCGGCGATGGCGTTCGCCGCGCGGGCGTTGTCGCCGGTGAGCAGGATCGGGGTGAGGCCGAGCCGGCGGAACTGCGAGATGGCCTGTGCGGAGGTCGGTTTCACCGCGTCGGCGACCGCGAGCACGCCGCGTGCCTTGCCGTCCCAGCCGATCGCCACGGCGGTCTTACCCGTCGATTCCGCGTCGGCCATGGCGGCGGCGAGGTCGTCACCGAGGGGCTGCGACCAGTCGGCCAGCAGCCGGGCCCGGCCCACGATCACGGCGTGACCGTCGACGACACCCTGCACACCGAGACCTTCGATATTGGCGAAACCCTCCACCTCGGGCAACGTTCCGGCATCACGTGCGGCCTTGGCGATCGCCTGGGCGATCGGGTGCTCCGAGGAATCCTCGAGCGCACCGGCCAGTTCCAGCACGCGGGCCTTGTCCTCACCCTCGGCGGGGATCACGTCGAGCAGGGTCATCTTGCCGGTGGTGACGGTACCGGTCTTGTCCAGCACGATGGTATCGACCTTGCGGGTCGATTCCAGCATCTCGGGGCCCTTGATGAGGATGCCGAGCTGCGCGCCGCGTCCGGTGCCGACCATCAGCGCGGTCGGGGTGGCCAGGCCGAGGGCGCACGGGCAGGCGATGATGAGCACCGCGACTCCGGCGGTGAAGGCGGCGGCGATGGAACCGCCGGTGCCCAGCCAGAACCCGAGGGTGGCGACGGCCAGGGCGATGACGATCGGGACGAAGATGCCCGAGATCTTGTCGGCCAGCCGCTGGGCCTGCGCCTTGCCGGTCTGCGCGTCCTCGACCATCTGCGCCATCTGGGCGAGCTGGGTGTCGGAGCCGATTCTGCTGGCGCGCACCAGGAGTCGTCCACCGACGTTCACTGTCGCACCGGTGACGGTGTCGTCAACGCCGACCTCCACCGGCACCGATTCGCCGGTGAGCATGGAGGCGTCGACGGCCGAGGAACCCTCGGTCACCACACCGTCGGTGGCGATCTTCTCACCGGGCCGGACGACGAACACGTCACCGACGGCCAACTGCTCCACCGGGATTCGTGTCTCCACGCCGCCCCGCACCACGGCCACGTCCTTGGCGCCCAGCTCGAGCAGCGCCTTCAGCGCGGCACCGGCGCGGCGCTTGGACCTGGCCTCGAAGTAGCGTCCGGCCAGGATGAACGTGGTGACGCCCGCGGCGGCCTCGAGGTAGATGCTGCCGGTGCCGTCCATCCGGGCGATGGTGAATTCGAACGGGTGCGTCATGCCGGGTGTGCCCGCGGTGCCCCAGAACAGGGCGTACAGCGACCACCCGAACGCGGCGAGCGTGCCCATCGACACCAGGGTGTCCATGGTCGCGGTGCCGTGCTTCAGGTTGGTCCAGGCCGCCTTGTGGAACGGCAGCGCGCCCCAGATCACGACCGGCGCGGCCAGGGTGAGCGAGAGCCACTGCCAGTTGGTGAACTGCAGAGCGGGGATCATCGCCATCGCGATCACCGGGACGGTGAGCACCAGCGACACCAGCAGGCGGGTGCGCAGCGATGCGGTCGGGTCGTCCTCGGTGGGCGCGTCGGTGGTCTCGGGTTGCTTCAGGGCGGGCAGTGCCGCGGTGTAGCCGGCCTGCTCGACGGTGGCGATCAGTTCCTCGGGGGACACGTCACCGGTGACATCCACGCGCGCCTTCTCGGTGGCGTAGTTGACGGTCGCGGTGACGCCATCGAGCTTGTTGAGCTTCTTCTCGATGCGGTTCGCGCAGGAAGCGCAGGTCATGCCACCGATCACCAGTTCTACCTGGCCGGTGCCCGGTGGGTGTGTCACGGCGGTCATGGGGTGCTCCGATCGTTTCCTGATATCGATTCTTGCTGAAGGTTTGCGGGTGGTGCTCAGTGGCCGTGGCCGGGGGTGCCGTGGTCGGCCGGCGCGCCGGTCGGTGCGGGAGTGCTCGCACCCGACTGGGCGACGCGCAGGGTGAACTCGGCGGTGCGGACCACGCCCTGGTGCTGGAAGTCGAGGAACAGACGGTAGTCGCCCGCGCTCGGTGCGTTCACCACGAAGTCGATGCCCGGACCGGCCGGTGTCACGCCGTCGCCGGGCGTGCCTTCGGGGTGAACGTGCAGGTAGGCGAGGTCGGCGGCGCGCAGGGCGACCAGGTGACCGTAGGCGCCGAGGTAGGGCTGCAGGTCGGTGACCGGTGTGCCGTTGCGGCTCACCGACAGCGTGACCTTCGAGGACTGGCCCGGAGCCACGGTTCCGTTCAGCGCGACGGTGTACTCGCCGACCTTGGCGGTGGCCGCGGGTGCGGGTAGTGCCTGCACGTCGTAGTTGCCTGCCACGCGCAGGTCGGCGCCGAGGGTCAGGTTCGACCCGCCCGCCGGGGTGAAGTCGGCGAACACCCGGTAGTCGCCCGCCCGGCTCAGGTTCAGCGGCACCGACCAGGTGCCCGCGGCGTCGAGCACCGGGTGGACATGCTGGAAGGCGGCCATGTCGCGGCGGACCACGATCAGGTGCAGGTCCTTGTCGTGGCTGGTCTGGTACTCGGTGAGCGGTGCGCCGGTCGCGTCGAGGATGCGGAACGAGACGGGCGTCTGCGCCGCGCTCTTCACGACCGTCGTGTCGAGCGCCAGCGTGTAGCCCTGGTCGGTGACCAGCAGGCCACCGGGCAGGTCACCGGCCGGTGCCGCCGCCGAGTGCTCGCCGTGCCCGGCCGGAGCCTGGGTGGGCTCCGGGCCGACCAGGGCGCCGACACCCAGAGCGATCCCGAAGACCGCCGCGAGGCCGAGGGTGAATCCGGCGAACTTGCCTGTTGCGTTCATCGGGATGCTCCGTTTCGGTTTCAGTCTGCGAGCTGGAAGCCGGCCGCGGTGACGGCGTCGGCGAGGGCGGTGCGGTCGGGGGTGGCGCCTTCGATGGTCACCGAGCCTGCGGCCAGGTCGACCTCGACGCCGGTGACGCCCGGCAGGGCGCCGACCTTGTCGCGCACCTTGTTGGTGCAGCAGCCGCAGGTCATGCCGGTGACGGTCACGGTGGTGCTCATGATGTTCTCCTCTGTCGTCGTCATAGTTACCATACCCCCCTAGGGTAGGTTGTCAAACCTGGGCGGGGGTCTTGTCCTCGGCGGGGCTGCGCAGGGTTGCCGCCGCGATGCCCGCGCCGACGAGGGCCAGCAGGCCCGCGCCGAGGAAGGCGGCGGAGTAGCCGTCGGTGAGCGCCGTCGGATCACCCAGTTCACCCGCGCCGAACGCGGCCGCCACCGCCGTCATCGCGGCCAGGCCGAGCGCCGAACCCACCTGGTAGCTGACGTTGACGATGCCCGAGGCGAGCCCGCCCTCCTCCGGTCGCGCGGCCGAGATGGCGGTGCCGAGCGAGGGGATGAACGCCAGCGACATACCGCCCGCGGTCACCAGCGAGGCCGGCAGCACGTCGACCCAGAAATTGCCGGTGGGGCGGACCAGCGACATGATGCCCAGGCCGAGACCGAGCACAACCAGACCGGTCACGATCATCGGCTTGGCGCCGAACCGCTGCATCGCCTTCGGGGCGAGCACGACCATGCCGAGCATGATGAGCGTCGTCATCGGCAGCAGTGCCGCGCCCGAGGGGAACGCGCTGTAGCCGAGTACCTGCTGCAGGTACAGGTTGAGGAAGAACCACATCGGCACCCAGGCGGCGGCCAGCGCGAACTGGGCGAAGTTGGCGGCGGCCAGGTTCGGTGCGCGGAAGATGCTCAGCCGCATCAGCGGTTCCGAGCGGCGCGACTGGATGGCGACGAAACCGGCGAGCAAGGCGGCGGCCACGGCGAGCACACCCCAGGTCTGCCCGGATGCCCAGCCGACCTCCGGCGCCTGCACGATGGCGTACACGGCCGCGGCCAAACCGGCTGTCACAGTGACGGATCCGGCGAGGTCGATGGATCCCTTACGGGCGGGTGCGGCGGGCATCAACAGCGGAACCGCGATCAGCGCGAGCACGGCGATCGGGATGTTGATGTAGAAAACCCAAGGCCAGCTCACATATTCGGTGATGACGCCACCCAGGAACACGCCCGCCGTACCGCCTGCCGGCGCAGCCGCTCCGTACACCGCGAGTGCCTTGGTGAGTTCCTGTGGCGTACCGCCGAACAGCATCATCAGCAGCGTGAGCGCCGACGGTGCGATCAGCGCCGAACCGGCTCCTTGGATCGCCCGACCGGCCAGCTCGACGCCGACCGAGCCCGCGGCACCGGCGATCACCGAGCCGACGGCCAGCACCAGCCAGCCCGCCCCGAACACCCGGCGGGCACCGAACAGGTCCGACAGCCGTCCGCCGAGTAGGAGCAGACCGCCGAAGGCGATCACGTAGGCATTGAAGACCCAGGTGAGATTCCCGGGGGTGAAGCCGAGTTCGGCCTGCATCTTGGGCAGCGCGATCCCGATGATCGAGGTGTCCATGATGACCATGAATTGCGCGGCGGCGATCACCGCCAGCGCCCACCACCTGCGGGTGGATTGCGATTGCGTAGTCACGACTTTCGTCCTTTCGAGCTGAGTGCGTCTCGTGGACGGTACCTTACCCCCCTAGGGTATAAAGGTGTCAAGCATGAATGTGCTCGAACGGCGAAACGCCCGGTTCGCGGGGTGCGAGCCGGGCGTCGGGACGAGAGGGTCAGTGTGCGTGCAGGTTTCGCGCGGTCGGTGAGGTGGGCGTGGTGGCCGGGTCCGGCGCGGTGCCGAGCAGTCGATCGGCCGTGCCGGTGGTGGTGACCGTGAACCAGTAGTGCTCGTTCTTGTAGTGGTGATGGCGATGATTACGCCAAATCGCCCGATACGCGGTGTGTTTCGGCTTGTAGTCGGTGTGGATCAGGTAGTGCGTCCACTCGTAGAGCAGGCCGAGAACGGTGATGGTGAGCAGGAAGGTGAGGCCGAGGCCGAGGCGCGGGAACGCGAGCAGCGCGATCGCCACCAGGGTGACGATGGTGAGCAGTAGCGACTTCGGCGGGATGAAGATCAGTGGCACATCGCGGGGATCGGTGTGGTGGGCGCGGTGCTTGCGGGCCAACTCGCTGTCGAGGGTAATAGGGCCTAGATGCTTTGGCCGCCAATGCAAAACGGTGACATGGATGACCCATTCGATCAGCGGGAATGCCGCGAGGATCAGGATCGGCACCAGTGCGTCGGTGAGCTGCCAATCTCCGACCAGCACGCGTGCGACCAAGGCGACGACCAGGACCGCGCCGATCATCCACGGCGACGGATGCCGAAGGAATTCTCGCCCCGCCGCGCCCAGGGACATGCTGCGGCGAATTCGGCCCGTGCTGCCTGCGGATTCGCTTCGCTTCGTGCGAGGCAGGTGCTCGGCGGAGCCCGAGCCGGTCCGTTCGGGAGCCTTCTCGCTTGTGCCGGTCGGGGTTTCGTGCGACGACGTTGTCGGACGGTCAGTAGTCATGGTGCTTCCTCGGGTGGATCATGCCCCGTCGAGGGCATGGATGAGAGCGGTGGTCGCCGGCTCGAGCAGTGCCCGAGCGCGTTCGGCGGCCCGTTCCGGCTCGCCCGCGTCGATCGCGGCGGCCAGGTCTCGATACGCGCCCCCATTGCCCACCTCGGCGGACATGATCGGCGCGAGCGCGGCCAACGCGGGTTCGTAGGCGGCGCGCAGCATGGAATACATCAGCCGGAACGCGATCGAGTCGGCGAGATCGAGCACGTGATCCCAGAATTCGAGCGCGATCCGCTGCTGGGTGAGTGGATCCGACGCGGCGACAAGCCTTTCGACCGAGTCGTGCAGGAGCGTCAACTCGCCGTCCACCGCCGATTCCGCGATGGGCGTCGGCGCGGCCTCGGCCGACAAGGCCGTGCCGCCCCCGCGAGCGGCCTCCCTGCGCACCCGGCGCGCGGCGAGCTCGGCGATCTTCGGCCCGTTGTGCAACCGCGCCTCGAGGATGCTCCGCGCGACCGCCGGATCGATCGAGTCCCCCCGAAGCAACAGCCGTGGCAGCACCTCCAACCCCGAACTGCGCCGATAATCCAGCACGGTCGTCGCTTCCCCCTGCCGCACCGAGACCAACCCCGCCGCCGCCAACCGCTGCAACGCCTCCCGCACCGCAGGCCGTGAAACTCCCAGCGCCTCGGCCAGCTGCCGCTCACTCGGCAACGAACTGCCCACCGCCAGCTCCCCACCCAAGACCTGCTCGGCAATCTGCTCGAACACGTCTCCGGATACCGACCGCTTCACAACAGGAGTCCACGCCATATCCCAAGCATGCGCCCGCCTGGCCAGCTGGTCAAGTGGTAAGACCAGTCCGCAACCGGTACTCGCCCCACGCTCACGAATCGGGGACGCGCGATCACCACACTCTGGCGGCGGAAGCTACTCAGCCGATGTCGCCACCACAGCGTGGTGATCAACCGTTCAGCTGGGGTCGGAGCCTCGGATGGCGGAGAGCCAGGTGGCGGTGGCGGCGGTGACGGTGGTGGCGCCGATGAAGGCGGGGAGGCCGCCGTTCATGACGTAGACCCAGAGGAGGCCGGCGAAAGGGGCGGCGACCGTGGATTGGGCGTCGAGGATCAGGCGCCGGGTCGGGGTGAAGGCGGGTGGGTCGGCGGGACGGGTGGGGTTGTCGACGAGCTTGCCCGGGGGTTCGGTGGTGCGTGCCCGGCCGGAGGGGAAGAACCGGGTCGAGCCAGCGGAAATCGAGCGCGGGGTGATGTCCAGGTCGGTGGGGGTGAGGGTGGACAGTGCCGGTTCGTAGAACACCGGCTGCCACACCGTGCGCTCACCCACGCTGATCTCCAGGAACGACCGGCTCACCAGCCGATGCTGCTGCCGAACCCGCCGCCCCGCCGCGATCCCGCCGCCGTCCCGCCGCGCCGCGACCCCACTGGGCAGCACCCCGAACGCCAGCGTCATCTGATAGCCGGTGTACCCGAGCACCCCCAACGCCACCACGGCCAGCGCACTCACCTGATCCAGGTCGGCGAACGGCACCCACGCCGCGATGACGACGAGGGTGCCGCATGTGACCGCCAGTGGATAGGTGAGGGCGCGCAGGCTCACTTCAGGAAGCCGACCTTGGTGTAGTCGGGTGACGCGAGGCCGAACGCTCCGTAGTTGGCGAGGTTCTCCCGCACGGCATAGGTGCCCGAAGCCTGTTGCAGCGGAATCGAATAGCCGGAAGCGAAGATCAGCTTGTCGCATTCGTTGGCGAGTTCGCGCGCCTTGTCGGGATCGAGTTCGGAGATCGTGCGTTCGATGAGCGCGTTCAGCTCCGGCGACCCGATCCGGGCCTTGTTGGACTTCAAGTTGTTCGGGTCGTAGGCGTAGATCTGCGGCAACGCACCGAGCGGCAGCACGCTTCCGCCCCAACTGAACTGGGCCAGTTCGAAGTTGCCCGGGTCGATCACGTCCTTGAAAAGCCCCGCACCCGGCACCGTCTGGATGTTCAGCTTCACGCCGATCTGTGCCAGGTTCTGCTGCACGATCTGCGCGGTCTGCACCCAGCCGTCCTGCTGGTACATCACATCGCGGAGTTCGAGCTTGCGCCCGTCCTTCTCGCGGACCTCACCGTTGAGTTTCCAGCCGAGGTCGTCGAGCATCTTCGCCGCCGCGGTCGGGTCGAAGGAGATGGGTCCGGAATTGTCCTGGTACCCCTTCTGGCCCTGCATGTAGATGTGGTTGTTCAGCGGCTTCGGATCGTCGACCACGCCGTTCTGCGCGGCATTGACGATGCCCTGCCGGTCGATCGCCTTGGACAGCGCGATCCGCAACTGGGGGTCCTCGAGCAGCGAGCCGGGCGCGCCGTTGAACGTGATGTGCGACCAGCTCGGTTCCGGTGTGCGCCGCAGCACCACGCCCGCCGCCTGCTTGGCGCCGGTGACATTCTCGATGCCGGACATGTAGGCGACGTCGAGTTCGTTGTTCTGGATGGCGGGCAGCCAAGCGGAACTGTCGAGCACGCTGAAGGTGATCGTGTCGAGTTTGGGTGCCGCGCCCCACCAGGCCGGATTGCGTGACAGGACGATCCGGTTCTGGGTGCGGTCGATCGAGCTGATCTGGAACGGGCCGGCGCTCACCACGAGACCGTTGCGGTCACGGTCGTTGAACGCCGCGGCCGATTCGGTGCTCGCCTTCGGATACAGCGGACTGAACTGTCCCTGCCATTCGGCATACGGCTGCGAGAAGGTGACGACGGCCTGCCGATCATCGACACCGCGTTCCACCTTCTCCACGCGCTCGAACCCGCTGGTCGCCGAAATCAGAAATGCCGGGTCACGGCCACTGAGCGCCGCCGCTTGCGAGCGAAGATCCTCCCAGGTGATGGGCGTTCCGTCGGACCACACGGCCTTCGGATTGATCGTGTACGTCACCTGTTGCGGGTTGGTGCCGGTGAGCTGGATATCGGTGAAATAGTCGTGATTGACCGACAATTCGCCTGCGGCGTTGCTGGTGTAGGGCGAAGGCAGCAGCGGCTCGATCACATCGCCGGTGTTCTCGGTAGTCCCGTCGACCTGCAAATAGTTGAATGTCTCGGGCAGTGCGGTCAGCACCAACCGCAGATTGCCGCCGTCGCGCAGGTCGGCCACATCGTGGGCATTGATGTCGTTGCCGGTACCGATGAGATTGGTCCCGGAGGAACCGCCGGTGTCGCCCGAACACCCGGACAGGATCAGGCCGATGGCCACACATGGCACCGCGAATCGGGTACCGAGCGAGCGAATTCGCATGGGGTTGCGCCCTTTCCGTAAGCGGGCCGAGGTCACTTGACGAAGCCGACCTTGGTGTAGTCGTAGGAAGCCAAGCCCGAGGCACCGTAATTGGCGAGGGTTTCGCGCACCGCGACCGTGCCCGCCGACTGCACGATGGGCAGGGAGAAACCGGATTCGAAGATGATCCGGTCGGCCTCGTTGGCCATGTCGATCGCCTTCTCCGGGTCGAGCTCGGAGATGATCTCCTCGATCAGGGCGTTCAGTTCGGGTGAGCCGATGCGGCCCTTGTTGCTGAGCGGATTTTCCGGGTTGTAGGCGTAGATCTGCGGGAGCGCACCGAGCGGGAAGATGCTCTTGGACCAGGTGAACTGGGCGATATCGAAGTTGCCCGGGTCGATGACATCGGTGAACAGGCCGTTGCCCGGGTAGGTCTCGATGTGCAGTTTCACCCCGATCTGGGCCAGGTTCTGCTGGGCGATCTGGGCCATCTGCACCCAGCTGTCCTGCTGGTACATCACGTCGCGGATCTCGAGTTTGCGGCCGTCCTTCTCGCGGACGTCGCCGTTGAGTTTCCAGCCGAGTTCGTCGAGCATGCGGGCTGCTTCGGCGGGGTCGTAGGCCACCGACTGGGCGTTGTCCTGATAGCCCTTCTGCCCGTCGAGGTAGATGTGGTTGTTCAGCGGCTTCGGGTCGGTGACGATGCCGTTCTGGGTGGCGGTGGCGATGGCCTGACGGTCGATGCCTTTGGAGATCGCGACGCGCAGCTTCGGGTCGGCCAGGATGGAACCGGGCGCGCCGTTGAAAGTGAAGTGCGAGAACCGCGGCGCGGGGGCGCGGCGCACCTTGATGCCGGGGGAATTGCTCGCGGTCTTCACCTCATCGATGCCCGAAACCGTCGCAGCGTCGAGTTCGTTGTTCTGCAGAGCGTTCAGACGTGCCGAATAGTCGAGAACGCTGTAGGTGACCGTGTCGAGCTTCGGGGTGTCACCCCACCATTTCGGGTTGCGGTTCAAGGTGATGCGCTGCTGCGCGCGGTCGATCCCCGTCACCATGAACGGCCCCGCCGACAGCGGCATTTCGTTGCGGTACATGTCATCGAAGGCCTGGGTCGTTGCGGTGCTCTGCTTCGGGTACAGCGGATTGAACAGACCCTGCCATTCGGCGTAGTGCTTGGCGTAGGTGACGATCGCCTGCCGGTCGTCGACGCCGCGCTCGACCTTCTCGACGCGGTCGTAGCCCTGCGTCGCCGACACCTGATAACCGAGATCGCGACCACTCAAAGCATGTGCCTGCGACTTCAGATCCTCCCAGGTGATGGGCGAACCGTCCGACCACACCGCCTTCGGATTGATCGTGTATGTCACCTGCTGCGGCTCGGTGTTGGTGAGCTGCACGTCGGTGAAATAGTTGTGGTCAACCGTGATGTTGCCTGCCGCATCGGCATTGATGGTGCCGGGCAGCGTCCACCCGACCACATCGCTCACCTCGCTGTCGCCGTCGATGTGATTGGCATTGAAGGTGGGCGGGAAACCGGTGAGCGGCAGGCGGAGATTGCCGCCGTCCCGCAATTCGTCGCGTTCCTTGGGGTTGATGTCGTTCATCGCCGTGATCGAACTCGACCCGGTCTCCAGCTCGGGACCGGAACCACAACCACCGAGCAGCAGCGTCAGCGCGGCCACTGGTGCGGCGACGCGAAATCCGGCGCGACGCAGCCGGGAACCATAGGTAGCTGTGGTCATTTCAGGAATCCGATCTTCGTGTAGTCGTAGGTGGCCAGTCCCGGTGAACCGATATTGGCGAGGGTCGAGCGGGCGCCGACGCTTCCGTCGGTTTGCATGAGTGGCAGGGAATGGCCTTCTTCGAAGACTTTGCGGTCGACTTGGTTGGCGAGTTCGATGGACTTTTCCGGGTCGAGTTCGGTGAGGGTGCGTTCGATGAGGGCGTTGAGTTCGGGGGAGCCGATGCGGCCGTAATTGCCCTGGAGGTCGTCGGGGTCGTAGTAGTAGATCTGGCGGATGCTGCTCAGCGGGAACGGGTCGCCCTGGAAGATGAATTGGGCGGCGTCGAAGTCGCCGGGCTGGATGACGTCGGTGAAATAGCCGGCGCCCGGTTTGGTGTCGATGGTGAGGCCGACGCCGATCGCGGCCAGGTTCTGCTGGATGATCTGGGCGATCTGCACCCAGGTCGGGTCGTTGTACATCACGTCGCGGATGACGAGTTTGCGGCCGTCTTTCTCGCGGACGTCGCCGTTGAGTTTCCAGCCGAGCGCATCGAGTTCGCGGGCGGCGGCGTCGGGGTCGAAGCCGAGACTGTTGTCCTGGTAACCCTTTTGGCCCTGCAGGAAGATGTGGTTGTTCAACGGCGTCGGCTTTTCGACGAGGCCACCCTGCAAAGCATCGACGATGTGCTGACGGTCGATGGCCTTCGAAATGGCAACGCGCACGCCTTGATCGGCCAGGATGGAACCGGGTGCGCCGTTGAAAGTGATGTGGCGCCAGCGATTACCCGGTGCGCGGCGCACGACGAGCCCTTCGGTGCCGCGCACGGTCTGCACATCTTCGAGGGTGGTCAACCGGACCAGGTCGAGTTCGTTGTTCTGCAATGCCTGCACCCACGACGAATGGTCGAGCACAGAGTAGGTGATGGTGTCGAGCACCGGCTTGTCACCCCACCAGCGGGGGTTGCGGCCCAACGTGATCCGGCCCTGACCCCGATCGGTTCCGGTGACGATGAACGGCCCGGCCGACACACCCATCGCATCGGCGAGGCTGGTGTTGAACGCTTCGGGCGTGCTGGTCACCGACTTCGGGTAGAGGTTGGTGTTGCCCGCGAACTGTCCGCGCCAGTCGGCGTAGGGGGTGTTGAAGGTGAGTACCGCCTGCCGGTCGTCGACGCCGCGCTCCACCTTCTCGACGAATTCGAAACCGTTGGTGATCGCGATCAGGTACCGCTTGTCGCGCCCGCTCAGCGCGTTGGCCTGGGCGGCGATGTCCTCCCAGGTGATGGGCGTGCCGTCGGACCACACCGCCGAGGGATTGATCGTGTACGTCACCCGCATCGGATCGGTGCTGGTCAACTCCACGCCGGTGAAGAAGTCGGTGTCGACCGTCAGCTGACCAGACGCGTCCACTTCGAACGCGCGCGGCAGCATGGCGCGCACGATCTCGCCGATCTCCCCGTCGTTGCCGTCGTTGGACAGCGTGTTCCAGTTCGCCGGATACGAGGTGACGGCCAGGCGCAGATTCCCGCCCTCGCGCAGTTCCCCGACTTCGGTGGGATTGATGTCGATGGAGCTGCCGATCGCGCCGGTGTACCCGTCGGCCGCGTCGTCACCGCCACCACAACCCGCCACGATCATCCCGGCGGCCACCACCACGGCCGCACAGCGCAGCCGGGCACCGTGCGTGCGTAGGCGTCGGGTTCTCATGGCGTCTCCTCCAAGGTCAGCCGCTCACGGCGGGTTCGGGCACGGCCGCGATCAGCGAGCGGGTGTACTCGTGCTGAGGATTCGCGAAAATCTGCTCCGCCGGACCGGATTCGACGATCTTGCCGCGCAACATCACCGCGATGTCGTGGGCGAGATTGCGCACCACCGACAGGTCGTGCGACACGAACAGATACGACAGTCCTCGCTCGGCCTGCAGATCGCGCAGCAGATTCAGCACACCGGCCTGAATCGACACGTCCAGCGACGACACCGGTTCGTCCAGGACGAGCAAGGACGGGTCGAGCGCGAGCGCCCGCGCGATGCTGATGCGCTGCTTCTGCCCGCCGGAGAAATCCGAGGGGTACCGGTCGGCGTGCTCGGGCCGCAGCCCGACCTGCCGCAACAACTCCGGCACCCGCTTGTTCACCTCGTCGCGGGAACGGCCGTCGATGCGCAAGGGTTCGGCGAGCACGTCGAAGATCGGCAGGCGCGGGTCGAGCGAGGCGCTCGGGTCCTGGAAGACGATCTGCATCTTGCGCCGGATCTCCCGGATCTGCGCCTTGGTGAGCGTGGCGACATCGTGACCGAGCACCTCGATCGAACCCGATTGGGGGCGAACCAGATCCATGATCTGGGTGAGCGTCGTCGACTTGCCCGAACCGGATTCGCCGACCAGCGCCAGGGTGCGGCCCGCGCGCACACTGAAACCGATCCCGTCGACGGCCCGCACCTCGCCGGTGCGCCGCCGCAACAGCACACCCGAGGTGAGCGGGAAGGTTTTCACCAGGTCGGTGACCCGGAGGACCACGTCGTCATCGGTGCGGTCGGGATGCGGCTGGGCCGCGATGTCGGCGCGGTAGGCGTCGAACAGTTCCGGCGTGCCGAGTTCGGCGGTGCGGATGCAGGCCGCCGAATGACCTTGGCTCACCCGCTCGAGCGGGGGTTCGGCGGCGGTGCAGTCGTCGATCGAGACGGGGCAGCGCGGCGCGAACGAACACCCCGGCGGCAGGGCGTGCATGGCGGGCGGTGCGCCGACGATCGGGATCAGCGGGGTGCGGGCGGGACCGTCCATGCGGGGGATGGAACCGAGCAGACCGACCGTGTACGGCATGCGTGGCGCCGCGAAAAGTTCTGTCACCGGTGCCGTTTCGACGACCTTCCCGGCGTACATGACCGCGACCCGGTCGGCGAGCGTCGCCGCGATACCCATGTCGTGGGTGATCATGATAACGCCGGCACCGGTGATGTCGCGCGCCTTGCGCAGCAGGTCGAGGATCTGCGCCTGCACGGTGACGTCGAGCGCGGTGGTCGGCTCGTCGCAGATGATGAGGGCGGGATCGTTGGCGATGGCCATCGCGATCACCACCCGCTGACGCATACCGCCGGAAAACTCGTGCGGGAAGGCACGCGAACGCGCACGGGCATCGGGGATGCCGACGAGTTCGAGCAGCTCGACGGCCTTTTCGCCGGCTTCCTTGCGGTTCATCTTGCCGTGCGCGAGCAGCGCCTCGGCCACCTGATCGCCCACCCGGTAGACCGGCGTGAGCGCCGAGAGCGGGTCCTGGAACACCATGCTGATCGAGGAACCGCGCAGCTTCGACATCTGCTTGTCGCCGAGGCCGAGCAGTTCGCGGCCACGCAACCGCACCGAACCCTGCACCCGCGCCTGCTCGGGCAGCAGCCCGATCACCGCGAGCGAGGACACCGACTTACCGGAACCGGACTCGCCGACGATCGCGAGGACCTCACCGTCGGACACGGTGTAGTTCACCCCGCGCACGGCCTCGACGCGGCCCTCCTCGCCGGGGAACGACACACGCAGATCGGTGACTTCCAGCAGCGGTGCGGTCGAATTCGTCATCGCTTCTCGGCTTTCTTCAACTCCACCTGCGCCTGGTCCTTGCGCTCGGCGCTGTCCTTGCGCCACTTGCGCGCACCACGGGCACCGGGGTCGAACGCGTCACGCAGACCGTCACCGACGAGGTTGGCGCACAACACGATCGTGATGAGCAGCCCACCGGCGAACAGGAACAACCACGGATAGGTGAGCGCCGACTTGGTGCCCGCGGCGATCAGCGAACCCAGCGACACATCGGGCGGCTGCACACCGAAACCGAGGAAGCTCAAACCGGTTTCGGCCATGATCGCCGCGCCCACGGCGAGGGTGGTGTCGATGATGAGGATCGAGGCGATGTTCGGCACGATGTGGCTCACGATGATCTTGCGCGTCGGCGCGCCCATATACCGTGCGGCACGGACGAATTCGCGATCACGCAGGCTGAGTGTGAGACCACGGATGATGCGTGCGGCGATCATCCAGCCGAACACGCTGAGCAGCACGATCAGGATCGCGATCGACCCGGAACCCTTGGTGCGCGGGGCGAACAGCGCGATGATGATGAAGCTGGGCACCACCAGCAGCAGGTCGACCAGCCACATGATGGCCCGGTCGGTCCAGCCGCCGAGCAGGCCGGCCACCGCACCGGCGGTCGCGGCGATCACGCTGGAGAACAGCGCGACACAGAAGCCGATGATGAGCGATTTCTGCAGGCCACGCAGGGTTTGGGCGAGCACGTCCTGCCCGATCTGGGTGGTGCCGAACGGGTGCTCGAGACTCGGCGGCTTCATCAGCGCCTTGTAGTCCATCTGCTGGTAGTCCCACGGCAGCAGCGGCGGCAGCGCGAAACTGGCGATCAGCAGCAGCACCAGGATCACCGCACCGGCCACGGCGGGCTTGTTGCGCAGGAAACGCCGCCACACCAGTTTGCGGCGACCGGCCGCCGCGATCTCCGGTGCGCCGACGACGATCAGTTCGGTCTCGGTCATGACACACGCACCCTCGGGTCGAGCAGGGCGAGAACGATATCGGACAGCAGGCCCGACACGAGCACCACGAGCCCGGCGAACGCGGTCACGGTGACCACCACGTACAAGTCCTGGGCATTGATCGAATCGACCAGCCACTCGCCGACACCGTGCCAGCCGAAGATCTTCTCGGTGAAGGTGGCGCCGGTGATGAGACCGCCGAGACTGTAGGCGAAAATCGTGGCCATCGGGATCAGCGCGGTGCGCAGACCGTGTTTGTAGAGCGCCCGATTACGGGTCAGGCCTTTGGCTCTCGCGGTCCGGATGAAATCGCTCTGCAGCACATCGAGCATGGCGTTGCGCTGATAGCGGCTGTACCCGGCCATGCCGCCGAGGGCGAGCGCCAAGGTCGGCAGCACGAGATGCTGTACCCGGTCGACGATCTGGTTCCACAGGCCCGTGATCTCGGTGGCCGAGGTTTCACCCGTATAGAGGAAGATCTGGCTGCCGGTGAGCGTATTGATCTCCAGCGCACCGTATTTCAGCAATGTCGCCAAGAGGAAGATCGGTGTGGACAAGATCAGCAGCGACAGCACCGTCGAGAAATAGTCGCTGAATTTGTACTGCCTGATCGCCCCCGCCGCACCGATCAGCACACCGAGGACCGTGCCGATGATCGATCCGAGGATCAACAGCCGCAGACTCACCGCGACCCGCCTGCCGAGTTCCTCGCTCACCGGCTGGCCGGCCAGCGTCGTCCCGAAATCTCCTTGCGCCACACCACCGAGCCAGGTGAGATAGCGCTGCGGGATCGGCTCGTCGAGATGCAGCTGCTCGGCCTTGGCGTCGATCACCGACTGCGGTGGGCGCGGATTGCGCTGCTCGAGACTGTCGAGCGGACGGAAGGTGAGTGAGGCGAGGCTGAACGTCAGAAACGAAGCCAGCAACAGGAGCACGAGGTAGTTCAGCGCGCGCCGCACCAAGAAGCCGGTCATCAGTCCCCTCTGGATCGGGTAATCAAGCCCTGATCATAAGGACAGTCACGCGCCGCCGCGTGCCGACGTGCGGCAGGATGGAAACGATGACGAGCACGCACCCGAAACCGAAGCTGGTCGCCACCGACGTCGACGGCACCCTCATCGACGACGCCGACCGGATTTCGCCCCGCACCAAGGCCGCCGTCGGCGCTGTCCTCGCCGACGGTGCCACCTTCGTGCTCGCCACCGGCAGACCGCCCCGCTGGATCGACCCGGTGGTCAGCGAACTCGGCTACGCACCGCTGGCCATCTGCGGAAACGGCGCCGTCGTCTACGACAGCGCCACCGACCGCGTGCTCGCCAGCCACACCCTCGACACCGAGACCCTCGGCTGGCTCGCCGAGATCGCCGAACGCGCGTTACCCGGGTGCGGGCTCGCCGCCGAACGGGTGGGGGTGAGCGCGCACGACGCCGCTACGCCGCAGTTCGTCAGCTCGCCGACGTATGAACACGCGTGGCTCAATCCCGACGACACCGTCGTCTCGCATGCCGAGGTGATCGACGCACCGGCCATCAAGATGCTGATCCGGCTCAGCACGGCCCGCAGTTCCGAGATGCGCGCGGCGCTGGCCCCGCTGATCGGTGACCGTGCCGAGATCACCTACTCCACCGAGCACGGGCTGATCGAACTCGCCGTGCCGGGGGTGACCAAGGCGTCCGGGCTGGCCGAGGTGGCGCGGCGGATGAGCGTGCGCGAGGACGAGATCGTCGCGTTCGGGGACATGCCCAACGATGTGCCGATGCTGACGATGGCCGGGCACGGAGTCGCGATGGGGAACGCGCACCCCGAGGCGCGGGCGGCGGCCGACGAGGTGACCGGGACGAATGTGGACGACGGGGTGGCGATGGTGCTCGAGCGGTGGTGGACCTAGCGCGCTGTCGGTGCTCGGCCTCGATGAGCCCGGGGACCGAACCGGTGAACTTTCCGGGCTGATGACGAAGAGCCGGTGCTCTCCCGGAGGAGCGCACCGGCTCTGTCGTTGCTGCGGTAGGTCAGCCCGCAGGGGCAGGCTCGGCGGGCGCCGATTGTGCTGGAACGCCCTGTTCAGGGGCCTGTTGCACAGCCGGAGCCTGCGGACCGGCGGGCGCCGGTGAACCCGCGGGTGGCGCCGTGGTCGACGACTGCGGGCCGGTCGGTGCGGCGGACTCCGGTGCGCCGGGTTCGGCCGGGACCGTCAGGCCGAGCGTCGGCGCGGTGGTCGGCGGTGCCTGTTCCGGCTTGCTGCCGTTCATTTCCTGCTCATAGGTGTCGTTGTAGGTCTTCCAGAAGGTGGTGACGATGCCGGTGAGCTCGTTGAGCACCAGCGAACCGTTCTGGAAATCCGTGCGGAGACCGTCCGGGACCAGATACGAACTGCCCGTCGGCGGGCCGAGCACGCCCGCGTCGGCACCAAGACTCAGATAGCGGTCGAGAATCGCGCCGACCACCTCGAACACCTGACCGTTCTCGCCCGAATACACGAACCCGTTCGCGAACTTCGCGTACTGACGCCCGCCCGCACCCGCGAGCAGATCCGCCTGCGGAGCGCCGAGCGGACCGTCGGCACCACCGCGGCTCACCCAGTGCTTGGCGATCGGATTCTCACTCGACAGGCCGAGGAACTTGTCCACCAGCGCGCCCAGCTCGGCCATGTTGCCCTGCGGCGCCCGCGCCTGATTACTCGGCGGGCGATGCGGGGTGCTCGACGCGTCGTTGGTGACCGAATTGCCCGCGGCGATGGCGCGAATGCGGTCCATCATGGCGTAGGCGGCGTCGCCGGGGCAGTCGGTGTTGCCCACGTCGCGGTGCGCGAACACCACCGGCAACTCCACCGCCTCGTCCTGGGCGTACGGGGTGAACTCGGTGCCCTCGGAGTACATCACGGTCTCGCCCTCGGGATCGAGACCGGCGATGCCGGTGCGCCAGCCGATGAACCGGCCGATCGCGGTGATCGCCTCGTTGCTCGGCTGCTCGTTCTCGTAGTTGCCCATCAGCGCCACACCGGCGGTGTTCTCGTTGAACCCGCCCGCGTGCGCGCCCTGCACGTCGCGGTCGAGGCCGCCGTAGCGGCCCTCGAAGATCTGCCCGTACTGGTCGACCAGGGCGTTGTAGCCCATGTCGCACCAGCCGAGGGTTTCGGCGTGATAGGCGTAGATCGCGCGGACGATGCCCGCCGACTCGGCCCGGCTGTAGTCGTTGCGGCCCGCCGTGTGATGCACGGTGACGCCGCCGATGCCGTCGTCGTAGGTGGGTTCCTGGCAGCGGATCGACTCGTCGGCACCCCACTGCGCCCGGGTGATGACCTTGGGACCACCGCCCGGCAGAGCCGCCGCCACATCGTTGAGCGCGGCATCGATCGCCGCCCGGCCCGGATTGATGAGCACCGCCTTGAGCGCGGCCTCGGTGAGGTGCGCCGGGTCGTGATCCGGGCCCGCGGTGGGCTTGCGGGTCACCAGCATCTGCACGGCGGTCGTCTCGCCGACGTAGATCGGTTCGGTGCCGGTCGGTGCGTCGGCCGGGGTCTGATCGGTGGCGCGCGTGTCGATCGGATCGGCGTTGTACCAGGGCCCCCAGCTGCCGTCCGGCTGGCGGGCGCGCAGCTTGGTCGTGGTGTTCACCAGGTCGCGCGCGGTGAGGGCGACCATGCTGAACGGCGTCTCCTGGGTGAGCTCCTTGACCTGGGCGCCGACCTCGTCGACGAGTTCCGGGTCGACCGCGCCCGGCGCGAGAGCCGGGGTGTCGGGGGTGGTGCCGGGTTCCAGGTTTTCCGGGTCGGCGATGAATTTGGCTCCGGCAGGGAGCTTTCGGGCCGCCGGGACCTGGGCCTGCGGTGCGGGCGCGGCTTGGTCTTGCGGGGCGCCCGGTGCCTGGGCGGGGGCTGCCGGTGCCTGGCCGTTCGGCGCGGCCGCGCCCGGCGCCGGAGCTGATTCGGCTGGTGCGGGCGCTTGGCCCTGCGGAGCCGCGGGGGCGGCTGGTGCCGGCGCGGCGGCGGGTGGCGCGGCAGGCGCGGGCGCGCCGGGTGCCGGTGTGGGAGCAGCCGGTGGCGCGGCCGCAGGGGGAGCTGTCGGGACTGCCGTGGTCGGTGCCGGGGGGCGTCCGGGCGCGGGCGCCGCGCCGGGGGTGGCGGACGGGGCGGCCTGCTCGGTCGGCGTCGACGGAGCCTTGGTGGGGATCTGGGGGAGCGGGATCTCGGTCGGCAGCGCCACGCCCGGGGGCGCGGGGATTCCGGGCGGGATCGGGATCGACGACGGCAGCCCGAGCATGCGCAGGTCCGACAGGTGCAGGTCGGGCAGGTCGAGGCCGGTCAGCTCGCGCAGGGGGATCGTGATGTCGGGGACCGACGTGAGCGCGACCTCCGACAGCTCCGGCTGCACCGCCGCGAACTGGGAATTGTTCGCGCTGCGGTAATCGGTCGAATCGCTGAGCGCGAACGCGCCGATCGGCGCGGCGACCGCGAGGGTCGTGACCACCGGTAGCACGTAGGAACGTTTCGGCTTTCGGTATCGCACGTGCCTCTCCAATCAGGGTCGAGCTCGTGTTGTCTGCGGCTGGCGCCGCGGGTTCTCGGCAGCGAGGCGGGCCGAGAACCTCTTCAGTGGCCATTACTCACCGGCAAGTGATGCTTGCTTCCTCTTGCCTCACACACCACACTAGTTAACATACGTCACACATCTAAACCTCAACTCGAGAGTTATGTGATTGCTCGAATGTAGCCCTCGGAACCCGCTCGGCGCGGACGACATGCCGACGCGAGCTCCGCCGGTAGAACCCCCGAACCGTGGGAGCGCAGGATGAGAGCGGATACCTCGATCGCCCGTAAGACCCGTCGCGGCACCCGCCGCCGTGCGGTTCCGATACTCGCGGCGCCACCCCTTCCGGTGCTGGTGGGCGGTACGGCGCTCGTGCTCACCGGGGCACTCGGGCTGTGGCAACTGCTGCCCGACGTGGAGCCGACGGTCGGCGCGGGGCACGGCCGCGGTATGAGCCAGGTCGGCGCCTTCGACAACGCGCGCGCGGGCTGGAACGCCGAGCAGATCCTCGGCCACTACTACCCCGGGGCGGAACTCGGCCAAATCGGAGCAACCACCATCGGCGTACGCCTGCAAGCCCAGGACGACGCCACCCTCGACACCTATGCCGCCGCGGGCGCGCAGGTCGCGGGCCGGATGATCGGACCCGGCGAGGCCGCCCACCTCACCCCGATGCCAGACGGTGGCGCCAGCGTGGTGGTGACCGCCGGTTGTGACGGAGAAGTGTTGTGGCAGAGCGCAACCGACGACCCGTACGTCTACCCGATCGGTGCCGGGCCGGGCCGCCCCGCCGACGAACACCTCACCCTCTGCGGCGGCACCGCCTATCGCGGCGCGCTCGGCGTCGCACTCGAGAACGGCTCGTACCGGACCGTGAACCAGGTCGATATCGAGGACTATCTCGCCGGCGTTCTGCCCGCCGAAATGCAGGCCAACTGGGCCGATCAGGGCGCATTCGAGGCCCTGCGCGCACAGGCCATCGCCGCCCGCTCCTACGCCCTCGCCGAAGACCGCTACCCGTACGCGCAGACCTGCGACACCACCGACTGCCAGGTCTACCCCGGCACGGTCAAGGAAGACGCGCGAACCACCGACGCCGTCGCCGCCACCGTCGGCACGGTACTGCTGCGCGACGGCCTGATCCTGCGCTCGGAGTACTCCGCCGCTCCCGACGGCGGCCGACCCGCCGACATCGAAACCTTCGCCGTCGGCCCGGCCCCCGGCGACCTCGTCGAATCCCTGCCCATCCCAGCGCTTCCCGAGCTCCCCGCCGATCCCGGACCGACCATCGAAGCGCTGGCGGGTGAGTCGGTGATCGACACCGAATACCGCCGCCTCGGTGGTCCCGGCAGTTCGATCGGCGCCCCCATCGGCCCGGAGATGATGCTGCCCCAACGCGCGGGCACCTACCGCCTGTACACCAACGGTGTCATCGTGGCGACGAAAACCCTTGGCGCCCAAGTGGTCGACTTCTCCACCCTGCTTCAGCTGGTGCCCGAGGTCGGCGAGCAGCTGCCCGGATCAGCCGCTACACCGCCGAAAAAAATTGGGCCGCAGAGTGATACGCCACTCGAAGGCGCACCCCAACTCCCGAACCTCGCCGACGTCGGCCCGGCCCCCGACCCGAGCGGCGACCCAGGCGCGAACACTGCTCCCGACCCGAGTGGTGCCACAAACCCGAACGCCGCCACCGACCCGAACGCCGCCACCGACCCGAACGCCGCCACCGACCCGAACGCTGCCACTGACCCGAGCGGTGCCTCTGACCCGAGCGGTGGCAGTGCCCCGGACCCGGCGCCGGAGGTGAGCGCCGGCGCCGACCCGAACTTCGCGCCGGAACAGATCCTCGAACCGGACCCGGGTGCCGTCCCGCCACCACTCCAGGCGAGCGCGGTCCCGACTGAATAGCGCACGACGGTCTCCGTCACGGCCGAACAACGCAGCTGCCACCGGATGCGAGGATCGTCCCTGTCCGGCTGCGGCCGAAATCGCGCACTCCTGAGCGAAGCTCGCCCACAGTCGGTCTCCCTTTGTCCGCGTGGGCCGGGGCGACCTCGTGACGGTTCCGGTCAGCTGATCGACGTGTCGCCCAGGGCGATGGACAGCGTGCGCAGGAGATCGACGAGGTTGTCGCGGTCTTCGGGGGTGAGGCAAGCGAGGAGGCGTTGCTCGTTGGCGACGTGCAGGGGGAGCAGGCGGTCGACGAGTTCGGTGCCCTTGTCGGTGAGCTGGACGAAGATCGAGCGGCGGTCGTCGGCGCAGGGGACGCGGCGGACCAGGTCTTTCGCGGCGAGCCGGTCGATGCGATTGGTGATCGCGCCGGAGGTGACCATGGCGGCGCGGTTGAGCGCGCCCGCGGTGAGGCCCTTGGTGCCGCCGGAGCGGCGCAG
This sequence comes from Nocardia sp. JW2, assembly GCF_051843015.1. Lineage (NCBI taxonomy): Bacteria > Bacillati > Actinomycetota > Actinomycetes > Mycobacteriales > Nocardiaceae > Nocardia > Nocardia sp. JW2. The sequence continues at coordinate 60,733 of NZ_JBPXLK010000009.1, forward strand.
GGTGGCGAGCACGTCGAATTCCCAGCGCTCGAGGTCGTGCTGGGCGAAGAACGCGCGCAGTTCCTGATCGAAGAGGCGGCCGAGGCGGGTGATGCGGCCGATCACCGCCATCGGCGACACGTCGACGTCGGGGCGTTCGCGATTCCAGTGTTCGACGATCGAGTCCACGGCATCGGACATGCGAGTTCCTCTCTCCGTTGAATATCTCAACATTCATCTACTTGACGATGAGGCATCGCCAGGAGTAGATATTTCAACGTTGAGATTATCAATCAGGAGCGAACATGACGACCGCAACCCACGGCGACGCGCGCACCCTCGCCCTCACCGCACTCACCCCCATCGCCTGGGGCTCCACCTACGCCGTCACCACCGAATTCCTCCCGCCCGACCGGCCACTGTTCACCGCCCTCATGCGGGCACTTCCCGTGGGTCTCGTCCTGCTCGCCATCACCCGCACCCTGCCGCGCGGCATCTGGATCGGCCGCGCCGCCGTGCTCGGCACGCTCAACATGGGCGTCTTCTTCCCCCTGCTGTTCCTGGCCGCCTACCGGCTCCCCGGCGGTGTGGCGGGCGTGCTCGCCGCGATCGCACCCATGTTCGCACTCGGCTTCGCCGCCGTGCTGCTGGCCGAAACACCTACTCGCCGTAAGGTTCTCGCCGGTCTGATCGGGGTGTTCGGGGTCGGCCTCGTCGTCCTGCGCGGCACTGTCGAACTCGACACGGTCGGCGTACTCGCGGGCCTCGCGGCCGCCGCCTCGCTGGGCGCGGGCACCGTGCTCGCCAAGAAGTGGGGCCACCCGACCGGCGTCGGCCCGCTCACCGTCACGGGTTGGCAGCTCACCGCCGCGGGCCTGCTCATCACCCCGCTCGCCCTGTTCGTGGAAGGCGCCCCACCCGCCCTCGACGCCGAAGCCGTCGGCGGCTACCTCTACCTCGGCGTCATCGGCACCGCCCTGGCCTATTGGCTGTGGTTCCGCGGCATCGCCCGCGTCTCGGCCACCTCGGTCTCCTTCCTCGGCCTGCTCAGTCCCGTCACCGCGGCCGTCATCGGCTGGCTCGCGCTCAGCCAGGCACTGGCCCCGCTCCAGGTCCTCGGCCTCGTCATCGCCCTCGCGGGCACAGTCCTCGGCCAGCTCCCGGCGAAGACCGCCCGCGTCGAGACCGTGCCACGAGAACCGGTCGTCGCCGCTCGCTGAGACCGAGTGCCGTTGGACTGGGGCCCCGAAGAAGTACCCGCGTCGGCGGAGGGGGCGTCAGCCGCGCATCGCCTGCATCAGCTGGTCCTCGGTGAGGGCCGGAACCGGCAGGGGGTGTGCGGCTTTCGCGCGCAGGCCGTCCAGGATGAGGGCGAGGTTGCGGCGCCACAGGTCGGGGGCGATGTGCGCGGTCGCGGCGAGCACGCTGGTGTGTGACCAGGTGATGAAGGCGATGTCCTCGAGTGTCCAGTCCGGGCGCAATGCCCCGGCCCGCTGTGCGCGCGTGACGATTCGGCGCATCAGATCGTGACCGTGCACGCGGGCGCGTTCGAGGGCCGGGCTCGGTGGGTTGCGCAGGGCGAGTTCGCCGAGCACGCGGTCCTCGGCGTGCAGTGCGCAGATGCCCTCGACCAGGAAGACGAACGCCTCCCACGGGTCGTCGAGTTCCAGTGCCTGCTCGGCGATGCGAGCGCCCGCCCCGACCCGGTCGTCGACGGCGGCGGCGATGAGTTCGTCGCGGGTGGGGAAACGGTTGTACAGGGTGCCGATCGCCACGCCCGCTCGCGCGGCGATCTCCTTGAGTGGTGCGTCGAGGCCGCGTTCCTCGAAGAGTTCCCGGGCCGCGCTGACCAGGGCGTCACGGTTGCGCCTGGCATCGCTGCGCAACGGCTTGTCCTCGGGCATCCGCCGATCCTACAAATCGACCCGCCGAAATATCTTGAGCCAGGGTTCAAGTTAGTGCTACGTTGCCGATAACTTGAACCACCACTCAACTTGAAGAGGTTTACCGGATGCGCACACTCGCGATTTTCGGATACGGACCGGGGCTCGGCGCGGGCACAGCACAGGTCTTCGGGCGCAACGGCTTTCGGATAGCGGCGATCGGACGGGATCCCGGCGCGGCCGCGGAGCGCGTGGCGGGGTTGCGCGCGGTCGGTATCGAGGCCGAGCCCTTCGCGGCCGACATCACCGATCCCGCCCAGCTGACCGGGGTGATCGCCCGGGTCGAGGAGAAACTGGGCCCGATCGAGGTGGCGGTGCACGCGGCCGCCGCCGGGATATCGGTGCGCAGTGCCTCGACCCGTGAGGTCGACCGGGCCGCGCTCGAGGTGCCGTTCGCCCTCAAGGTGTATTCGTCGATCCAGCTCGGTCGCGAACTCCTGCCCGGGATGCTCGCGCGCGGGCGGGGAGCGCTGCTGTTCTCCTCCGGTGCGTCCGAGGTGAATCTGCAGCCCTACCTCGCGAATATGGGCGTTGCCCTCGGCGCCCAGCGTGCGTATGTCCGGCAGTTGGCGGCCGAACTCGACGGCACCGGGGTGTTCGCCGGGCTGCTCGCCATCGGCTCGCTCATCGAGAACAGCGCGGTGCAGCACCAGGTCGACGCCCATCCCGAGCTGATCCCCGACGGGATGGTGCTACCGCGCATCGGCAACGCCGAACTCGGCGCCGAGTACTGGCGGATGTACACCGAACGCGACACCGTCGAGGTCGAGATCGGGTTCTGACTTTCGGTGTTGACCTTGACGTAGCGTCAACTTGCAGACTGGTCTCATCGACGAGAAAGGAGCTGGTCATGGTGGGTGAATGGTCCATTCAGGACCTCGCGAAGGCCGCGGGCACCACCAGCCGCACGCTGCGCCACTACGGACAGCTCGGGCTGCTGGAGCCGAGCCGGATCGGCGCCAACGGCTACCGCTACTACGACCAGAACTCCCTGGTCCGCCTGCAGCGCATTCTGCTGCTGCGCGAACTCGGGCTCGGCCTTCCGGTGATCGCCGAGGTTCTCGCCGGTGAACAGAACACCACCGACGCGCTGCGCACCCACCTGGAACTGCTTCGGCAGCAACAGGATCGGATCGCGCGGCAGATCGAGTCGGTGTCGACCACATTGCACAAGACGGAAAGAGGTGAACCGCTCATGGCCGCTGAGGTTTTCGACGGTTTCGACCACACGCAGTACAAGGAAGAAGTCACCCAGCGCTGGGGCAAGGAGGCCTACGAGAGCGGCGACCGTTGGTGGCGTTCGCTGAGCGAAGAGGGCAAGCAGCAGTTCCTGCAGACCCAGCTCGACATCGCCGCCGACTTCGGAAAGGCGCACGCCGCAGGACTTCCGGTGGAAGGCGACACGGTGCAGGCCATCGTCGAACGGCACCGCGCGTGGCTCGGTGACGGTACGCAGGGTCGGCCGGTGACCAACGAATATCTCGTCGGTCTCGGCGAGATGTACGTCGCCGATCCGCGCTTCCGCAAGAACTACGACGTGCACGGCGAGAACACCGCCGAGTACATCCGGGATGCGTTCCGCGCGTACGCCGCCGCGCATCCGGCGTAGGGGTTGGCCGGGGCGCGACGGGGTGTGACGGGGCCGCGCTCGGGTGGATGTTGCCCGGGCGCGGTCTTGGGTGCGGATGTTGCGGGGTGGAGTACCCGGCTCTTTTGGATTGCGCCCAGTACCTCCGTGGTGCATAAAACACCGAGGTGGTTCCGTACAGCTGGGACCGCAACCGCAGCACACCCCGGCGCAGATCACGCAAGCCCCGTATAACTGACTCCGAACGACGACAAGTAGCGGGGACAGTGTGGAGCAGGTGCGGCCGGAGGGGCCTTCGCGCGCGGTGACCGCGCTGATCGCGGGCTGGCTGGGGTTGCTGGTCGGCGTGGCGGGGATCGTCGTGGGGGTGGCGACCGCGGTTCTGCGGACGCTCGGGCGTCAGATCGATCTCGACTATGTGGGCGCGGGGATCGTCGGCGGGCTCGGCGTGGTGTATCTGCTCGGCGCGGTGCTGTTGTTGCGGCGCCGGATGCTCGGCAGGCGAGTGCTGCTCACCATGGCGGCGGTGATGGCGGGGGCGACGGGGCTGGTCGTTGTGCTGAACGGGGCGAGTCACGGCTGGCGGTTCGGGCCGCTGGACTGCTGGCTCGGGCTCAATGTGGTGATCCTGGCGTTCAGCGTGATCGAGCCGACGCGCCGCTGGACCGCGACGCGATAGCGGCGGACGGGATACGGTCGGACCATGCTCGAGCAGGAGAAGACAACGACTCTCGGTGACGTGACGGCCGTCGTCGCCGTGACCCTCGGCGCGCTCGCCGCCGTCGCGAATCTGCTCGGCGCGGCCTACGTCCTGCGCACCTTCTTCAGCGACCCGGAGCTGCTCGACGATTCGCTCGTCCTCTTCAGCACTCTCGGCGCGCTGGTCGCCGCGTTCGCCTTCGGCTACGGCGCGCTGCTGCTCGCCCGCCGCGACGACACCGGCCGCTGGGTGCTGATCGTCGCCGCCGCGGCGCAACTCGGCCTCGGCCTGCTCGCCCTGCTCGCCACGCTCATCGGCTACGACTCGGGGTACGGCATCCACTGGTTCGCCGACCAATCGGTACTGCGTTCGATCTTCGTCGGTCTCGGTGGGGTGCCGGGGGCGGTGACGGCGATCGTCAACCACAACTGGACCGCCGCGGGCACCGCGACCGGTCTCGGCGCGATCGTGCTGCTCATGGCGCTCCTGCCGTGGACGGCGGCCTACACACGCGCACGCCCGAAAGATCTTGTCGGACCGGCCGTATAGTTTCAGCTGGTCAGCACCAGGGCACACAGCTCGTCCGGAGGGGGAAACGATGGGGTATCCGCACGGCCCACAGGGCTACGACCCGTACGCGGCACAGGGTTACGCACAACCGGGCTACGCCCCCGACCCCTACGCCCAGCCCTACGGTGCTCAGCCGTATGCCGAATACGGCTATGGCGCACCGGCTTACGGCGCGTACCCGCCGGGCTACGGCCAGCCGCGCCCCGGCGGGGGAACGGCGATCACCGCTGCTGTCATCTCACTGCTGCTGTCGCTGATCGCCCTCGGCGGGCTCGGAATCGCCGCAGCCGTCATCTTCGGCACCGAGCCGACCAGCGCCACCGACGAAGCGGGCCGATCCGAGGTGACCATCGGCCTCGCCATCGGCGCCGTCCCCAGCCTGCTGTGGTTCCTCGGCTCGATCCTGTTGTTCCGCCGCAAGACCGCAGGCCGAGTGCTCCTGATCCTGCTGTCCGTCCTCGCCCTGGCAGGCACCTGGGTCTCGGTCCTCATGGCGCTGAGCCAAACCTCCTCATCGGAGGCCGGCGGCGCGATCGCGGGCGCCCTCGTGATCTCGTTCTTCCCCCTGATCATCCTCATCCTGACGGCCGCCCCCTCGACGGGCCGCTGGATCCGCGCCGGCCGCCCGACCGCATATCCCCACTACTGACGCTCGCATCCCGCCCCGGAACAGCGACTCACACCCGACGTTGCCGTACGCATCGCCGTCGGTGCGGTCCTGTCCGGGTAGCGGCTGATGAAAGCCCAGGTCAGGAGTCGGTCATGGACTCCGCCGGGACAATCGGCGGTCTTCCGATACGCTGGGCACCCGTGACCGCCGCATCGTCCCCGGGTAACTCCGTCAACGCAGATTCCGCCAGCCAGGCAAACCAGTACGACCTGATCGTGGTCGGGTCCGGCTTCTTCGGCCTGACCGTGGCCGAGCGGGCCGCGAACGTGCTGGGTAAGCGGGTGCTGGTGATCGACCGCCGCTACCACCTGGGTGGCAACGCCTACTCCGAGCCCGATCCGGAAACCGGAATCGAGATTCACAAGTACGGCGCGCACCTGTTCCACACCTCGAACAAGAAGGTGTGGGACTACGTCACCCAGTTCACCGAGTTCACCGGCTACCAGCATCGCGTGTTCGCCATGCACAAGGGCCAGGCCTACCAGTTCCCGATGGGGCTGGGTCTGATCTCGCAGTTCTTCGGCCGCTACTTCACCCCCGAAGAGGCCAAGAAGCTGATCGCCGAGCAGGCCGCCGAGGTGAAGACCGCCGACGCGCAGAACCTCGAGGAGAAGGCGATCTCGCTGATCGGGCGCCCCCTCTACGAGGCGTTCGTGCGCGACTACACCGCCAAGCAGTGGCAGACCGACCCGAAGGAACTGCCCGCGGGCAACATCACCCGCCTGCCGGTGCGCTACACCTTCGACAACCGCTACTTCAACGACACCTACGAGGGCTTGCCCAAGGAGGGGTACACGAAGTGGCTGGAGAACATGGCCGCCTCCGAGCTCATCGACGTGCGCCTCAACACCGACTGGTTCGACGTGCGTGACGAGATCACCGCCGCCAACCCGGCCGCCCCCGTCGTCTACACCGGCCCGCTGGACCTGTACTTCGACTACGCCGAAGGCGAACTGGGCTGGCGCACCATCGATTTCGAGACCGAGGTGCTCGAGCAGGGTGACTACCAGGGCACCAGCGTCATGAACTACAACGACGCCGACGTCCCGTTCACCCGCATCATCGAGCCGCGCCACTTCCACCCGGAACGCGACTACCCGACCGACAAGACGGTCATCATGCGCGAGTTCTCGCGTTTCGCCCAGACCGGCGACGAACCGTACTACCCGATCAACACCCCGGAGGACCGCGCCAAGCTGCTCGCCTACCGCGAGCGCGCCAAGCGTGAAACCGCCGAGCGCAAGGTGCTTTTCGGTGGTCGCCTCGGCACCTACCAGTACCTGGATATGCACATGGCGATCGGTTCGGCGCTGAGCATGTTCGAGAACGTGCTCCGGCCGCATCTCGAGTCGGGTGCGCCCCTGGTGGACGAGGCATGAGCGCGCAACCGATGCTCGAAGACGTGACCACCGAGACCCGCGCCAAGTCGCTGCTGCAACGCGTCATCCTGCCGCGCCCGGGTGAGCCGTTGGACGTGCGGACTCTCTACCTGGAGGAATCCACCACCAACGCCCGCCGCGCGCACGCCACCAGCCGCACCGCGCTCTCGATCGGCGCGGAGTCGGAGGTGTCGTTCTGCACCTACTTCAACGCGCTGCCCGCCAGCTACTGGCGTCGGTGGAGCGTGCTGAAGTCGGTGGTGCTCCGGCTGGAGCTGGCCGGGCACGGTCGCGTCGACGTGTACCGCTCCAAGGCGGACGGTTCGCGAATCCACGTGCAGGGCAAGGAGTTCGCCGTTCCGCAGGGCGCCGATTCGGTGTCGGTGGAGTTCGAGACCGACCTGGGCCCGTTCGAGGACGGCGGCTGGATCTGGTTCGACATCACCACCGACACGGCGGTCACCCTGCTCGCGGGTGGTTGGTACGCGCCGCAGGAGGCGCCGGGCACCGGCAGCATCGCCGTCGGCATGCCCACCTTCAACCGGCCGACCGACCTGGTGAAGACCCTGGCCGCCCTCGGCTCGGACCCGCTGGTGCTCGGCAATGTCGCCGCGGTGATCGTGGCCGACCAGGGCAACCGCAAGGTCGTCGACGAGCCGGGCTTCACCGAGGCCGCCGCGACACTGGGCGACCGGCTCAGCATCCACGACCAGCCCAACCTCGGCGGGTCCGGTGGCTACAGCCGCGTCATGTACGAGGCGCTGAAGACCGACGCCGAGTTCATCGTCTACATGGACGACGACATCGAGATCGAGCCCGACTCGATCCTGCGCGCCCTCGCGTTCTCCCGGTTCGCCAAGTCGCCGCTGCTGGTCGGCGGGCAGATGCTGAACCTGCAGGAACGTTCGCACCTGCACAGCATGGGTGAGGTCGTCGATCGCGGGATCTTCATGTGGTCCTCGGCGCCGAATGTCGAGTACGACCACGACTTCTCGAAGTATCCGCTCAAGGATCGCGACAACTCCAAGCTGCTGCACCGGCGCATCGACGTCGACTTCAACGGCTGGTGGACCTGCGTGATCCCGCGCAAGGTCGCCGAGCAGATCGGTCAGCCGCTGCCGCTGTTCCTCAAGTGGGACGACGTCGAATACGGTCTGCGCGCGCGTGACGCGGGGTACTCCACGGTCACCCTCCCCGGTGCCGCTGTGTGGCACATGGCCTGGTCCGACAAGGACGACGCCATCGACTGGCAGGCCTACTTCCACCTGCGCAATCGCCTGGTCGTCGCCTCGCTGCACCTGCCGGGCGACGGCAAGCCGATGATCGTGAACACGGTCAAGGCCACCCTCAAGCACCTGCTGTGCCTCGAGTACTCCACGGTCGCCATCCAGAACGAGGCGATCCGCGACTTCCTCGCCGGTCCGGAAGGTCTGTTCGACCTGCTGCCGAGCGCGCTGGGCAAGATCCACGCGATGCGCAAGGAGTACCCGGACGCCGTCGTGGTTCCGTCGTCGACCGAACTGCCGCTGGCCAGCCGCCACGGTGTCGGCGCCGTCGGGGAACCGGGCAACCCCATCGCGAAGGTGGCGCGCCTGGCCAAGGGCGTGGTGCACAACTTCCGCAAGGCCGACCCGGCCGCCCACGAGACACCGCAGCTCAACGTGCCGACGCTGGACGCGCGCTGGTTCCTGCTCTCGCAGGTCGACGGCGTGACCGTGACGACCGCCGACGGCCGTGGCGTGGTGTACCGCAAGCGCGACCCGCGCAAGGCGGCGGAGCTGCTCAAGGAAGCTCTGCGCCTGCGCAAGGAGCTCACCGCCCGCTTCCCGGAGATGCAGCAGCGCTACCGGGCCGCGCACGCCGAGCTGACAAGCACGGCGGCGTGGGAGAAGACCTTCGGCCTGAACGGAACGAGCAAGTGAACGCGATCAACCCGGAACTGGAACTCCTCGACGAGGGCTGCGGCGGCGACTGCGCGTGCAGTGGCGAGTACGTGGAGGTGCCCGTCGAGGTCGCGATCCTCAACGCCGTGCAGGGCACCATCGGCACGAATCCGGCCGTCGTTTCGGCCGCGCGGGCGATGTCGCACTTCGGTGAGCACGCGCTCGGCTGGGTCGGCATCGCGGCGGCGGGCTGGCTGGTCGACAAGCCGCGCCGCCGTCAGTGGGCGGGCGTGGCCGTCGGCGCGGTCGGCGCGCACGCGGCGTCGATCGTCATCAAGCGCATCGTCCGCCGCCCGCGCCCGAACGATCCGTCGGTGCAGGTCAACGTGTCGACGCCGAGCAAGCTGAGCTTCCCGTCCTCGCACGCCACCTCCACAACGGCGGCGGCGGTGTTGCTCGGCAGGCTCACCGGGCTACCCTTGCCTGCGGTGCTCGTGCCACCGATGCTGTTGTCCCGGGTCGTGCTCGGGGTGCATTACCCTTCCGATGTGCTCGCCGGTTCCGCACTGGGGGCCGCGTCGGCCGCCGCCGTGCTCGCCGCCGAAAAGAGACGCCGCCCGTGACCGCTACCGAAAGAACTCTGGCTGAGATGAGCGAAGAACCGTCCGCCGCCGTCCTGGACGAGGCTGCTGTGAAGGGCCCGCCGAAGACCCTGGCCGGCGGGCTCGTCAAGGCCGTTCGCCCACGTCAGTGGGTCAAGAACGTGCTCGTGCTCGCCGCGCCGCTCGCCGCGGGCCCCGAAGCCGTCAGCGACCTGGGGATCCTCGCGCATGTGGCGATCGCGTTCGTCGTGTTCTGCATGGCGGCGTCGGGCATCTACCTGGTCAACGACTCCCTCGATGTCGAGGCCGACCGCGCCCACCCGACGAAGCGGTTCCGGCCGATCGCGGCGGGCGTCGTTCCTGTCAACCTGGCTTACGCGCTGGCCGCCGTGCTGCTGGTCGGTTCGATCGCCGGTTCGTTCCTCGCGTCCTGGCATCTCGCCGTGGTGATGGCCGTGTACATCGGCATCCAGCTGGCGTACTGCCTCGGGCTCAAGCACCAGGCCGTGCTCGACATCTGCATCGTCTCCTCGGGCTTCCTGCTGCGCGCCATCGCCGGTGGCGCGGCCGCGGATATCGAACTGTCGCAATGGTTCCTGCTGATCATGGCGTTCGGTTCGCTGTTCATGGCGGCGGGCAAGCGCTACGCCGAACTGCAGATCGCGCTCGACACGGGCGCCAAGATCCGCAAGTCGCTGCAGTACTACACCCCCACCTACCTGCGCTTCGTCTGGACGCTCGCGGCCACCGCGCTCGTGGTGTTCTACGGACTGTGGGCGTTCCAGCAGGGTGAGGCCCGTGACACCCAGTGGTACGCGATCTCGATGGTGCCGTTTACCATCGCAGTCCTGCGTTACGCGGTCGACGTCGATGGCGGCGAGGCCGGTGAACCCGAAGAGATCGCGCTGGGGGACCGCATCCTGCAGTTCCTCGCTATTGCCTGGATCGGAGCGGTAGGTGTCGCTGTCTATCTCACCTGACGAGATCGTGGTAGCGGAGCGGGAATCATCTGAAGACGAACGGCTGGGCAGCGCCGAACAGGCGCGCCCGGCCGCGCGTTTCGCAGCCGCGTCCCGGGCCACATTCGTCGGTGGGGTCGTGCTCACCGCCGCGCTGTTCGCGATCGGTGCCTGGCAGCGGCGCTGGATCGCCGACGACGGGCTCATCGTCCTTCGCACAGTGCGCAACCTGCTCGCGGGCAACGGCCCGGTCTTCAACATGGACGAGCGGGTCGAAACCAATACCAGCACCGCCTGGACCTACATCGTCTGGTTCTTCAGCTGGGTCACCCAGGCCAGGCTCGAATACGTGGTGCTCGCTGTCGCCCTCGTCGTCTCGGTGCTCGCGATGGTGTTCGCCATGCTCGGCACCGCGCGGCTGTGGGGCGGAAGCACCGGTCAGCTGCTGATCCCGGCGGGTGTGCTCGTCTACATCGCGCTGCCGCCCGCCCGCGACTACGCGACCTCCGGGCTGGAGAGCGGCCTGGTGATCTGCTGGGTCGGGTTGCTGTGGTGGCTGATGATCCGGTGGAGCCAGGCCGCGGTCGTGCGGGTGCCCGGCCTGCTCGGGTTGGTGTTCCTGGCCGGTCTCGCACCGCTTGTCCGGCCCGAGGCCACCTTGATCGGGGTGCTCGCGCTCGGCATGATCTTCCTCGCGCCGATGCCGCAGTTCCGGTTCGGGCCCGTGGTGCTGCGCGCGTTGATCGTTCTGGTCGCCGGGCTTGTCCCGGTCGCCTACCAGATCTGGCGCATGGGCTACTACGGCCTGCCCTATCCCAATACCGCCGTCGCCAAGGACGCGGGCGGTGCCAAGTGGGGGCAGGGCCTGAAGTACCTGGCCGATCTGGTCGGGCCCTACTACCTGTGGATCCCGCTGCTGGTGCTGCTGGTCGCGGGCGTGCTCGCCGCCATGGCGCACGGGTTCCGGGTGAAGCCCACCTGGTCGATCGCCGCGATTCGCTCGTGGTTCCGTTCGCCGAGCGCGGTCGTGGTGATGGTGCTGCTCAGCGGCGTGCTGCTCACCGTGTACGCGGTGCGCGTGGGCGGTGACTTCATGCACGGCCGGATGCTGCTCACCCAGCTGTTCCTGCTGCTGCTCCCGGTGGCCGTCGTCCCCATCCCGGTGCGCGCGTTCGCGGCAAGGGACTGGTCGTTCGCGGTGCTGCTCGTCGCGCTGCTCGGCACGGCGGGCTGGTCGCTGTACGCGGCGAGCACCACCGCCATCACCACCGGAACCAAGATCAGCGCCTCGGGCATCGTCGACGAGCGTGTGTACTACGTGCTCAACACAGGTCACGACCATCCGATCCGCGCCGAGGACTACCTCGACTACCCGCGCATGCGAGCCATGGTCAACGACATCGCGAACAACCCCAACGGCGGCCTGCTGCTGAATTCGCCGTCGTTCACCTTCTGGTACCTCGACCCGCCGCCGCAGCCCATCCCCGAGGGCGGCGCCGGGCACACCGTGTACTTCCTCAACCTCGGCATGACCAGCATGAACGTGCCGCTGAGCGTGCGCGTGATCGACCCGATGGGCCTGGCCTACCCGCTGGCCGCGCATTCGGACCGGCTCGTCGACGGCCGCATCGGCCACGACAAGAGCCTGTACCCCGACTGGGTGGTCGTCGATTCGGGCATGGTCGACATCCATCCGTGGATGCCGTGGTTCATGGACGAGAAGTGGGTGACGCAGGCACGCACCGCCATGTCGTGCCCCGAAACGCAGGCCCTGATGATCTCCGTGCGCGACCCGCTCACCTTCGATCGGTTCAAGCACAACCTCCGCAATGCGATGACCTTCGCGAAGTACCGCATCGACCGCGTCCCGAAGTACGAGATCCAGCGGTGTGGGTTGGTCAACCCCTACCCCGAGCCACAGCGCTGAATCGATCACATAATTACTTTTTGGTAACGCCAGGCTATCGATGTAGCGATAGGGTCAACGAGGAACTTCCGTCGGCGCACTGGTGTGCCGGATGTCAGTCGGCGGTCATTGCAACCGCGGTTCCGCGTGAACCGCACGAGGAAAGGCCCAACACAGAATGCGTGGCGGACGTCTGAGAACCAGGGGAGCCGGCTGGCTCAAGCGGTCGGTGCTGGTTTCGTTGGCGATCGTGCTGCCGCTCGGGGCGTCGGTGGCAGGTCCCACCGGCACCGCGACGGCGGCATTCGATCCCAGTGGTTTCGATTTCTGGGTCGACTCCGAAATGGGCCCGATCAAGTCGCGGATCTTCCGTGCGGCCGACGGCAACACCAACCGGGTCGTGTACGCGCTCGACGGCATGCGGGCCCAGGACGACCTCAGCGGCTGGGAGAAGGACACCAACGTCGCCCGCGCGCTGATGGACGCCAACATCAACGTCGTGATGCCCGTCGGCGGCCAGTCCAGCTTCTACGCCGACTGGAACGCGCCGAGCAACTTCTTCGGCCTCGACGCCGGTTCGGGCGGTAGCTCCACCGGTTCGGCGGCCACCGGTTCGTCGATGACCGGTTCGTCGATCGCTCCGGCCCAGGTGGCGGGCAAGAAGAACACTTACAAGTGGGAAACCTTCCTGACCACGCATCTGCGTAACGCGCTGTCGAGCAGGCTCGGTTTCAACCCCAACAACAACGGTGTCTTCGGTCTGTCGATGGGTGGCTCGGCCGCCCTGACCCTGGCCGCCTACCACCCCGACCAGTTCAGCTACGCCGGTTCGTTCTCCGGCTACCTGAACATCTCCGCGCCGGGCATGCGTGAGGCGATGCGCACCGCCATGATCTCCGCGGGCGCCTTCAACATCGACGCGATGGCGCCGCCGTGGGGCCCGCAGTGGCTGCGGATGGACCCGTTCGTCTTCGCCCCGCGCCTGGTCGCCAACGGCACCCGCGTCTGGGTCTCGGCCGCCAGCGGTATCCCCGGTGCCGGCGATGTGTCCAACCCGATGGAAATCGTGCAGGGCGTTCCGCTGGAACTGCTCGCGATGGTCAACAGCCGGGCCTTCCAGGTCCGCATGGCCACCCTCGGCGGCGGCAACGCCACCTTCGACTTCCCGATCACCGGCGTGCACAACTGGCGCAACTGGGAAGCGGAAGTCCACCGCATGATCCCCGACCTTTCGGCCAATATCGGCTGAGTCGGCTGGTTTCACGCGAAACCGCCCGGGTGCATTCGCACCCGGGCGGTTTTGTGCTTTCGCGTCACGATCCGAGGCAAAGACGGTGACGAATCATGTGCGACAGATCACCCAGAGTTGTGTTGCGGGTCACTTTCCAGCAACATGTAAGCGTTCGTGAAGCGTTTGATACTCAGTGAGCATGCGTCGAGGTTGAATCGTCCGTTTTGCCCTGGTTCGATCACATTTTGGCGCCCGATGAGGAATCCGACTGCGTAGCTCGGGGTTTGCGCTATCGGTCTGCCGAGAAAGGTCTAGTCGAATGCGAACACTGCGCCGCGAGCGTGGACCCGTGAAGACCGCAACCCGCGGATCGTGGGTGCGGCGATGGGCCGCGGGCGTATCCATGGCTCTGCTCGTCCCGCTCGCCACGGCCGTCGGCGGCACCGCCGCGCCGGCCGCCGCGGGCTTCAACCCGGCCGCGTTCGACTTCTGGGTCGATTCCGGCATGGGCCCGGTGAAGACGCGCATTCTGCGCGCGGCCAACGGCAACACCAATCGAGTGGTCTATGTCCTCGACGGTATGCGCGCCCCCGAGCATCTCAACGGCTGGGAAATCGAGACCGATATCCCCAACGCGCTCGCGCGGGCCGATATCAACGTGGTGATGCCGGTCGGTGGAATGTCGAGTTTCTACGCCGACTGGAATTCCCCGAGCAGCTTCTTCGGCGTGCCCGGCACGGGCCCCGCCACCGGTTCCGGCGGGATCGACGCGTTCGCAGGCGGACCGGGCAAGAGCTACCGGTACCAGTGGGAAACCTTCCTCACCAGGGAACTGCCCAACGCGCTCGGTGACCGGCTCGGCTTCAGCCGCACCCGCAACGGCGTGTTCGGCCTGTCGATGGGCGGTTCGGCGGCGCTCACTCTCGCCGCCTACCACCCCGACCAGTTCTCCTTCGCGGGCGCCTACTCGGGCTACCTGAACATCTCCGCGCCCGGTATGCGTGAGGCCATCCGCCTCGGCATGATCGACGCGGGCGGCTACAACGTGGACTCCATGGCCCCGCCGTGGGGCCCACAGTGGCTGCGGATGGACCCGTTCGTGTTCGCCCCCAACCTGGTCCGCAACAACACCCGCCTGTGGATAGCGGCGGGCTCAGGCTTGCCGACCAGTTCCGACGGACCGAACATCAACACCGTCAACGGAATGGCGCTGGAAGCGCTGGCGCTGGCGAACACTCGGGCCTTCGAAGTCCGCATGGCCACCCTCGGCGCCCGCAACGTCACCTACTCGTTCCCGCCCTTCGGCATCCACGCCTGGAACACCTGGAACGACGAGGCCCTGCGCATGATCCCGGACCTGTCGAACAATATCGGCTGACAAAACATGAACCGGCGCCGAACATTTCGGCGCCGGTTTCGTGTGTCCGGACAACCCCAGCGGCGCCAGCCGCCAATATCCCTGCCCTTGCAGTTAATTCGCCGGTCGAATATCCTCCAGCGAGCGTAAGTGTGACCAGATCGTTGTTTCATCTCTTCTGACGACCGGAGTGTCGGGATCCGGTTGTCGGCACCGACGTGTCTGGCATGCCATAACAGCAGAAAGAGAGCGGAATTCACATGCGTTTCGGCAAGGCCGTCGCGCCGAAGGGTGACCAGCCGGGTACCTCCCGGGGCACAGCACCTCGTGGTTGGCGTAATCGAATTCTAGCTGTCGGCGCAGCAGCCCTCGTGCTGCCGATCGCCGCGGGTGCGGCGGCCCCGACTGCGTTCGCCGCGCCGGTTCCGGGTGTCGCACTGCGTGCGCCCGCGGGTGGCTACGAAGAACTGATGGTCCCGTCGAAGATGGGTCCGGTGAAGGTCCAGGTCCAGTGGGCCCGCAATGGTGGCAATGCCGCGTTGTACCTGCTCGACGGTCTGCGCGCCCGCGACGACCGCAACGCCTGGTCCTTCGAGACCAACGCGATGCAGCAGTTCGCCAACGACAACGTCACCCTGGTGATGCCGGTCGGTGGCCAGTCCAGCTGGTACGCCGACTGGACCGCCGCGTCCAACACCAACGGTCAGAAGACCACCTACAAGTGGGAAACCTTCCTCACCGAAGAGCTCCCCGCCTTCCTCGAGGGCTACGGCGTTTCCCGCCACAACAACGCGGTGCTCGGCCTGTCGATGTCGGGTCCGGCCGCGCTGCGGCTGGCCGCCCTGCACCGCGACCAGTTCAAGCACGCTTCCTCGCTGTCGGGCCCGCTGAACTGGGGTGCCCCCGGCATGCGTGAGGCCATCCGCGTGATGATGCTCGACGCGGGCCGCTTCAACGTCGACTCCATGGCCGCTCCGTGGAGCCCGGCGTGGCTGCGGATGGACCCGATGGTGTTCGCGCCGGAGCTGCGTGGTCTGCCGATGTTCATCTCCTCGGCCAACGGCCTGCCCGGTCAGCACGATCGTCCGGCCGGTCTGGGCGGGGTGTACAACACCGCCAACGCGATGGGCATCGAGGCCATCTCGTTCGTGAGCACCCTGGCGTTCCAGCGTCGTCTGGCCAGCCTCGGCATCCCGGCCACCTTCGACTTCCCGGCCACCGGTACCCACTCGTGGAAGTACTGGGAAGACCAGCTGTGGAAGGCTCGCCCGCAGATCCTGGGCGCGCTCGGTGCCTGAGTAGTTTCCGCACAGCAACGCTGAGAAGACCGGCTCACCCGCAGGGTGGGCCGGTCTTTTTGCTGTGCGGGCGCTTCGCGTGTCTTCCCCGGTTATCGGCCGGTACTGCGGTACAACGTGACGGAGGCTGTGTCCCAGGGTGGGGATAGGAGGTCGCGCGTGTTGCAGAAACATCGTCTCCGGGCGCCGATTCGGCGGATCCTCGGAATCGCGGCCATGACCGCCGCCCTGCTCGGTCCGGCACTCACCGTTCCCACGCCCGCGCAGGCCGCGGTGGCGTCGGTGCAACGGGTGGAGTGGCTGACGGACCGACGGGTGGCCTTGACGGTCTTCTCGCCCGCCATGAACACCCCCATCCAGGTGCAGATGCTGCTGGCCCGCGACTGGCACGCCCGGCCCGACGCCGCGTTCCCGATGATGCTGATGCTCGACGGCCTGCGCGCCCAGGACGACGAGAACGGCTGGACCAAAGACGCCGACGCCGAAGGCTTCTACGCCGACAAGAACGTGAACGTGGTGCTGCCGGTGGGCGGCCAGTCCAGCTTCTACTCCGATTGGCTCGAGCCCAACAACGGTCATGTGTACAAGTGGGAGACCTTCCTCACCAAGGAACTCCCGCCGGTGCTCGAACGTGATTGGCGCACGACGGATGTGCGTGGCGTCCAGGGCCTTTCGATGGGTGGCACGGCCGCGATGAACCTGGCGGGCCGCAATCCCGGCCTGATGAAGTACGTGGCCTCGTACTCGGGCCTGCTCACCACGACGACGCTCGGTATGCCGCAGGCGATCGAATTCGCGGTCCGCGACGCGGGCGGGTTCGAGTCGTCGGCCATGTGGGGTCCGCCCGGCAGCCCGGAGTGGGCCGCCCACGACCCGTATCTGCTCGCGGAGAAGCTCAAAGGCGTGAGCATGTACGTCTCGAGCGGCAGCGGGCTGGCGGGCAGCCATGATCAGGCGGGCGAGATCCCGCTGCTGAGCGAGAACTGGGCGGGCACCGGGCTGGAGATCCTCTCGCGTCTGTCGACCCAGAATTTCGTGACCAAGCTGGAGAAGCTCGCGATCCCGGTGCAGGCGAATTACCGTCCGGCGGGCACACATTCGTGGCCGTACTGGGATTTCGAGATGCGTCAGTCGTGGCCGCAAGCCGCGGCCGCGCTGGGCACGGAGCCCGGTGGGGCGCAGTGCGCGGCGGGCGGGGCGATCGGTTCGGTTGTGCAGGTGGCGAATTGGCTCGGCGGGTGCGTCACAGGGGAGTACGCGGCGGGCGCCGGGGTGGTACAGGACTTCATGAACGGCCGGGTGTTCCATTCGGCCGCGACCGGCACCCACGCCGTCGGTGGCCGGATCGGCGGCACATATGCCGGAATCGGCGGTGCCGCTTCACCGTTGGGCCTGCCGACCGGCGACGAGCACGGCCTGCCCGACGGGCGTGGCCGCATGCAGACCTTCGAGGGCGGCTCGATCTACTGGTCGCCGCAGACCGGCGCGCAGGTGGTGCGCGGCGCCTTCCTCGAGGAATGGGGCAGGCAGGGCTTCGAGGGTGGGCCCGCGGGCTACCCGCTGGCCGCCGAGGCGCGCACGCCCAGCCGCGACGGCGCGGTGCAGGCCTTCGAACACGGCACCATGTTCCACAGCGCCGCCACCGGCGCGCACCGCGTGGAGGGCTTCATCCTCGACAAGTACGCCCAGCTCGGATTCGAGAACAGCCCCCTGGGGTTCCCGGTGTCGGGTGAGCTGCCGCTGAAGGACTTCGGCCGGGCCACCCGGTTCGAGGGCGGCACCATCTACTGGAGCCCGCTCTCGGGTGCCTTCGCGGTGCGACCGGGCCCGCTGGCCGACGCCTGGGCCGCACAGGGCTTCGAGAACGGCCGTCTGGGGTATCCGGTGAGCGACGAGTTCACCGTTCCGGGTGGTGTGCAGCAGAATTTTCAGACCGGGTTCATCGTGGTGCGTGACGGCAGATCCGAAGTGCACGGTGTGTGAGCTCGGGCTGAGAACTCGCTGAGGTTCGTGCCGGGGCGCCCGGACCACCCGTGTGTCCGGCTAGCCTTGGCAGCGACCGCTCCCCTGACTAACGATCGAGGAAAGACATCTTCATGCATCGGATCCCTGGCAAGGTAGCCGGATCGGTCGCGGCCCTCGCGGCCGTCGCCCTGCTGTCCGCCTGCGGCGACAACGACTCGACCGCCTCGCAGACACCGACCCTTTCGTCGAGTGCGAGCGCCGCCGCGTCGGCGACCACGCAGGCTCCCGCCACCTCGGCGGCCGAGGACACCACCTCGGCGGCGCCGGAGTCCGAGACCTCGGCTCCCGAGCAGCCGCAGGTCGCGCCGACCGTCGAGGAGACCCCGGCCACCGGTAAGGACAAGGCGTTCCTCGACGAGCTCGGCAAGAACGGCATCCATCCGGCCGACCAGACCAGCGCGATCACCGCGGCCACCTACATCTGCTCGGCGAAGAGCACCGGCGCGAGTGACGCCGACATCGCCACCTTCGTCGCCGCGATGGCGGGCACCGACGCCGCGTTCGACCCGGCCAAGATGGACGTCAACAAGGCCGCCGAGATCTACATCGCGGCCGCGAACTCCACCTACTGCTGATGAATCCCCGACCGACGCGACGTACCCGCAGGTTCTGGCCTGCGGGGTGTCTGACGGTACTCGCGCTGCTCGTCCTGGCGATCATCGTCATCGTGCTGCTGTGGTACCTGCTCGCGGGCCGGTTGCGTGAGCCGGGGCCGACGCCGCCCGGGCCCCCGCCACCGACATCGCAGTCGGCGGACTGTCCCGATGTGATGTTGCTGTCGATTCCCGGTACCTGGGAGTCGGCCAGCAACGACGACCCGTACAACCCGACGGCCAATCCGATCTCGCTGATGCTCAGCATCACCAATCCGCTGCGCGCGCAGTTCCCGGAGAACCGGCTCGAGGTGTACACCGTGCCCTACGTGGCACAGTTCTCGAACCCCATCGCCATCCCGCCCGACGGTCAGGCCTCCTACAACAACAGCCGCACCGAGGGCACCGCGCGGGCCACCGACATCCTGGCTCAGCGTCATCAGCAGTGCCCGCTCACCACCTACGTGATCGCCGGGTTCTCCCAGGGCGCGGTGATCGCCGGTGACGTGGCCGCCCAGATCGGCGCGGGCAACGGCCCGATCCCCGCCGACCGGGTACTCGGCGTCACCGTGATCGCCGACGGCCGTCGCACCGCGAACACCGGCCCCGGCCAGCCGACCGAGATCGGCGACCCACCGCCTGCGGGCGAGGGTGCCGAAGTCGCGTTGCGGGGGGTGAACGTGCCGGGAATCACGATGACCGGCCCGCGTGAGGGTGGTTTCGGCGAGCTGGCACCGAAGGTGTTCTCCATCTGCGCCCCCGGCGACATGATCTGCGACGCGCCGCGCGAAGCGCTCAATCCGGTGAACGCGCTGGGCAGTCTCGCTGCGCTGATCCGATCGGCGGGCAACCCGGTGCACGCGCTCTACGCGAGCAATACCGTCGACGGGCAGGGCACCACGGCCACCCAGTGGACGGTCAACTGGGCGAGCGAGCTCATCCAGAACGCCCCCCATCCACCGCATTCCTGAGTTTCGCAAGACGAGGTTGTCACAGTCACAGGGCCGCCATGTTTGGCGTGGTTCATGCCTCGCTGTGACATCCGCAGTACTGTTCGCTCGCACGCTGTAAAGTGCGCTGGTGATTGCGCCCGAACACACCGGAGAGCCAGGAGCGAAGAGTTCATGACCGAAGCTGGGGCACCCGTCGGTGAGTTGACCGCGCTGGGTACGCCGCTGCGTCCGTTCCGTTTCGCCGCGGCGGGCGAGGGCAACAAGCAGGAGGGTGGCGCGCGCAAGTTCGTCCAGACGGCACAGGAAGCCGAGGAGATGGGTTACGACACGTTCGTCGTGCCCGATCACCTGGGTGACCAGATCGGCCCGATCGCCGCGCTGGGCGCACTCACGCAGGCCACGAGCAAGATCCGGCTCGGCACCTCGGTGCTGGCCAACGGATTCCGCCATCCCGTCGTGCTCGCCAAGGACCTGGCGACCATCGACGTGCTGTCCAAGGGCAGGCTGGAAGTCGGCGTCGGCGCGGGCTGGATCAAGGAAGAGTTCGAGAACGCGGGCATCCCGTACGAGCGTCCGGGCGTGCGCCTGGAGAAGCTCGACGAGTCGCTGACGATTCTCGACACGCTGCTGCGCGGCCAGGAATGCAACTTCGAGGGCAAGCACTACCAGGTGCGCGGCATCAAGGGCACGCCGCGCCCGCGGCAGGGCCCGCGTCCGCCGCTGTGTACCGGTGGTGGCGGTCCGAAGATGCTCGCCCTGGCGGCCAAGCACGCCGACATCGTCTCGGTGGTGCCGCAGACGACCAAGAACGGCAAGGGCCTGCTCTCGGGCATCACGCTCGAGAAGACGATCGAGAAGGTCAACATCGTCAAGGCCGCTGCCGGTGACCGGTTCGCCGACATCGAACTGAACTGGGCCATCACCGCCATCGTCATCACCGACGACCGGGAGAAGACCGCCGAGATGGCGCTGCGCGCGATCGATCGCGGCCTGCACCCGGACCTCGAGGTCGACGTGGAACTCTCGGTGGAAGATATTCTGAACTCGCCCTACGTCGCGATCGGTACGTTCGAGGAAATCGCCGAACAGATCAAGCGTGTGCGCGAACTCACGTCGATGTCGTATGTCGGCATCTTCCCCACCCAGATGGACGCGTTCGCGCCTGTCATTCCGCTGCTGCGGGAGGACTGAGCGGGGGTTCTCTGTAACATGACTCTGGTTTGAGAACATCTAGCCGATAGCGGTCTACCGCGCAGACCGCTCGAAAATCCGCAGGTTGTCAGGATGCATGCTCCGGCGTGCTCCGGGGGCCGGTGGCGATAGCGAGTCGTGGCCGCACCGGCGTCAACGTCGAAATGCGTTGGACGAATTCACCGGTGACTCGGCCTCGGAGGAGAAGAAGGAATGGAAGAGACTTTCGACGACTACCTGGACGAGACCGGGAACATCGTTATTCCCGAGGGTCGGACCCTGGTCGATCACGTCGAGAAGCACACCCGTAACGATGCGAACACGCTCGCGTACCGCTACATCGACTATTCGCGGGAACGCGACGGCGAGGTGCACGAGCTGACCTGGCAGGAGTTCGGAGTTCGGCTGCGCGCGGTGGCCGCTCGCCTGCAACAGGTGACCAACCCGGGCGACCGGGTCGCGATCCTCGCGCCGCAGGGCCTGGACTACGTGATCTCCTTCTTCGCTGCGATCTACGCGGGCACCATCTCGGTGCCGCTGTTCGATCCGGACGAACCCGGCCACACCGACCGGCTGCATGCCGTGCTCGGCGACTGCGAGCCGTCGGCGATCCTCACCGCTACCTCCTCGGCGGCAGGCGTGCGCCAGTTCTTCCGTTCGCTGCCCGCCGCTCAGCGCCCGCGCATCATCGCCGTCGACGCGATCCCCGACACCCTCGGTGACTCGTGGGTCCGCCCCGACACCGCGATCGACGACATCGCCTACCTGCAGTACACCTCGGGTTCCACCCGCACCCCCGCCGGCGTGGAGATCACGCACCGCGCGGTCGGGACGAACCTGCTGCAGATGATCAACTCGCTGAACATGAACGAGAACTCGCGTGGTGTCACCTGGCTCCCGCTGTTCCACGACATGGGCCTGCTGACCGTGATCCTGCCCGCCGTCGGCGGCAAGTTCATCACCATCATGTCGCCGAGCGCGTTCGTGCGCCGCCCGTCGCGCTGGATCAACGAGCTGGCCGCCGTCTCCGACGGTGCCGGTACCTTCGCGGCCGCGCCGAACTTCGCGTTCGAGCATGCCGCCGCGCGTGGTGTGCCGAAGGCGGGCGAGTCGCTGGACCTGTCGAACGTGATCGGCCTGATCAACGGGTCCGAGCCGGTGACGGTGTCCTCGATGAAGAAGTTCAACGAGGCGTTCGCGCCGTTCGGTCTGCCCAAGACGGCCATCAAGCCCTGCTATGGCATGGCGGAGGCGACGCTGTTCGTCTCGGCGACCAAGGCCGAGGACGAGGCCAAGTACATCTACGTCGACCGTGACGAGCTGAACGCGGGCCGGATGGTTCGGGTCGAGCCGACCGCGCCGAACGCCATCGCGCAGGTCTCCTGCGGTTACGTCGGGTTGTCGCAGTGGGCCGCGATCATCGACCCGGAGTCGATCGACGATCCCAAGGGCGGCCGTGAGCTGCCCGACGGCCGGGTCGGCGAGATCTGGCTGCACGGCAAGAACATGGGCATCGGCTACTGGGGTCGCCCCGACGAGTCGGCCAAGACGTTCCGCAACAAGATCGCCGAAGCGCAGCCGGGTGGGCACACCGAGGGCGCCGAGCCCGGTGCCGACTGGATGCGCACCGGCGACTACGGCGTGTACTTCGAGGGCGAGCTGTACATCACCGGTCGCGTGAAGGACCTGGTGATCGTCGACGGACGTAACCACTACCCGCAGGACCTCGAGTACTCCGCCCAGGAGGCCTCGACGGCGCTGCGTCCCGGTTTCGTCGCCGCCTTCGCGGTGCCCGCCAACCAGCTGCCCGCCGAAGTATTCGCCGCTGACAGCCACTCGGGCCTGAAGTTCGACGCCGACGACGCGTCCGAGCAGCTGGTGATCGTGGCCGAACGCGGTCCCGGCGCCGGTAAGGCCGACCCGGGCCCGATCGCCGACGCGGTGCGCGCGGCGATCTCGCAGCGCCACGGCGTCACCGCGCGTGACGTGCTGCTCGTGCCCGCGGGTTCCATTCCGCGTACGTCCAGCGGCAAGATCGCCCGGCGCGCCTGCAAGGCCGCCTACCTCGAGGGAACGCTGCGCGGTGGTTACACCCAGCAGGCTTTCCCCGATGCACCGGAAGAGTAATCGGCCGACCGGCTCGGAGCTGACGCCCGGTGCGACCACACCGGGCGTCAATCCACGGCGCGCCCTGTACGCAGACAGGTAGCTTGAGGAATTGATGGCTGACAACGAGGGCACGCCCACCCAGAACCCCGACCTCCCCGCGGAGCAGACCGAACTCTCGGTCGCCGAGCTGCGTGACTGGCTGCGCCGCTGGGTCGCCGAGGCGACCGGCCAGTCGATCGACGCGATCACCGTCGACCGGCCGATGGAGGAGTTCGGGCTTGCCTCGCGCGACGCGCTGGCCCTCGGTGGCGACATCGAGGACCGCACCGGCGTTTCGCTGGCTCCCACGGTGATCTACCAGCACCCGACCATCGCGTCGCTGGCCGAGATCATCGTCAACGGTGAGCCGGAGGAGGTCGAGGAGTCGGCCGACGAGTACACCGCGAGCTTCACCCCCGGTGAGGCGCACGACATCGCCGTGGTCGGCCTGTCGACGCGGCTGCCGGGCGCGGGCGACACTCCCGAGTCGACCTGGGAATTCATCATGGGCCGCGGCGACGCGATCCGTGAGCTGCCCGAGGGCCGCTGGGACGAGTTCCGCGCCGACCCGTCGGTCGCGGCGGCCATCGAGGCGGGCAACACCCTCGGCGGCTACCTGGACCAGGACGTGGTGAAGGGCTTCGACGCGGAGTTCTTCGCGATGTCGCCGGTCGAGGTGGAGCGGGTCGACCCGCAGCAGCGGCTGATGATGGAGCTCACCTGGGAGGCGCTCGAGCACGCGCGCATTCCGGCCAGTGACCTCAAGGGCGGCAAGGTCGGCGTGTTCGTCGGCTCCTCGACCAGCGACTTCCAGCTGCTCGCCTCGCTGGGTCTGGGTGACCGTGATCCGGATCTGCCGGTGTCGGCCGAGGGTTATGCCCTGCTCGGCGCGTCGACCGGTGTGATCGCGAACCGTGTCTCGTACTTCTTCGACTTCCGCGGCCCCTCGATCACCGTCGACACCGCCTGCTCCTCGACCATCGTCGCGGTGCACCAGGCGGTGCGCGCGCTGCGTGACGGCGAGGCCGACGTGGCGCTCGCCGGCGGCGTGAACATGATCCTGGCCCCGGTGATCACGCTCGGTTTCGACCAGAACGGTGCGGTCGCCAAGGACGGGCACATCAAGGCGTTCTCCTCCGACGCCGACGGCATGGTCCGTTCCGAGGGCGCGGGCCTTGTCGTGCTCAAGCGCCTCGTCGACGCCGAACGCGACGGCGACAACATCCTCGGCGTGATCAAGGGTTCGGCCGTGAACTCCGACGGCCGTTCCAACGGCCTGTTCGCCCCCAACCCCGACGCCCAGGTCGACGTGCTGCGTGCCGCCTACCGCGACGCGCGCATCGCCCCCTCCTCGGTCGACTACATCGAGGCGCACGGCACCGGCACCCCCATCGGCGACCCGATCGAGGCCGACGCCCTGGCCCGCGTCATCGGCCGTGGCCGCGAGGCAGACAAGCCCGCCCTGCTCGGTTCGGTGAAGACCAACTTCGGCCACCTCGAATCCGGTGCGGGCGTGCCCGCGCTGGCCAAGGTGCTGATGTCGTTCCAGCACAACGTGATTCCGCCGAACATCAACTACGCGGGCCCGAGCCCGTACATCCCGTTCGAGCAGGCCAACCTCAAGGTCGTCGACGAGCCGACCGAGTTCCCGCGCTACAGCGGTGTCGCCACCGTCGGTATCTCCGGTTTCGGTTTCGGTGGCACCAACGCGCACGTGGTGTTGCAGGAATACGTGCCGTCGCAGCCCGTCGTCGAGGACGTCACGTCCGAGCAGGTCGCCGCCGCCCTGGTCGAGGGTGAGGAGACCACCGATGTGGTCGCCGAGGCTGTCGCGATCACCGAGGCCGCTGTCGAACCGGCCCCGCTCGAGTGGGACGGCGACCGCGAGGAGCCGCTGCCGGTGATCCTCGCCGTGTCCGCCTACCTGCCGTCGCGCCGCAAGCGTGCCGCCGCCCGGCTCGCCGACTGGCTAGAGGGTGCGGGCAAGGATGTGCCGCTGGCCGACGTGGCCCGTTCGCTGGCCAAGCGCAGCCACCAGCGTTCGCGCGGTGTCGTCGTCGCCAAGACGCACGAGGAGGCCGTGGCCGGTCTGCGCGCGATCGCCGAGGGCAAGCCGGGCGCCGGTGTGTTCACCGCCGACTCGCCCGCGTCCAACGGCCCGGTGTGGGTGATGGCCGGTTTCGGCTCCCAGCACCGCAAGATGGCCAAGCAGCTCTACACCGAGAACTCGATCTTCCGTAAGACGGTCGACGAGGTCGACGAGCTGGTGCAGGACGAGGCCGGCTACTCGATTCGCGAGATGTTCCTCGACGACGAGCAGGACTACGACGTCGGCACCTGCCAGGTCGGTATCTTCACCATCCAGCTCGGCCTGGCCGCCGTGCTGCGCGCACACGGCGCGGAACCCGCCGCGGTGGTCGGTCATTCGATGGGTGAGGTCGCCGGTGCCTACATCGCGGGCGGTCTGTCGATCGAGGACGCGGTGCGCGTGATCTGCGCCCGCTCGCGCCTGATGGGCGAGGGCGAGCAGATGATCACCGAGGACGACGTGCGCAATATGGCACTGGTCGAACTCAGCGCCCACGACGTGGCCCAGCTGCTGCCGCGCTTCCCCGATGTGGAATGCGCGGTGTACGCGGCGCCGACGAACACCGTCATCGGTGGTCCGCGCGATCAGGTGGAGCAGATCGTCGCCGAGGTGGAGGGCATGGGCAAGTTCGCCCGCATCCTGCCTACCCGCGGCGCCGGCCACACCTCCCAGATGGATCCGCTGCTCGGCGAACTCGCCGCCGAACTCGCCGGTATCGAGCCCACGTCGCTGAAGGTCGGCCTGTACTCGACCGTGCACGAGGGCCTGTACTTCAAGCCCGGCACCGACCCGATCCACGACGAGCCGTACTGGGTGAAGAACATGCGCCACAGCGTGTACTTCACCAACGCGGTCAAGGCCGCCGTCGACACCGGGCACACCACGTTCCTCGAGCTGGCGCCGAATTCCGTTGCGCTGATGCAGGTTCTGGGCACCACCTTCGCGGCCGGTGTGCACGACGCGCAGCTCATCCCGACGCTCAAGCGCAAGGAGGACGAGTCGGCCGGTGTCATCGGCGCGCTCGCCCAGCTCTACGTGCACGGTCATGCGGTGAACCTGAGTTCGCTGCTGCCCGAAGGTGATTACGCGGATATCCCGCGTACCGCGTTCGTGCGCAAGGAGTACTGGCCCAAGGTCACGATGTCCTCGGGTTCGGGCAACACCCGCGTGCCCGGCGCGCACGTCGCGATGCCCGACGGCCGTCACGCCTGGGAGGTCCAGGCGGCCTCCGTCGGCGACCTCACCGCCCTGGTGAAGGCCGCTGCCGCGCAGGTGCTTTCCGATGTCGCCGTCACAGTGACGCACCCGCACGCCGAGCTGCCGACCACCGGCACCCTCACCACCACCCTCACCCCGCACCTCGGTGGGGCGTCGGTGCAGGTGCACGCCAAGACGCCGGTCGGGTTCACCCTGCTGTTCGACGCGGTCGTCACCTCCGGTGCGGCCCTGCCGGAACCGGTTGCGCCCGTCGCGGTTCCGGCTGCTGAACCTTCCGCCGCCGAGATCGCCGTCGCCACCAGCGACCGCTGGGACCCCAACGGCAGCGAGACCGTCGAACAGCGACTGTGCGTGATCGTCGCCGAGTCCATGGGTTACGCCGTCGAGGACCTCCCCATGGAGATTCCGCTGATGGAACTCGGCCTCGACTCGCTGATGGCCATGCGCATCAAGAACCGCGTGGAATACGAGTTCGACATCCCGCAGTTGCAGGTGTCGGCCGTGCGCGACGCCAGCCTGCACGAGGTGGCCAAGGTGCTGCGCTACGCGATCGAGCACCGCGACGAGGTCGCGGCGATGGCGGAGAAGCAGGCCGCCGCGCGGGCCGCGGGCGAGGATGTGGAGCTCGGGGTCGACGCGAACTTCGTCGAGGCGGCTCGGGCCGCTATCGCCGCGGGGGATGATCCGTTGGCCGCGGCCAAGGCTGCTGGTGCTGAGTTGCCGTCGGAAAACGGTGTCGCCGAATCGGTTTCGACCGCAGGTGCTGACGCGGGCACTGCCACCAGGGCGGATGCCGCGACCGGTGCTGCCACCAATGGTGCGGTGGCCGAGCCGGTTTCGGACGCCGTCGCCGATATCGACTACTTCGCCGACGCGAGTGCGGATGAGGACAACGTTCCGCCACGTGACGCTGCCGAGCGCCTCGCGTACGCCACGTGGGCCGTGGTCACCGGCACGTCGCCCGGCGGTGTCTACAACACCCTGCCGATTCTCGAAGAGGACGTGGCCGAGAAGATGGCGGCCCGGCTCTCGGAGCGGGTCAAGGCCGAGGTGACGGTCGACGATGTGCTCGATTGCGAAACCATCGAGCAGCTCGCCGAGATCGTGCGGAATCTGCAGGACAGCAGCACCGAAGTGGATGGCTTCGTGCGTCCGCTGCGTCCGCGCGCCGATGGTTCGGATGCTGTGCCGGTCTTCGTTTTCCATCCGTCGGGTGGCAACACACTGGTCTACGAGCCGCTGCTGAAGCGTCTGCCCGCCGATACGCCGATGTACGGCTTCGAGCGTGTCGAAGGCGACATCGAAGAGCGTGCGCGTCAGTACCTGCCCGAATTGCGCAAGATCCAGGGCAACGGCCCGTACGTGCTGTACGGCTGGTCGCTCGGTGCGGTGTTGTCGCTGCAGGTCGCTCAGCTCCTGCGTGAAGAGGGCGCCGATGTGCGTGTCGTCGGTCTGATCGACCTGGCGTTGCCGGTTCAGGACGAAGACAACAGCTCCGAGGAGCGGATGCGCCGCATCAAGCGTTACCAGCAGTTCGCGAAGTCGACCTATGGCGTCGACGGTGAACTGCCCGACGAGGAGCTGCAGCAACTGGCAGCGGCCAGCGATGAGGAGCAGTACGACATCGTGGCCAGCCTGGTGAAACTCACCGGCGCGAAGATTCCCGGTGGCGTGCTCGAGCACCAGCGCACCTCGTGGATCGAGAGCCGTCACCTTGCCAAGGCACAGCCGTCTCGGTACGACGGTGACGCGGTGCTGTACCTGGCCGACCGCTACCACGACGGCATGATCCAGCTCGAGCCTCGTTTTGCTGACCGCCGCCCCAACGGCGGCTGGGACGAATACATTCCCAACCTGGAGATCGTCCATATTCCGGGCGACCACCTGCAGATTGTCGACGAACCGCGGATCGGCCAGATCGGTGCCGACCTCGCCGCCAAGCTGGCCGCGATTTCCGCAAAGGGAGATTGAGTTAGTTGAGCACGACCGCCGAAAAGCTTGCCGATCTGAACCAGCGGCTCGAGCTCGCCAAAGAGCCCGCGGGCGCGAAGGGTATCGAAAAGCGGGCGCGTAAGGGCATTCCGAGTGCCCGCGACCGGATCAACATGCTGATGGATCCGGGCACCTTCGTCGAGATCGGTGCGCTGGTCCGTAAGCCCGGCGACCCGACCGCCCTCTACGGCGACGGTGTCGTCGTCGGCCACGGACAGGTCGACGGCCGTCCGGTCGCGGTGTTCTCGCACGACCAGACCGTGTACGGCGGTTCGGTGGGTGAGGCGTTCGGCCGCAAGCTGTGCGGGATCATGCAGTACGCCGCCAAGGTCGGTATCCCGCTGGTCGGCATCAACGATTCCGGTGGCGCGCGCGTGCAGGAGGCCATCAGCTCGCTGGCCTGGTACGCGTGGATGGCGACCAATGTGGAGCCGCTGTCGGGCATGGTGCCGCTGGTGTCGGTGATCCTCGGCAACTGCGCCGGTGGCGCGGTGTACCAGCCGATCTGCACCGATGTGGTGGTGGCGACCGAGTCGGCGCACATGTTCGTCACCGGTCCGAAGATCATCAAAGAGGTCACCGGCGAGGACGTGAGCCTCGAGGAGCTCGGCGGTGCGAAGACGCAGGCCGAGTACGGCAACATCCACCACGTTGCCGTCGACGAGGCCGCCGCGTTCCAGTGGGTGCGCGAGTACCTGGCCTACATGCCGAGCAGCTGCCAGGAGCTTCCGCCGGTCGTGAACCCGGGCATCGAGCCCGAGATCACCGACTCCGATCGTGAGCTGAACACGATCATGCCGGATTCCGACAACGCCGGCTACGACATGTACGACATCCTGCTGCGCATCTTCGACGACGGTGAGTTCAAGGAGATCAGCGCGGGCACCGGCCCCAACATCATCACCGGTTTCGCCAGGGTCGACGGCCGCAGCGTCGGTGTGGTCGCCAATCAGCCGCTGGCCTCGGCCGGCGCCCTGGACGCGCGCGCCTCGGACAAGGCCTCGCACTTCGTGCGCCTGTGCGACGCCTTCGAGATCCCGCTGATCTTCGTCGTCGACACCCCCGGCTTCCTGCCCGGCGTGGAACAGGAGAAGGTCGGCGTCATCAAGCGCGGCGGCCGCTTCCTGTTCTCCTACGTGGAAGCCTCGGTCCCCAAGATCACCCTGGTGGTCCGCAAGTCCTACGGCGGCGGCTACGCGGTGATGGGCTCCAAGCAGCTCGGCGCCGACATCAACCTCGCCTGGCCGACCGCCCGCCTCGCCGTGATGGGCGCCGAGGGCGCCGTCAGCCTCCTCGGCGCCGCCCAGATCGCCGCCGCCCCCGAAGACCAGCGCGCCGCCATCCGCCAAAACCTGATCGACTTCTACAACGCCAACATCGCCACCCCCTGGGTAGCCGCCGAACGCGGCTTCATCGACGCGGTAATCGAACCCGCCACCACCCGCCTGGAACTCCGCCGAGCCCTGAAACTCCTCCAGGACAAGAAACTCCAGCGCAACCCCCGCAAACACCACGTATTGCCTTTGTAAAAGCACCTGAAACGGGCCGCTTCGGAATACTCCGAGCGGCCCGCTTTCGTCTGCTGTCAGTCCGATTCGATCGGCGCGAAAACTCGATCTTCCACTGAGTATCCGACTTCACTGCACACAGCGTGCCACCGTTCGATCGACGCGTTCGACCCCAATTCGCGTCGTGCTGAAGGATTTGCCGTGTAATAGGCGAGATATCGGTACAGGGTGATCGGGTCGGTATCGAAGCGGGGGCATTCGAGGCGCATCCGGCCGGGATATGGGTCTCGGTCCAACGACCAGATGCGCACGGACTTTCCGCCTATGCCGATTTTCGGGATCGTGAAATCGAATGTCCAGCTCGCGGCATGCGGACCCGCTATTTCGATCACCGGCACCTGATCGTACGAAGTGCTCACCCGCACCACATCGGCCCACGCCAGCCGTGTCCGCGA
Source organism: Nocardia sp. JW2 (assembly GCF_051843015.1). Classification (NCBI taxonomy): domain Bacteria; kingdom Bacillati; phylum Actinomycetota; class Actinomycetes; order Mycobacteriales; family Nocardiaceae; genus Nocardia; species Nocardia sp. JW2. Next base: position 90,970 of record NZ_JBPXLK010000009.1, read on the forward strand.
ACTGAATCCGCGATGCACGATCTCGTCCGGCCCGAGCCTGAGCGATCCCGGTCGCAGCCTCCCCGCCAGCGCCAATGCGGGCACGGAGGCGGCAGCCACCCCCATCCCGCCCAGGATCAGCGCCAGCGGGTAGTGGGTACGCCAGGAACCGACGCCGATTTCCACCGCGGCGCCGATGCCGAGAATGGCGAGGCATCCCCAAAATCCCTGGAACAACCAGAAATACGAGCCCGAACCCGGCACGACGGTTATCGAACTACCCTCGATCGACCGCACACGCACCGCCGCCCGACCAGGAATTCGGCCACGCACCGCCAACACCACCACGAATAGGATGCTGATCCCGAAGCACCCCACATACTTCGAAACAGCCCGCGCGACACTATCCCCACTCCGCCACATGCCCAGCGCGATCACCGCGCACAAGGCAACCAACCCCACTGTGCAGGCGAGCGAGAACACCCACTTACGCTTCACTTTTCGAGACTCCGGCCATCGAACAGCGAGGGGGCACGGGGTGTGCCCGATTACCGTCGGTAGTTCGGGTTGTAGGTGCCCTGCGGGTTATTCTGCGAATGTTGCGGCGGGTAAGTGGGTGCGCCGTAGGCGGGACCGCCGTGTGGCCACTGGCCCTGGGGTTGTGGGGCGGGTGTCGGCCACTGGCCCTGTGCGCCGGGCTGGGCGGCGGGGGCGTAACCCTGCGGTGCGGTGGCGGTGCGGCGTGCCCGGCGCGACCGGAGATTGCTTCGCAGCCAAAATGCGCAGCCGACGCTCATCACCGCCCCACCGCCCATCAGCATCCACCCGGTGCGTTTGTTCTGTGCCTCTTGTTCGGCGGCGTTGCGCTCCACCGACGAGCCTTTGCTGGTCGTCACGCAGGTCTGGCCGGCCGACATGGCCGTGCCGTCGCAGTCGGCGCCACTGTTGTGAGTGACGATCCCACCGAAGACGAGAAAACCGCCGAACACAACGCCCAGCGCAGAATAGATGAGGTCTTTCACGTGTTCCCCCAAGAACTTTGACAAGTCTTGGCACCATACCGCGTGTGTTGCGGCCGCATTCGGCCGGTCCGAGGTTCGAAAAACGGGCCGCCACCGAAAGGAAGGTGGCGGCCCGGGCAAGCGTCGGAAATCAGGCGACGGTTGCGGATTCGATGATGACGTCGTCGCGGGGGACGTCCTGGTGGGGGCCCGCGTTGCCGGTGGGGACGGCGGCGATCTTGTCGACTACCTCGGTGCCCTCGGCGACCTTGCCGAACACGGCGTAGCCCCAGCCCTGGCCCTGGGGGGCCGTGTGGTTGAGGAAGGCGTTGTCGGAGACGTTGATGAAGAACTGGGCGGTGGCCGAGTGGGGGTCGTTGGTGCGGGCCATCGCGACGGTGTACTTGTCGTTCTTGAGGCCGTTGGTTGCTTCGTTCTGGATGGGCGCCTGGGTGGGCTTCTGCTTCAGGCCGGGCTCGAAGCCGCCGCCCTGCACCATGAAACCGGGGATGACGCGGTGGAACACGGTGCCGTTGTAATGGCCGGAGTTCACGTAGTTCACGAAGTTGGCGACCGTGTTCGGCGCGGCCTGGTCGTCCAACTCGAGCACGATCGGTCCGAAGTTTGTTACGAGATTCACCTTGGTCATGCGGTCGAGTCTAGGGACGGAAGGGGTGCGGAAGTGATCGGGGTCCGCTGCGGCGGAAATGTCGGAGGCCCGCGTGCGCACCCGAACGCACGCGGGCCGATTTCGCACACCGGTGTGCTTCACCCGATTCGCGGTGACTTCGTCGCGTTACCCGTCACCGCGACAAAACCCGTGAAAAAGACCCGTTATCAGGGGCCGACGGTAATCGGCGTGGACGGGTCGGTGGTGTTGTTCACCTTGTAGGTGGCCGTCACCGTTCCGGTGGTCGAGCTGGTCGGGCAGCCGAATCCACCGGTCACCTTGATGGGCGCCGAGGCGTTGTTCAGCGACACCGTCGAGGGCGACCCGTTGGTCCACGAGCCGGCCACATTCGCCGGTGCCGTGGGGGCGACAACGGCGGTGCAGGTGGCGAGACCGGAGGTCTTGATCACCGCGCCACCGGTGGGAATCACCAGGCTGCCCGTGATGGGCGAGCCGTTCTGGCCGGTGATCGCCCAGCTGCCGCTGGTGGTGACGGTGGCGCTCACACCCCACATGCTCGTGGTGCACCCGGTGATGCTCGGTGCCGCGATCGGAACCGTCACCGGCCCGCTCGGGTTCGAGTTGTTCGGCGCGGCGGGTACCGCGCCGGTGGTGCTCGAGGTCGTGCAGGTCACCGTGACGCTGCCCGCCACGAACTTCACCGTCCCCGAATTGGTTGCCGACACATTCGCCCCGGCGGGCGAAACGGTGGTGGATCCGGCGGCGTGCGCCGGCCCTATTCCGAAGGCAATTGCGGCTGCCGCACAACTCACGGAAGCCAGGGCTGCACGCGTATAGAAATTGGTATGGCTCATGCGTACTCCTAGGTGAAGCCGACAGACTTTCGGGATGAAAGCTGTCACGTTCAAGAGTACGAATGGGAATTGTTTACAGCGCTCGATTCATCGCGACGATTTCGTGCGGAAACTTTCGTGGAAAAGGTGCGTATGCGCCGATTCCGGCCTTAGAATGCACTGACGTTACCGCGTGTAACAGTTACCGCACTTTTTATCAACACCGAGAACCCGCGCTGGTATCATCGGATAACTCCTGTGCCTTCTTCGGTCAAGTTCTGTCACTCCGAACGGACCTGGATCGATAGCCGATACGCATCATGGCGAAACAAGAGGGGCCGGCGGGAGGATCACGGGCTCTACCAGGTTAAACCTAATGAAATGCTTGAACTTCACACTGGCGACCCGGCGACTCCACGGTCGCTGACTCGCGCGCACCAACGCTGAGTCAACCCAGCAGATACCATGGCGAACCGTGCCAGACGCCGCAACAGCTGTTCTCTCCAAGCCACCCGCAGAACCGGTGGCCTCCGCGAAGGACTTCCGCATCGCGCGATGGATCGCGCTGATCGCCGGACTCCTGGGAGCCGTGTTCGCGGTGGCGACGCCGTTCCTGCCGGTCACCCAGACCACCGCGCAGCTGAACTGGCCGCAGAACGGCAAGCTCGGCAATCTGCAAGCGCCGCTGATGTCGCAGGTGCCGATCGACCTCAACGCCACCATTCCGTGTGCCGCGGTCGACCGGTTGCCCGCCCAGGGCGGCATGCTGCTGGCCACCGCACCGCCCCAGGGCGACGGCGCCGCGCTCGAGGCGCTGTTCGTTCGCGTCTCCGACACCGCCGTCGACGTGGTCGACCGCAACGCGGTGGTCGCCTCGGCGCCGCGTTCGGAGATGGGCGGTTGCTCGACCATCACCATCGCCTCCGACCAGCACCGCACCCGCGCCTCGTTCGACGGCCTGACGACCGAGATCGAGCGGCCGATCCCCGGTCAGCCCGGCGCGACGGAGACGGTGCGCGTCCCGGTGGAGGGCGAGCTCGGCGGCGACCTGCGCCCGCAGATCGTCGGCGTGTTCTCCGACCTGGAAGGCGAAGTACCCCAGGGCCTCTCGCTCACCTCGACCATCGACACCAGGTTCTCGTCGAGCCCGTCGGCGGTGAAACTCATCGCGATCATCGCGGCCGTGCTGTGCACCCTGCTGGCACTCGGTGCGCTCGCCCAGCTCGACGGCAGCGACGGGCGTGGGCACCGCCGGTTCCTGCCGAAGAACTGGCTCGAGCCCACCTGGGCCGACGGCGCGGTGATCGGCACGCTGCTCGTGTGGCATTTCGTCGGCGCCAACACCTCCGACGACGGCTACATCCTCTCGATGGTCCGGGTGGCGCCCGAAGCGGGCTACATGGCCAACTACTTCCGCTGGTACGGCGTGCCGGAGGCGCCGTTCGGCTGGTACTACTACGTCATCCAGGTGTTCGCCGAGATCTCCACGGCCAGCCCGTGGGTGCGCGTCCCGGCGCTGATCTGCGCGATCCTGTGCTGGATGGTCATCAGCCGCGAGGTGGTGCCCCGTCTCGGCAACGCGGTCAAGCGCAGCCAGGTGGCGCTGTGGACCGGTGGTCTGGTGTTCCTCGCCTTCTGGCTGCCCTTCGACAACGGCCTGCGCTCGGAGCCGATCGTCGCGCTCGGCGCGCTGCTCACCTGGGTCTCGATCGAACGCGCCATCGCCACCGGCCGGCTGCTGCCCGCCGGGATCGCGGTGCTCGTCGCCGCCTTCACGCTGGCCGCCGCCCCGACCGGCCTGATGTGTGTGGCCGCGCTGCTGGCCGGTATCCGGCCGCTGGTGCGGATCATCGTGCGCCGTCATCGCCAGTTCGGCACGGCCGCGCTGCTCGCGCCGATCGCCTCGGCGGGCCTGCTCGTGCTCACCGTGGTCTACAGCGACCAGACCTTCGCCGGCATCCAGGAGGCCAACCGGGTGCGTCAGGCCACCGGCCCGAACCTGGCCTGGTACGAGGACTACCTGCGCTACTACTACATGTTCGTCGAGACCGTCGACGGCTCGCTGGCCCGCCGCTTCGCCTTCCTGGTGATGCTGCTGTGCCTGTTCACGACGCTGCTGGTGCTGCTGCGCCGCCGTCAGGTGCCCGGTATCGCGTCGGGTCCGACCTGGCGTTTGATGGCCGTGGTGTTCGGGACGATCTTCTTCATGATGTTCAACCCGACGAAGTGGACCCACCACTTCGGCGCGTACGCGGGCATCGCCGGATCGCTGGCCGCGGTGACGGCGGTGGCCGTATCGCAGAGCGCGTTGCGTTCACGCAAGAACCGGGCGATCTTCCTCGCCGGTCTGCTGTTCGTGCTCGCGCTGTCGTTCTCGGGCATCAACGGGTACTGGTACGTGTCCAGCTACGGCGTGCCGTGGTTCGACAAGACCATCTCGCTGCGCGGGGTGCACTCCAACACCGTGATGCTGATCCTGTTCGGCGTCGGATTGGCGCTGGTCGGCTGGTACGCGCTGCGCGAGGACTACGTGAAACCGCAGCCCTCGGCGAAGACCAAGCGCGGCAGGCGGATTCGGAAGTTCGCCGCCATCCCGCTCACCGTCGTGGTCGGGCTGATGGTCGCGTTCGAGGTGCTCTCGCTGGTGAAGGGCGCCACCCAGCAGTACCCGGCGTACTCGCTCGCCCGCTCCAACATCGACGCGCTCGGTGGCGAGAGCTGCGGCCTGGCTCGCGACGTGCTGGTGGAAGCCGACCCGAACAGCGGCAGGCTCGACCCGATCGTCGACCCGTCGCGTCCGCTCGTCGACCCCGCCGACCCGCTGCGCGGCACGCTGGCCGAAGGGTTCAGCCCCAACGGCGTGCCGAGCGACCTGTCGGCCGACGCCGTCGAGGTGAAGCCGGGTACCGGCAACACCAGCAACCAGTCGGTCGGCGCCGCCTTCGCCGAAGGTGAGAGCGCGGGCACCGGTGGTGGTGAGGGCGCGCGTGGCGTCAACGGGTCGACCGTCGCCCTGCCGTTCGGTCTCGATCCCGCGCAGACGCCGGTGCTCGGCTCCTATCAGGAGGGCATGCAGCAGCGCGCCCGTCTCGAGTCGTCCTGGTACGGGTTGCCGGCGCGCACCGAGGAGTCACCGCTGATCGTCATCAGCGCGGCCGGTCGCATCGCCTCCAAGGACGACACCGGCGCCGACAAGTACGGCCAGTCGCTGCTCGTGGAGTACGGCACGCGCAACCCCGACGGCAGCGTCACCCCGCTCGGCACCTACCAGCCGCGCGATATCGGTCCGGCGCCGTCGTGGCGCAACCTGCGGGTGCCGCTGGCCGAGCTGGCTCCCGAGGCGAACGCCGTGCGCATCCTGGCCAACGACCCGATTCTGATCGGTGACCAGTGGCTGGCGTTCACCCCGCCGCGTGTGCCCGAGCTGCAGAGCCTCGACAGCTTCATCGGCCGCACCCAGCCGGTGCTGCTCGACTGGGCCGTGGGCCTGCAGTTCCCGTGCCAGCGTCCGTTCTCGCACGAGAACGGCGTGGCGGAGGTGCCCAACTACCGCATCCTGCCCGACCGCCCGCTGGCGATCTCCTCGACCGATACCTGGCAGGCCCAGGAGTTCGGTGGCCCGCTCGGCTTCGCGCAGATGCTGGCCGCCCGGGTGACGATCCCCACGTATCTGAAGGACGACTGGGCCCGCGACTGGGGCTCGCTGGAACGCTACGACCAGCACATCCAGGCCGAACCGGCCCAGCTCGAGACCGCGACGACCGGTCGCGACGGGTTCTGGAGCCCGGGACCGCTGCGGGTGTTCTGAGGCGGGAAAGCGTGAAGGCGGGGACCACCATCGTGGTCCCCGCCTTCGGTTTGTATGCCGTGTGTGGAAGGTCAGACGTTGAGCAAGCGACGGTTGAGGTCGCGGCGTAATACCTCCTGGGAGGGCAGTCTTTCCAGCACCCGCATCACGGCAGGTCGTAGTTCCTTCTTCTCGTCGTCGCTGAGCAGGTCGACGAGATCCCGCAGGTCCATGTCATCGAAGGCTCCTGTCATACCCACCAGGGTACGTGCCCAAACCTGAGAACGGGCCAAGTTGAGCGGCTCCTTAACGGGTCTTTCACCGAACCGAAATGTCCAGTGACACTAGGGTTTTCGTGAAACAGCAGCGCAACTGCCCGATCACTGCCCATGCGCTGCCCCAGTCTCTACCGTGCCCGGATGTCCGGCTCCTTCGCTCGTCCGGACTGGTCTACCACGCGCACCGTGATGTCGGCGGGCGGCGCCGGTTCGTACGGGGTGAACCGCTCCAGCGAGCCCCAGTCGCGACCGAGATCACGATCCAGGTAGGTGGGCACAGTCTCGGCCTTCATCAGCAGACCTGTCCACCCGAGCGGGCCGCCGCCGATGTCGTCCTGCCAGGCGTTGGCCGCGTCCGAACCCACCCGGTCGGGCAGGATCCGCCACTTCGGCGCCTCGGCGACACCGTCGTGGTGCTCGAACGGGCGCTGACACGGGAACGCCAGGCCGACGTGCCAGTCCAGCAGCACAGGGTCGGTGTGCCCGACCACCGAGTCGAGGGAGGCCAGTTTCGGCAGGCGCGGCGGGGTCACCGCGAGCCACTGCTTCTGGGTGATGTCGTTGTCGGTGGCGACCAGGCGCACCGCGTTCACGCCCGCGGGCAGGCGGTCCAGCGGCACGCGCAGGTTGCGCCACGACGGCGACGGGCCGATGTCGAGCGGCTGGATCGAGCCGGTGACCTGTACCGATCCGTCGTCGGCGCGGGTGCCGTACTCGACGACCAGGTCTTGGCCGTAGTGCACGACGCCGTCGTTGTCGACGTAGCGGATGCGGCCCGCGGCGGTGACTACCAGCGCCTGGTAGGCGGGATCGTCGCGCACGGCGTCGACATCGGCGCCGTACCACTGCGAGGTCAGCTTCGCCTGCTGCTGCACACCGTCCTGGTAGGAGCCGAGCACCGGCGTGCGGGCCGGGTCGAGGCCGAACGGCAGGGCGACGGTGCTGCCGTTGATGCCCGCCTCGGTGCTCGTGCCGCCGCCGGTACCCGCGCCGGTGGTGTTGGTCGTCTTGTTGGCCGAGTCCTTGTCGACGGAGTTGGCCCCGCCGACCACGGTCTCGTCGGCGTCGGCGGTGAGGTCGGCGGCCACACCGTTCGGGGTGAAGGCCACCGATTCGGTGCTCAGCCCGTCGGCGGGGGTGCCGGTGATCGGGGTGAGCAGGGAATCGGCCGTATTCGTCTCCACCAGTACGTCGTTGGCCAGGGCACACGTATTGCCCTGCAGCGATTCGATATTCGACTTGGCGATCGAATAGGCCGGGTACTGCGTGACCGCGCCCTTCAGCATCGACGCCACCTCGAACGCCACGAGCAGTGCGGCCGCGATCGTCAACGGCATGGTGGCGAAACGGTCGAAACGGGCTGGGCGCGACGGCTTGCGGTACGGGTCGCGCAGGTGGAAGTACAGGGCGACGAGCAGGGCGAGCACGCTGAGCCCGAGCAGCAGCGTCGACACACCCTTGCCCGCGACCATCGGCGCCTTGTCCCAGAACGGCACCCCGAAGCTGGACACGTACCACCAACCGTTGGAGCCGGTGAACGTGAGCGCGAGCAGGAACAGGACCGCCGCGGTGAACAGAGCGCGATTGCGAGGTGCGCGAATACCGTTGGCCCCCACTGCGACAGCGGCCAGTGCGGCGAGCGAGCCTGCCAGCCCCGCGTACACACCGAAGTGGTGTGTCCACTTGGTCGGCGTCCACATCATCAGCAGCAGCGCACCGAACACGATGCCGAGAATGCGCACCGACGGACCGCGCGAGGTGCCGGGGATGCGGCCCTTGCGCAACACCTGCAGGATGCACACCAGCAGGCACAGCAGCATCACGAGGACGCCGAAACGCCTGGCCAGCGAGCCGTCGGGGGAGAGCATGAACAGCGAATCCCAGCGGGTGCGTTCGTCGAACCACGCCGCGTTGGGGCCGACCAGGGTGCGCACGCGGGTGGCTTCCATGACGGTCGCCAGGGTCTGGTCGGCGAAGACGACGATGAGGACCAGGGTGCCTGCGGCTATGCCCGGTGCCAGGAGGGCGGCGTAGCGGAAGATCTTGGTGGCCAGGGAAAGTCGACCCGATGCGTGGGCGCCGTCGGCTGTGCTCCGGGCCCCGAGCTTGCCATCGGTGATCGGCGCTTCTGTCGGGGCGGGTGCACCGGCTGTGCTGTCCTCGGCGGCAGCATCGAGTCCGTCTCTGTCAGCGGCGATTTCGCGAGGACGTAGACCTTGGGCGCGTTTGATGATGATCTGCATGACCGGTCGCGTGCCTGCGATGAGCGCGGCGATGCAGATGAGTCCGGTCGGTCCTGCGGCGAGGGAGAACGCGGCGATGAGGATCGCGAGGGCGGCGGGGAGCAGGCGGGCGGTGGCGATCGCGCGTTCGATGGCGCACCAGGTGAGCAGGGCACCTGCCGCGATGAGCGGTTCGGGGCGAAGACCGTTGTCGTAGGGGAGCCAGAAGGCGAGGAAGACCAGGCCCGCCGTCCACAGCGCCACCTTGTCGCGGCGCACCCGGGCACCGAGGCGGGGCAGCACCTCCCGGCTGATCACCGCCCAGCACACCAGGCCAGCGACGAGGGCGGGCAGCCGCATCCACGGGCTGGCGTCGGAGATCTTCGTCATCCAGGCCAGCAGCTCGTAGGACCATCCGAACGGCGCCTCGGGCACCCCGAACCAGCGGTAGTAGTTCGCCATGTAGCCCGACGGGCCGGAGGCGCGCGCCATGTTCAGGATGTAGCCGTCGTCGGAGGTGTTCGCGCCGATCACATGCCAGCCGAGCAGCGTCGCCACCACGACCACGTCGGTCGGCGTGATGCGCCACCAGTGCCGGGGCAGGAAGTGGCGGGCGCGGCGGCCGTCGGCGCGGTCGAGCAGGTGCAGGGCGACCAGCGCGGCGAGGGTGGCGAGCGCGGCCACGATCATCACGGCCAGTTTCAGCGGCGTCGGGGTGGAGGTGAAGCGGGAGTCGATATCGGCGTGGAACCGGGCGCCGGCGAGCTGGGTTTCGTCGAGATCGGTGTACACCCCGACGATCTGCGGCCGCTTGTCCACGGTGACGGTGTTGCGGAACGGGCTACCGTCGGCCCGCGTCACCCCGACGAACTCGACAGTCGTCGCGGCGATGGTCGAGTCGATCGCGATGTGGTCGCAGTTCGCGATCTCCTCGATCGGCGCCGACAGCATCGGCACATCGCGGGCCTGCACCGTGAGCACGCCCTCGCGCGCGACGACACTCAGACCCTTGGTGATCTGCCCGGATTCGGCCGGGATCGTGGTGAGCAAGGTCGTCGGCTGCGGTGTGGGGTTCTCGCCCTCCGGGCCGCGCACATCACCGCCGGGCAGCCCGCGCAGCACCGGACACGGCAATTGCGCGTTCACCTGCTGGGGCACATACGACACCAGTGGTGCTTGCACATTCGTCGCGCCCGCCTGCGGCCAGTCGAGGCTCGCGCGGTCCTGGCGCACCGGCAACAGCGGTGTGAGCAGGGCAAGCACGAACCCGAGCAGCCCACAGACGAGGGCGATCAGGCGGTATCGGGTGAACGCTCGTTCAGATCGGTCCGGTCGCACGGGGGTTGATGCTAGCCACCCGACCCGATCGTGCGGGGGCGCCGCGTCCTATCCGGTCATCCTGTTCGACCAATCGAGCTGCGAGCGGGCCCAATCGGGGATCTCCGCGGCCGGCCGCGGGTAGGCCACGAACTCGGCGCGCAGATCGTCGACCGACACCTCGGGCATCCAGTCGGCGACGGTGCCCGGCGAGTAGGTGGCCTTGAATCGGGTGGGTCCGGCGATGAAGATCTCCGCACTCAGCCAGGCGCCGACCGCCGGGTCGTAGGACATGCGCTTGTGGTCGGCCAGGTATTCGACGACCTCGGTCGGCGGCACCATATTGGTGACCGACCCGTCGCGCTCCTTGACCTGAACGCCCGCCACCAGATGCCCGCCGACCTGCAGCGACCACAGCAGGGCGAACTTCTGACCGGGGGAGAGCATGGCGATCGCGGCATCGACCACGAACTTCTCGATATCGCCGAGTGAGTGCAGTTGTTCCCGTGGCGCAGGTTCGGCGTCCTGGCGGTGTTCCCGCATCAGGAAATCGATTCGCTCCGGTCTGCTGAGCGTCATAGCTATACCTCTGCATCCGTACCGATCAGCGCTACCAAAACTGATTTCGGTCGGCCGAACTTGTCAACATTTCGCAGCGTACTCGCCCCGTCCGACGGACTGTGCGGTTTGTTCACTGCAACCGCACATATTGTTGTCTATCGGTGCTCCGCACACCAGTAGCTACCGGGTGTCTATGGACACATGTCCGGTCAGGCTGCCGATGCGCGCAGGGCGAACCAGCCGTCGCCGGGGTCGGCGAAACCGTGGTAGACGAGGGGTACCCGCTGGTCCACGCCGAAAAACTGGTACACCGCCGCCATCGCCTGACGCACCGAGTGCGCCTGGAAGTCGTCGATGCGCCGGGGTCCGATCCGGTGTTCGGGCAGCATCGAGAGCCGGGTGAGCTCCGCCGGATCGTCCACATCGAGCCCGATCGGCGCCGGTTCCTCGATCAGATGGTCGTGCAGCACGGTGCGCGCCGCGGTGGGATCGTGCCGTGGGCCGGTGAACGCCACCCGCTGCACCCGGGCCAGCCCGGGCAGATTCAACGGCGTGCGCACCGCCTCGATCAGGTCGATGAGGTCGGGATCGGGTTCGGGCCCCCGTTCGGCCACCGGTGCCTGTTCCAGCAGATGCAGCATCTGCCCACCCCGAACCAGCGGCTCGGGCACCACGAACACACTGATACTCGGACAGATGCAATTCACTCCGGTGAGGCACACCCTGGTGTGCAACGGATCGGACATGAAGTCCTCCTCCGGTAACGGGCCACCCGGACCCACAACGTGCAGGATCGATAACCTTCGCCATCCGCCGACCCCCACCGACGACGACCGTTCCGCACCGCCAAGTGTAGTGCGCCTCCCCACCCGGAAGACAGGGTTGGTGAAACTCGATTGCGGTATCCTTACTTCAGTGGGGAAGTAAGGAGTTGTTGTGGACGCGCTCGCGAGGTTGACGTCGAAGGGGCAGATCACGGTGCCCAAAGCGGTCCGTGACGCGCTGGAATTGCACACCGGCGACAACGTCCACTTCCGGGTGGAAGGCGATGTCGTGGTGCTCGCGAAGACACCTGACCTGCTGGACCTCGCGGGCAGTGTGCAGGTCCCGCCACAGGTGCGCGGCCGTTCGTGGGAAGAGATCCGCGACGAGGCCTGGGCGCAACAGTGGCGGGAGGCCAATCCGGAGTGACGATCTTCCTCGACACGAACATCCTCGTCAGGCACTTCACGCAGGACCCTCCCGAGATGGGCAGGCGAGCCACAGCCCTCCTCGCGGGGACCGACGAGTTCTACCTTCCGGACCTCATCCTCGCGGAAACCGTGTACGTCTTGCAGAGCGTGTACCGGGTGCCCAGGCCTGAGGTCGCGGCACTGGCCCGTGCCGTGATCGGCTCCCGAAATATCCAGACCGACGATCCGGCCGTCCTCATCCGGACCGTCGATGTGTATGAGCACCAACGGCTTTCATTCGCCGATGCCTACCTCGTCGCGCTAGCCGAAGCCGACTCCGATTCGGTGATCGCGTCGTTCGACAAAGGGATCGGCAAGGTCGGCACCGTGCGCCGTATCGAGCCTTGATTCAGCGGTTGACGGTGATGAGGGTGAAGGGGCCGATGTCGGTGGTGGTGAAGGCTGGGGAGGCGAAGAGGGGGCGGGGGAAGGTGACGGTGTAGCGCTTGACGTTGGGGTCGTTGGGGTAGACGTCTTCGGCGAGGCGGAGGGTGTAGTTGTCGCCGTCGCGGCGGAAGAGGAAGGCGTCGGGGGCGCGCCAGGGGGCGGCCGACATGGCGTCGAGGAGGGCCTGGGGGGAGTCGAGTCCGCTCCAGGCGGCGATGGCGTCGGCGCGGGCCTTGAAGTCGGCGAGTGGGTTCGCGTAGTGCGAGGTGAGGGCCTGGAAACCGAAGTAGGGGTAGAAGGACAGGAAGCTGGTGTCGGCCGTGAGGACGACGGATTCGTCACGGGGACGGCTGGTTTGCGCCAGTAGAGCCTCGTCGAGGGCGTGGTAGTAGGCCACGGCGGAGGGGCGGCGCTTGTCGCCGCGTTCACCGAAAGTGCCGTAGGCGTCGGGTGTTTCGGTGGGCACCGTGTCGGTGTAGGCGGTGTCGATCTCGTGGACCAGAACGGTGGGGATCGTCTGGGCGAAGGCCATCGCGCCGAGCACCGCGAGCGCGGCGGCCGCGGTACGCACCGGCGCGGGTTCGTTCAGCGCCTGATACACCGCGCGGCCGCCCTCGACGAAGCCGAAAACACCTGCGGCGGCGAGCAAGGCGAGCAGCACCGGTTCCAGCCGGAACGACAACAGGGTGGTGCCCGCCGCCGTCGCGGCCATCGACAGCAATGTCCACAGGTAGATCGCCACCACGCCGATGCCGAGCGCCTGCGCCCGCCGCGACGATCCCGCCCGCACGACCAGCCACAGCAACCCGAGCAGGCACAGCGCCCCACGCAAAGAGAACTCGAGCATCGGGAACGCCAGCTGCGCACCCGACTCGGGCAGATAGTGGAAAGCGTTGCCGGAGGGCAACTTCGCACCCGACAGCATCTTCAGCAGATACGGCGTCCACACCACCAGCGCCACCGCGATCGCGAGCACGCCGATCGCCGCCAGCCGCGTGAACGGCACGACGACCACCCGCCACGCCGGCTCGGTGGTGACGGCCGCGTCGCGCTTGCCGATCGCCCGCCCGCTCGCTCGCCGTGCGTACAACGCGCACGCGGCGGCGATCACCGCCATCAGCACCACGGTGAAAGCCGCGATTGCCAGGTACAGCGTGTAGAAGCATGCCGCGACCCCGAGGAACAACCCGGTCCCGAGCACCGCGCCCCATCCGCCCGAGCGGCGGTGCAGCGCACCCCACGCCAGCACGAGCACCGGCGGAATGAACACGACGAGCACCGCCCCGTACGCCTCGGGCGAGGCATAGGCCAAGGTCATCGCGGTCACCGCGGCCGCGGCGCCCACGGCCATGTCGGCGCGCACCAGCTGCGCCCACAGCACGAGCGCCACCGTGGCGGCCACGGCGAGCATGCCGATGGAGTACGGCTTGAACACCTCCCAGCCGTCCATACCGAGCAGGTTCGCGACCCGCCCACCGATCCAGAACCACCCGGCCGGATAGAACGGCGGCAGATCCACGTAGGTCATGTCCCGCAGTGCCGCACTGTCGGTGAGCCGCGTCAGATACTCGGTGCGGAATTCCTGGTCGACCGAAACACCGAACAGGTACAGCTTCGTCGCCGCCAAGGGCATCCCGAGCGTCACCGTGACGAATCCCGAAATGCCCACCCAGGAAGCAAGTTTCGCGAGCACGGGCCACTTTCGCAGCCGGATCAGCAACACCGAGACCACCAGCAGCCCCACCGAGACGACCTGCCCGACGGTGGTCAGCGCCCGAGTCACGTTGGAGGAGTTGAACGCAGGCCACTGCACCGCCGAGAACGCGAACAGCCCGACCACCGCCACGACCAGCGCGACGAGCGCCGCCGCGGCACCTTCGGCGAGACCGGTCGCTGTCGCGCGCCCCGCCCGCACGTTGTCATCGGTAGTCATCGGCGCGCATTCCTCCGGGTCCACTCTGCTCGACGGTCCGGGTCAGCCTAGTGGAGTGTGCCGAGTCCGTCGGGCTCGCGCCGAGGCCCCGGCACAAAGAAACTGCCGCACCGCCGGAGTGGCGGTGCGGCAGTCGCGATGGCTCTCGATCAGATGGGGAGCTTGCGGAAGATCGGGCGCGGCACGTGGCGCAGGGCCGACATCACGAAGCGGGCCTCGTTGGGGGTCCACACGATCTCGGTGCCCTTCTCCGAGGCGGCGACGGCCTGGCGGGCGACGTCTTCCGGGTCGACCGTGAGCGGCGCTTCCTTGGAGCCGGTCGCTTCCCAGTGGGCCTTGGTCGCGGAGGTACGCACCTGCATCGGCCGGACGACGGTGACGCGCGGGCCGTAGGGGCGAAGCGCTTCGCCGAGACCCAGGTAGAAGCCGTCGAGGCCGGCCTTGGTCGAGCCGTACACGAAGTTCGAGCGACGCACCCGCTCGCCCGCCACCGACGACATCACGATGAACCGGCCGTGACCCTGCGCCTTGAACTTGTCGCCGACCAGCACACCCACCGACACACCGGCGGTGTAGTTGATGCCGACGGTCATGACCGCCTTGCGCTGGTCCTGCCACAGCTGCTCGGCGTCGCCGAGCACACCGAACGCCACGATCGCGACGTCCACGTCACCACCGGCGAACGCGGCGTCGACGACCTTCGGGTGCGAGTCGGTGTCGAGCGCGTCGAAGTCGATGACCTCGACGGCCGTGGCACCGGCCCCCTTCAGCTTGGCGACGGCGTCGTCGAGCAGCGGGTCGCCGGGCAGGTTCGCCAGGATGATCCGCGCGGGGCTCTTGCGCAGGTACTCCGCGCAGATCGCGAGACCGATCTCGGAGGTGCCGCCGAACAGCAGGATGGTCTGCGGGTTGCCAACTGCGTTGATCACTGGAGCTCCAGCCTCCTGGCCATATCGGACATGAACACGCCGTTCGGGTCGACGCTGCGGCGGACCTTGATCCACTCGTCGATCCGGGGGTACATCTTGTGGAAGGTCTCGGCGCTGGTGCGCGAGTCCTTCGCGGTGTAGAGACGGCCGCCGAATTCCATCACGCGGCGGTCCAGCTCGGTGACCAGCTCGTTGAGGCCCGGCTTGATCGGGAAGTCCACGCAGATGTTCCAGCCCGGCATCGGGAAGCTCAACGGCGCGTCGTTACCGGGGCCGAACAGCTTGAACACATTCAGCGCCGAGTAGTGGCCCGAGGCCTGGATGTCGATGATGATCCGCTTGAACTCCTCGACCGCCTCGGTCGGCACCACGAACTGGTACTGCAGGAACCCGTTGGAACCGTAGCCACGGTTCCACTCCGAGATCATGTCGAGCGGGTGGTAGAACTGCGTCAGGTTCTGCACCTTGCCGGTGTAGTTCCCGCCCATCGCGTAGTACGCCTCACCGATGGCCGACAGCGTCAGCTTGTTCATGGTGAAGTTCGGGAAGATGTCCGGCACGGTCATCAGGTGCGGCGCGTCGAACTTCAGCGGCTTCTTCTGCAGCCGCTTGGGCAGCTCATCGAGCTTGGCCAGGCGACCACGAGTGATGGTGGCGCGGCCCAGCTTGGGCAGCGGGCTGATCACGTCGAACCAGGCGCTCGAGTAGGTGTAGTTCGCCTCGCTACCGTCGCTGTGCGCGGCGACCGTCTCGTCGAGGGTCGCGGTCTTCACACCGTCGTTGAGGAAGTAGGCGGTCTCCGTCGGCGCCATCTCGACGGTCGCGCGCAGGATGATGCCGGTGAGCCCGTTGCCGCCGACCGTCGCCCAGAACAGCTCGGCGTCGTTGTCGGGTGACACCGTGCGCACCGAACCGTCCGCGACGAGCAGGTCGATCGAGCGGACGTGGTTGCCGAAGCTGCCCTCGCTGTGGTGGTTCTTGCCGTGGATATCGGAGGCGATGGCGCCGCCGATGGTCACCTGGCGGGTGCCGGGTAGCACGGGAACCCACAGGCCGAACGGGAGCGCGGCCTTCATCAGCTGGTCCAGGCTCACGCCGCCGTCCACGTCGACCAGGCGGGTGTCGCGGTCGATGCGGTGGATGCGGTTGAGCGCGGGCATGTCGATGACGAGGCCGCCCGCGTTCTGGGCGTGGTCGCCGTAGGAGCGGCCGAGGCCACGGGCGATCACGCCGCGTCGCAGATGCGCCGGCTTGCTGTCGTTGTCCTCGGCGACCATGCGCACGGCCTGGGCGATCAGCTCGGGATCGCCGGTCGAGAGCACTTCGGCGGAGGTGGGTGCGGTGCGACCCCAACCGGTGAGCTTGCGCGTACGCGTAGGAAGCGTAAACGGCCCGTCGTTGGTGGTCGAAATGTTCTCAGACATCGGCTTAGAGGCTACAGGCATGGCACAACCTGTGACCGGTCTCGTACCCTTCCTCACGTGCAAGCACAGCCGCATCTGCCCCTGCCCCCCGAAATTCCCCTGGTCGACGAGCCGGGGGGTACCGATGTCGATCTGAAGACTCAGATTGTCCGGTTCACCCTCACGGGCGGTTTCTCGGCGATCGTCGACTTCGGCTTGCTGCTGTTGCTGTCGAACGTGCTCGGGGTGCCGGAGGTGCTCGCCAAGGCGATCAGCTTCATCGCCGGTACGACGACGGCCTACCTGATCAATCGTCGCTGGACGTTCCAGGCCGAGCCGAGCCGCAAGCGGTTCGTGGCGGTCGTCGCGCTGTACGCGGTGACGTTCGCCGTGCAGCTCGGGATGTATGCCGCGTTCGCGTTCGCGCTGCCCGACCAGTGGTGGCGTCAGGCGGTGGCGTTCGTCGTGGCGCAGGGCACGGCGACGGTGATCAACTTCGTCGTGCAGCGTGTGGTGATCTTCAAGATCAAGTAGTCAGCCGGCTTTGACTTCGGCGTGCTGGCGGCCCGCCTTCACACCGAAGTAGTCGCCGCCTTTGGCGCGGACGTTGTCGGTGCCCCATTCGCGGCGGTCGCGGGAGACGGGGATCATCTGCGGAATGTGCTTGCGGCAGTGGATGTATGCCTCTTCCACGTCGACGACCACCCATACCTGCGCCGCTTTGCCCCGTTCGGCGGGTGGCAGATCGGTGACCGTTTCGCGTAGCTCGCTGTCGGCGACCATGCGGGCCTTCCCGTTCACGTGCAGGCCGATGAGGTCGCGGACGAAGTCGATCATCAGGATCCCGACGTGCGGGTTCTCGAGGATATTGCCGAGGCTGGCCATCACCCCGTTACCACGGTATTCGGGGTACGCAATCGTGCGATCGTCGATCACGTGCAGGAAACCGGGGGTGCCTGCACGGAAGCTGGCGTCGCATTCGCCGTGCGCGTCGGCGGTGGAGATGAACGCCATGTCCATCCGGGTGACGAATTCCATCATCATCGGGTTCAGATAGTCGATGACCTGGTCGTCGTAGAACCGTTCGGCGCGTTCGGTGGTGCCCAACGTTTCCTGAAGTTCGTGCTCTCCGTCGCTGCCGATCTGTGTTCCAGGCATCGGGGCCCCTCTGCTGCCGAAGTGCTGTGACCACAATCTCATTGGAGTCTAGGGGAGTTCGGCGCGCGGCGTGGCGAGTCCAGTATTGCGAAGGACCGTAACGGGCGGTTTGCTTCGGGTTTCCTGGACGACGACCGATCAGGCCGGACCGACCGTCACCGGCACACCGTTGAAGACGGCGGTTCCGGTGATCGCGTCGACGATCGAATTGTCGGTCAGCGCATTGGCATTCACGCCTGCGTGCGCGCGGGCCACCGACTGGGTGGTGCTCGCGGCGTGTCCCCACCCGTGCGGCAGGCTCACCACCCCGGGCATGATCGCCGCTGTCAGCTCCACTTGCACGGTCAGTGATCCGGCGGCCGAGGTGATCTCGGCCGCCTCGCCGATGCCGAGGCGGTCGGCGTCGTCGGGGTGGATGTGCAGGGTGCAGTGGTTGGATCCGCCGACGAGTGCCTCGATGTTGTGCATCCAGCTGTTGTTGGAACGCAGCTGCCTGCGCCCGATCAGCACCATGGGTGGCGCACTCGCCGCGAGGCCTTCCCGCAGGCGCGACACATCGGCGAGCAAGGGCTGCGGTGCCAGGTCGACGCGTCCCGTTGCAGTCAGCAGCACTCCCGGCAGGCGTGGTTCCAGCGGGCCGAGGTCGATGCCGTGCGGGTTGTCGAGGAGGGTGCGCAGGCCGAGGTCCCCGCCGTTCCACGCGCCGTAGGGGCCGAGTTTGAGCATCAGGTCGACGCGCTGTTCGGTGGTGTCGGCGCCCTCCAGCTCGTCGCGCCGGTCACTCATGCCCGCTTTGTGCAGCATGCCCGCGATGACCAGCTCGTCGATCATCGCGACGGCCTCGTCGCTGTGATGCGGCTGCCCGCTCACGGCCGCGGCGAGCCGGGCGAGCACCGCCGATTCCGACGGCCTGCCGTCGAGCGGCACCAGGGGGCGCGAGTAGCGCGCGTAGTTGCGCACCGCGAAGTGCAGCAGCGCGAAGTCGTAGTGCGGTGACTGGATCGAACGAGGCGGCGGCAGAATCACATTCGCGTGCCGGGTGGTCTCGTTGACGTACCGGTCGACGCTCACCATGAAGTCGAGCCCGGCCAGTCCCGCGTCGAGCCGCGCGCCGCTCGGTGCGGAGAGCACCGGGTTGCCCGCCACCGTCACCAGCGCGCGGATCTGCCCTTCACCAGGGGTTTCGAGTTCGTCGGCGAGGGTGGCGACGGGGAGTTCGCCCATGGTTTCGGGCAATTCGCGCACCCGGCTGGTCCAGCGGCCCGGCCGGAACGGCTTGGTCCGCGTGATGCCGAGGGCCGCGGGGGTGGCGAACATGGCGCCACCGGGTGAGTCGAGATTGCCGGTGAGGACATTGATCGCATCGACGAGCCACTGTGTGAGCGTGCCGAATTCGGTGGTGCACGTGCCGATTCGGGCATAGACGGCGGCCGTCGGGGCGGCGGCGAGTTCGCGTGCGATGCGGCGGATGGTCTCGGCCGGAACGCCGGTGCGTTCCGTCGCGACCTCGGGGGTGAAATCCGCTGCGGCCGCGCGTAGTTCGTCGAGGCCGTCGACCTCCACGCGCACGTCGGCCAGGTTCTCGGCGAACAACGTGTGCACCACCGCGAACAGCAGATACGCATCGGTGCCGGGTCGGATGAAGAGGTGTTCGTCGGCCAGCTCCGCCGTGCGCGTCGCCCGCGGATCGACAACGACGAGCTTGCCGCCGCGCGCCCGCAACGCCTTCAACCGGCCGGGAAAGTTGGGCGCCGTGCACAGTGAACCGTTCGATTCCAGCGGGTTGGCGCCGAGCATCAGCAGGTAGTCGGTGCGGTCGAGGTCGGGAACGGGCACGACCATCGGGTCGCCGAACATCAGCCCGGCGGCCACCTGCTTGGGCATCTGATCGGCGGTGCTCGCCGAGTACACGTGCCGGGTGCTCAGCGCGCGGACCAGCGCGGGTGCGTAGAGGGCGCCCGCGATCGTGTGGGCGGTGGGATTGCCGAGGTAGACGGCGGTGGCGCCGGTGCCGTGCGCCGCGTGGACGGCGGCGAAACGCTGCGCGATCAGGTCGAACGCCTCGTCCCAGCTCGACGGGCGGAAGTCGGCGCCGTCGCGGATGAGCGGAGTGGTGACCAGGTCGGGGTCGTCGTCGAGCTTGCCGAAACCGGCGCCCTTCGGGCAGATGAAGCCCTTGCTGAACGGATCGTCGCGGTCGCCGCGCACCGAGAGCACCCGGTCGTTGTCGTCGAGGGTGATGCTCAGGCCGCAGACGGCCTCACAGAGCGGACAGGTGCGAAGCAACGAACGCGGAGCCATGGTTCATGCCTACTCCACCCCAACCGCTCGGCACCGGGAAACGCAGAAAACCCGCGAGGCGACGTGGGGATCCGTCGCGGTCGCGGGTTGGCTGTGGAAAGCTGCCTCAGCAGGCCACGGTCAGGGTGGCGCGCTTGCGGGTGGCGGCGGCGCGCACGGCGGCACCGAGCGCGACGACCGGCGGGATCCAGCGGGCCTCGGACGGGGCGACGCCCCACGACGCCGAACCGGCGGCCAGCTGGGTGGGCGGCAGCGGGATGCTCGCACCGTCGGTGTGCACCAGCACACCGGCCTCGCGCATCGCGGCGATGGCCATGGTGGCCTTGGCGACGCCGGTCACCAGGTGGATCTCGCGACGCTCGGCGCCGGGGATCTCGATCACGGGGCCGGACAGGTTGTTGGCGCGCAGGAAGCGGCGGACCTCGCCTGCCATCTCACCGGTGATCTCGATGGCCGAAACGTTCTCGTCGGTCACCAGGCACAGGCCGTTGGTGGTTTCGGCGACGTTCCAACCCCGCGCGGCGTAGTCCAGCGCGGCGGCACCCTTGTCGGCGGCCATAGTGTTGGTCGGAAACGTCGTGCGCACTGTGTTCTCCATTCCCCGAAGAGCTCTGTTCCTGCGTTCATGGGCGTATCGGCCCAAGGTGGCCGAGTTGTTACGCGGATTCCGAAAAATAATCGAGAGTGTCTGCTTCGTCTCATTCGACGAACCTTCGCTATCGCAGGTTCGGTCCCCGTGGTGTTGGCGTGTCGTCGGAAAGCGGGCAGGATTCGGACCATGACCGACGTGCCGAACACCACCCCGGCCGGTGAGCCGGAGGCCGAGGAGTTCGAGGCCGAATCCCGCTGGCTCTCTTGGAAAGAGGCCGACGTGAAGCGTACGGCGTCGCGTTCGCGAGAGCAGGCCGAGGACTCCGAAGAGACCGAGGAGATGAGGCTCGCGCGCGACGCGGGCTTCGACGATCCGTTCCGCAGCACCCGCTCGGCCACCCAGTGGGGCGCCGAGGCGCTGCGCTCCCTGCTCGACGTGCAATTCCGCAGGCCCGCGACCCGCACGCTGCTGCCGCTGGCCTACATCCTGTGCGTGATCTCCTTCGCGATCGGCCTGCCGATCGCGCTGACGGTGCTGATGTGGAAGGCCTCGGCGGTGCTCGGTGTGCTCGCCGCCCTCGTGGCCGTTCCGCTCGGGCTCACCATCGCCGCGTCGGTGCGGTTGATGCTCGAATTCGCCGACAACGCCGCCCGGCTCGCGGGCCGGGTCGAGCACATCAGCGAACTCGCCGACGGACTGTTCCAAGCACTGTCCGATGTGGCAGAACCGGTGAATCAGTTGTCCGAAGATGTTCGCGCCGTTCAGTTCTGGCGGTTCCGGAAGAAGAAGTAGGTCTTGCGCGGTGTCCGATTCATTGTGAAACAATCCGTCCGCAGATCTGATGATGCGTCAGCTGCGAACGGCGGCCTCCAGAGGACAAGGGGGAGGCCGGATTTGGATACAGGGGGGAAGTATGGCTTCACCGCAGGGCGTCACCGGTTCGACCATGCCGCGCAGGCAGCTGGGCAGGCACTTACGTGACCTGCGCAATCGTGCGCGGATGACCACCAGAACCGCGGCGGCGCAACTCGAGTGGTCGGAAGCGAAGATCTGGCGGATCGAAACGGGGCAGACATCGCTGCGCAGCCTCGATGTCGAGGCCATGTGCAAGGTGTACGGCGCGCCCGCCGACCAGGTGGAACCGTTGGCCGCGCTGGCTCGCGAAACCAAGGCAAGGGGATGGTGGACGAGTTACGGCGATGTGATTCCGGAGGGTTTCGAGGTCTACATCGGGCTCGAAGAGGCGGCGGCCGAGCTGTCGATCTACGAGGACGGCCTGGTCCCGGCGCTGTTGCAGACCGAGGACTACACCAGGGCGCTGCTCGAACGCACGGTTCCCGAACTCACCGACGCCGACCTGGAACGGCGGCTGCGGGTGAGCGCGGCCAGGCAGGCGTTGCTCACCAGGGCGGGCTCGCCGTTGCGGCTGCGGGTGGTGCTCGCCGCGGCGGTGCTGACGCGCCGGATCGGTGACGATCGGGTGCTCGCCGGTCAGCGTGCGCGGCTGCGTGAGCTGGCCGAACGCGACACCGTCGACATCCGGGTGATCCCGGACGACTGCGGCTACCACGCCGGGCTCGAGTCGGGCCGGTTCACCGTGCTCGATTTCGACGGTGACAACGCGGTCGACAAGCAGGAACCGCCGGTGGTCTACGTGGAGACCTTCGCCGGTTCGGTCTATCTCGACAAGCCGGTCGAATTCGACCGTTACCGAGCCGCTTTCGCCGACATTACCGCCGCGGCGAGCGCGACGGTGTAGCTCCTACCAGGAGTCGGTGAGCACCGAACGGTGCGTGGGCAGGGCCTGGTCGTAGACCGCCCTGCCCTTTTCCGTGAGCTTGACGAAACACGCCCGCCGGTCGCCGTCGCAGGTGATGCGTTCGACCAGGTCGTCGCGTTCGAGCCGGGCCACGGCGCGCGAGAGTGCGCTCTGACTCAGGTAGATGTCGCCGGACAGGTCGGTCATGCGGTACTTCTCGCAAGCCGCGTCGACTAGACGGTCGAGGATCTCGAACTCGCTGAGTCCGATCCGGTGTTCGTTCTGAAGCGCCTTCTCCAGTGCGCAGCTCACGGCGGCGTGCCGGTCGAGCAATGCGCGCCACTGGCCCACCAGCTCGGTGGGCGCTTCGTTGCGCCGAGCTGTGTTGGCCGGGTTCGACATGCGGCCATCTTAGTGCGCCCACTCGATCCATGCAACTGCATTAAATGTGTTGGCATTAAATGCGCATGCATGTAATGTCCTCCGCATGACTTCGCCAGCAACGCTCTCGGCCGCCGAGGCGACCGACCCGACCCGGTGGTCCGCTCGCCTCTGGGGCCTGCTGATCACCCTGTGCATTGTTCTGTTCCTCGACGGTCTCGATGTTTCGATGATCGGCGTCGCCCTGCCCTCCATCGGCGCCGAACTCGATATGTCCACCTCCACTCTGCAGTGGCTCGTGGGCGGTTACGTCCTCGGCTACGGCGGTCTGCTGCTGCTCGGCGGTCGCACGGCCGACCTGCTCGGGCGCCGCAAGGTGTTCCTCATCGCCCTGGCCGTCTTCGCGGTCGCGTCCCTGATCGGTGGCCTGGTCAGCGACCCGACGCTGCTGATCGTCACCCGCTTCATCAAGGGTCTGGCCGCCGCGTTCACCGCGCCGACCGGCCTGTCGATCATCGCCACCACCTTCGCCGAAGGAAAGGCGCGCAACAAGGCGCTGTCCATCTACACCGTGTTCGGCGCGGGCGGTTACTCCATGGGCCTGCTCTTCGGCGGCCTGATGACCGGCGTCGGCTGGCGCTGGACCTTCCTGCTGCCCGTTCCGATCGCCGTCGCCGCGCTGATCTCGGCGTTCGTGCTGATCCCCAAGGACGGCAAGGCCGAGGAAGGCGGCCACGATCTGCTCGGCGCGCTGCTGTCCACCTCGGGCATGCTGCTGCTGGTCTACACCGTGGTCACCGCGCCCGAGGTCGGCTGGGCCTCGGCACGGACCGTCGTCTCGTTCATCGCCGTGGTCGCCCTGTTCGCCGCGTTCGTCGTCACCGAGCAGCGTGTCGCCCACCCGCTGGTCCGGCTCGGGATCCTGCGCAAGGTGTCGCTGGTGCGGGCCAGCCTGGCCATCATCGCGGTCGCCGGCTCGTACTTCAGCTGGCAGTTCATCGTCACGCTGTACCTGCAGGACACCCTCGGCTGGTCGCCGCTGAAGCTCGCCATGGCGCTGCTGCCGGTCGGCATCCTTGTCGTCGCCTCGGCGTTCTTCTCCGACAAGCTGATCGACCGCTTCGGCACCGGCCCGGTGATCGCCGTGACCATGTCGGTGATGGCCGTCGGCTACCTGCTGTTCCTGCGGATCGACACCGCACCCGACTACCTGACCGTGCTGCTGCCCGCGGTCCTGCTGATCGGTATCGGCTGGGTCGGCTTCCCCGCCATCAACGTGCAGGCCACCAGCGGTATCGACGACGAGGAGCAGGGCCTGGCGGCCGGCGTGCTGCAGACCTCCATGCAGGTCGGCGCGGCCGTGGTGCTCGCGGTGACCACCGCCATCGTCACCTCCGGCGCCGCGCACGGCACCTCGCCGCAGCAGATGCTCGACACCTACCGCCCCGGCCTCGAGTTCGCCGCCGGTGTCACGGTGCTCGGCGCACTGGTCGCGCTCACGGTCTTCTGGCCGCGCAAGCGGATCACCGACGCGCCGGTGGTCGAGGAGGAGAAGGTGCTCCAGACGGTCTGATCCGAAGCGCTGAACGGCACCACCATGCACGGTGGTGCCTTTCGGCGTATCAGGCGAACCGCGGCGCTGCCTGGTCCTTGGCGGAGCGGATGAAGGTGAGCGGGCGGCCGTCGCGGCCCTCGGTCGGCCAGTCGATGGCCAGCCGGGGGTCGAAAGCGTCCAGGTCGCGGTCGAATTCGGGGGTGTACTCGAGCGAGCACAGGTAGGTCACCGTCGAGTAGTTCTCCAGCGAGAGGATGGCGTGACCGAGACCCTCGGACAGGAACACCGAGCGGCGGTCCACGTCGTCGAGCAGCACGCTGTCCCAGTGGCCGTAGGTGGGCGAACCCGGTCGCAGGTCGACGACCACGTCGAGAAAGGCGCCGCGCACACACGTCACATACTTGGCCTGGCCCGGCGGGTCCTCGGTGTAGTGGATGCCGCGCAGCACTCCCGCGGCCGACACCGAGGTGTTCACCTGGTGCAGGTCGAAGGGCCGCCCGGTGGCCTTCTCGAACTCCGAGGCTTTGAACGACTCGCAGAACATGCCGCGGTCGTCGCCGAGCAGGCGGGGGGTGACCACCCACGCGCCGGGGATGGCCAGTTCACGGATCTCCATGCGCTACCAGTCTTTTCCGCGGTCGATCAGGTCGAGCAGGTAGCGGCCGTAGCCGGAGCGAACCATCGGTTCGGCCAGTTCGCACAGCTGGTCGTCGGAGATCAGGCCGCGCCGCCACGCCACCTCCTCGGGCACCCCGATCTTGAGGCCCTGGCGTTCCTCGATGGTCCGCACGTAGTTGGCGGCGTCGAGCAGCGAGTCGAAGGTGCCGGTGTCGAGCCAGGCGGTGCCGCGCGCGAGCACGTCGACGCTGAGCCTGCCCTGCTCGAGGTAGGCGCGGTTGATGTCGGTGATCTCGTACTCCCCGCGCGCCGAGGGACGCAGCTCGCGCGCGATCTCGACCACGTCGTTGTCGTAGAAGTACAGACCGGGGATGGCGTAGTTGGAGCGCGGCACCTTCGGCTTCTCCTCGATGGAGACCGCGCGACCGTCCACGAACTCCACCACGCCGTAGGCGGTGGGGTCGCTCACCCAGTAGGCGAACACCGCGCCGCCGTCGATGTCGTGGAAGCGGTGCAGGCTGGCGCCGAGGCCGGGGCCGTGGAAGATGTTGTCGCCGAGCACGAGCGCGGCGGGTTCGGTGCCGATGTGGTCGGCGCCGAGCACGAAAGCCCTGGCCAGGCCGTCGGGTTCGGGCTGGACCACGTAGCTGATCGACACCCCGAACTGGCTGCCGTCACCGAGCAACCGGGTGAACGCCTCGGCATCCTCCGGCGTGGTGATGACGAGAATGTCGTCGATCCCTGCCAACATGAGGGTGGACAAGGGGTAGTAGACCATCGGTTTGTCGTAGACCGGGACGAGCTGCTTGCTCACCCCGCGCGTGATCGGGTGCAGCCGCGATCCGGTGCCGCCCGCCAAGATGATTCCGCGCATAGGTGGCAAGTCTGCCAGTTCCGGCGTCGCAGGAGTCGGGGAGGTTCCGACACGTGGACGAATTGATCACGAACGTTTCGCGACCGGGTGTGTCGGTCGATAACTGGGACACGACGGCGTTCATCTGATTATGTGAGCGTCGATGTGTGAAACATCACTGTGTTAGATGTCAGCGTCGACATCCGATCCGGGGCTCGCACCCGGGCCATCGAGTCGACGCGCCAGTGTGAGGTAGGTGCGCGATGGAAGCCTCGAAGATCGGCAGGCCCGGTGTGTTGGGCGGGATCGTCCCCGCTGCCCCCAGGGTCACCACCAGTCCGAAGGCGGCGGGAATCGTCGTCAACTCCGGGCGGACGAGCACCGCGTCGCGCGTGCTGATGGGTGCCTGCGTCGGCGTCGTCGGACCGCTGTTGCGCACCGTCCCCATCAACCGGACAACCATCCCCATCGGCGGAATCGCCGTCGACCTGCTCGCGCGCCTGCGTCCCGAACCGACGGGTATCGAGCGCGAACAGATCCAGCTCGACGGATTCAAGATGGAGATGATCCGTCCCGCGGGCGCCTCGCGGGCGCTGCGTCACGGCGCGCTGCTGTATCTGCACGGTGGCGGTTTCGCCGTCTGCGGATTGTCGACCCATCGTGCCGTCGCCGCCGGTCTGGCCAGGCGGACCGGACTGCCGGTGCTCAATGTGGAATACCGTCAGCTGCCGGGTTCGATCGACGCCGCCATCGACGACTGCGTGCTGGCCTACCGCTGGCTGCTGCGCCACGGCGCCGACCCGGGCCGCATCGTCTTCGCCGGTGACTCGGCGGGCGGGTTCCTCACCTTCGCCACCGCGCTGCGCGCCCGCGACATCGGATTGCCGCTGCCCGCGGGTCTCGTCGGCTTGAGTCCGCTGCTCGATCTGGACTACCGGGCGAAGAAGGACTACGTGAATGTGCGCCGCGACGCCTACATTCCGCTGGCCGGGCTGGAGGCCGTGGTCCGCCTCGGTGCCGAGCACGAGGGCCCGCTCGACGCCAAGCTCTCACCGGTCAATGCCGACCTGGCCGGTTTGCCCCCGGTACTGCTGATCGCGGCCGAGGACGAATTGCTGCGCTACGACTGCGAACTCATGGCCCATCGGCTCGGTGCGGCGGGTGTGCCGCACACACTCGAGCTGTGGCGGGGCCAGGTGCACGCCTTCATGAGCATCCTGCCGGACATGCCGGAGAGCCGTTCGGCGCTCGGACGAGTCGCCAAGTTCGTGCGGGAAGCGGTGGCGCCCGCCGAGCGTGCCCGCACCGCCTGACCTCGAAACGACAGGTGCCCCGCCGCAACTCTGTCGAGTCGCGGCGGGGCACCTGGTGTATCTGCTCGCGAATGTGCTTACGCGAGTGCGGTTATCGCACGTTCGGAACCGGAATTACTTGGCAGGCGGGGTGAACGGCGAGGTGACGGTGGCGAAGTACTGGATCGCCGCACCGATGGCGACCGGAGCGGTGATGAACAGCTGACCGGCCAGCACACCGAGGAAGCCGACAGCGGCGGCACCGGCGATGCAGCCGGCCAGCGGGCCCGCGCCGAACAGGGCCAGGAGGGCACCGGTCAGGACCAGGCCGGCACCGGCACCGGCGATGCAGCCGACAGCCGCGCCACCGAGGCCACCGACGAGGGCACCCATGGTGGCGCCGACGGAGATGGTGTCCTTCAGACGGTTGAACGCCGCGACCTCACGGTCGTACTCGGACTTCCAGGGCGCCTGCGCCTCGTAAGGCAGGGCGACCGGCTTGTAGACGGCCTTGGCCGGGTCCATCACCGGGGTCAGGGTGGCGGTGTTGCCGGAGATCTCGGCCACGATCGGGAGCTCGTGCTCTTCGATGCGGAACGCCAGCGGGGTGCCCGCGACGACGGTGCCGTCGGCCGCCTTGATCTTCAGGACATTGTCCTCGACGACCATCGAGCCGGCGTCGGTGGTGACGACGGCCTTCGAGTCCTCGACGATTTCGGCGGTGTAGTTGATCGGCGCAGCGGCGGCCGGGGCCTCTTCGGCGTGCGCGGTGCCGGCGGCGACGCCCATGGCAGCGATCAGCAGCGCCGAAGTGGCGGCGAATTTCCTCATCAGCATTTTTGTTGAACCTCGATGTTGGAGCGTTCGGAGGGGACCCGATGATCAAAAGCCCCCGCAGCTAACGAGCGGTGAACCACCTGTGTACTTCTATTCAAATTCTGTTCACCGTTGATACCCCAGGGCCGGTGCGCACCTAGAAACCTGAGTGCCGACTAGGGTTTTTCTCAGGAAAGCAGACCCCGGGCCGTAACCTGAACGCGCCCGGTGTGACGGACATCACGGTGTAAATACCGTGACTGTTTCTACCTGGGCGAGTGCCGGTTCGCTTTCTGTCCCCGATCGCGAGCACGTATCGTTGTCGACGTGCGAGTGCTCGTTACCGGCGGGGCCGGATTCATCGGTGCGAATTTCGTCCAGCAGACGGTGGCCACGCGCCCCGACGTAGCGGTGACCGTCCTCGACGCGCTCACCTACGCCGGAAACCGCGCGTCGCTCGATCCGGTGGCCGACCGCATCGAATTCGTCCACGGCGACATCGCCGATCTCGACCTCGTCGACAATCTCGTCAGCGGTGTCGACGCGGTCGTGCATTTCGCCGCCGAATCCCACAACGACAACTCGCTCGCCGAACCGTGGCCGTTCGTGCAGACCAATATCGTCGGCACCTACTCCCTGCTGCAGGCCGTGCGCCGCCACGACGTGCGCTACCACCACGTTTCCACCGACGAGGTCTACGGCGACCTCACCCCCGACGACCCCGCCTTCACCGAAACAACGGCCTACAACCCGTCGAGCCCGTATTCGGCGACGAAAGCGGGGAGCGATCTGCTCGTGCGCGCCTGGACCCGTTCCTTCGGAGTGCGCGCCACGCTGTCGAACTGTTCCAACAATTACGGCCCGTATCAGCACGTGGAGAAATTCATCCCACGCCAGATCACCAATTTGATCGACGGCGTGCGCCCGCGTTTGTACGGTGCCGGTCATCAGGTGCGCGACTGGATTCACGTCGACGATCACAATCGCGCGGTCTGGGACATTCTCGAGCGCGGCCGAATCGGGCAGACCTATCTCATCGGTGCCGATGGTGAACTCGACAATCTCACCGTCGTGCAGTTGATTCTGGAAGCTTTCGATCGCGATCCCACCGATTTCGACCACGTCACCGACCGGCCCGGCCACGACCAGCGCTACGCGATCGACGCGAGCCTGCTGCGCACGGAACTGGGCTGGTCACCGCGCTACAGCGACTTCCGGGCCGGGCTGGCCGACACCATCACCTGGTACCGCGAGAACGAGGACTGGTGGCGGCCGAAGAAGGCCGACACCGAACGCGCCTACGCGGCGGCGGGCGAGCAGAAACTCTGACGGACTACACCGTCGTCCGCGGGGTCAGCCCCAGACGACGGTGTAATACGTTGCGGCAGCGGCGATCAGCGCGATCAGCGACGCGCAGGCCACGGTGAGTCCCGGCCCGCGGGTCGGGACGACACCGTCGGCATCGCGCAACCGCAGCGGGACCCAGCGGATCACCACCGCGATACCGAGGATGGCCAGCGGCACGAAGTACCTGCCCTGCACGCCGTCGATGATGTAGTAGTCCACCGGTGTGAACGACATGTACAGCGTCACGTAGACCATCGCCACGCTGGCGAGCACCGTCGCCGCGACGATCAGGGTGCGGCGCAGCGTGCTGGTCAGCAGGTCGGCGATGCCGAAGCTCACCGCGAACGCGATCAGGCAGGCCAGCATCGTCAGCGCCGGCGCGTCGACGTAGGCGAAGCCGAGTTCGCCGAAGAACTGGTTGAACCAGCGGTGATCGCGCAGGGCGATGCTCTCGCCGAAGGTGTGCACGAACTGCAGCGGGTCGCCGAGGATCCCGCGCAGCTGGTCACCGGGACGCACCTGACCCCACTGGTGCGGCGGGCGCATCAGGCTCATGCCGTCGCCGGTCGGTGCGGCGATCTTGGTCCAGACCAGGAACAGCGTGCCGCCGGTGACCGCGAACACCCACGGCAGCACCTTCAGCTTGCCGGTGAAACCGAGGCGTTCGGCGGGCACGACCACGATCAGCATGGCCAGCAGCACGTAGGCGGGTTTGCTCAGCGGCAGCGCGATCGTGGCGGCCAGCAGGGCGGCGGTCTCGGGCTTGCTCAGCCGGTCACCGATGAACAGCGCCTTCACCAGCAGCGCCGACACCAGAATGGCCAGCGCGTTGGTGAGCGTGTCGGCGGTGACGGTGCCCGCCTGGAACAGCGCGATCGGCAGCACGGCCACGGTGAACACCAGCCACTGGCTGCGCCGCTGCCGCAAGGCGTAGAGCCCGAACCCGACCACCGCGAGGTAGGCCGCCAACCCGGCCAGGCGGGTGAGCAGGTACATCCCGCCGATGTTCAGGCCGAGCGCCTCGCCTGCCCGGATGCCGACGGCGGCAGGCACATACGGCACGGGGGAGTAGGCGGCGGTGTTGGTGAACCACATCGGCCGGGTCGCCGAGGAGATGTCGGCACCGGCGAGCCGGTCGTAGGCGCCGGGGTCGGCGACCATCGCGCCCGGTTCCTCGGGGTTGTCGTTGTAGTCGCGGAAGGCGTAGCCCATGAGCTCGTCGATGCTCACCGGGATCTGCCCGCCGTAGGCGACGCCGCGATCGTCGTGGATGCGCTGTGGGAACACCCCGCCGTGCGCCACCTGGTAGGCGCGGCCGAACTGGGTGATCTCGTCGTGGCCCCAGAACGCGGGGGTGAGCACGGCGAACAGCGCGCCGAACACCGTCGCGAGCACGGCGAACGCCACCGTCGCGGCACCGAAGCGGCCGGTCAGCGAGCGGACCGTGGCGGGCAGGCGGTCTTTGCGCTCGGTCGCGGGTACCTGTTCGGCGGCGACGGTTTCCGGTTCGACGGTGCTGGTCACCGACGGTCTCCGGCCGCGATGTCCGTGCTCTCGCCGACGGCCGAATACCGCAGATACACCAGCCGCGCCGCTTCGTGCCGCGACCGGCGGATGCCGTCGAGAATCAGCCCCGCGGTCCAGGCAAGGCAGCCGAGCAGCATCAGGGTGAACGCGAAGAACAGCGTCGGGAACCGCGCCACCTCGTGGGTGTTGTAGAACTCGATCACGATCGGCACGGTGAGGATCACCGAGAACAGCAGGGCCAGCGTGCCGAACAGGCCGTAGAAGGCGACCGGGCGTTCGTGGCGGGCCAGGCCGAGGATCAGCGCGAGGATCTTGGTGCCGTCGCGGTAGGTGCGCAGCTTCGATTCGCTGCCCGCGGGGCGGTCACGGAAACCCACCTGCACTGCGGTCTGCGGAACCCGCAGGTGCAGCGAGTGCACGGTCAGTTCGGTCTCGATCTCGAACTCACGGGAGACGGCGGGGAAGCTCTTGACGAAGCGGCGCGAGAACACCCGGAAGCCGCTCAGCATGTCTTCGACATTGTCGCCGAACACCTTGCCGACCACGCCGTTGAGCACCTTGTTGCCGGTCTCGTGCCCGGACCGGTAGGCGTTGGTGTCCTCGTCCTGCTTGCGCACTCCGAGCACGTGATCGTAGGGGCCCTCGAGCAGGGTCTTGATCATCAGCGGTGCGGCCGACGCCTCGTAGGTGTCGTCGCCGTCGATCATCAGGTAGACGTCGGCCTCGATATCGGCGAAGGCGCGGCGAACCACATTGCCCTTGCCCTTGGTGTTCTCGTAGCGCACGATCGCCCCGGCCTCACGGGCGCATTCGGCGGTGCGGTCGGTGCTCAGGTTGTCGTAGACGTAGACGACGATCCCCGGCACGGCGGCCTTCAGGTCGGCGACGACCTTGGCGACCGCGGCCTCTTCGTTGTGGCAGGGGACCACGGCGGCAATGCGAAGCTCGGTGGAGTCCACCCGGGTCAATCCTCAGATGTAGGCAGTTAAAGGGTCACCGGGAGGGTACACAGCACAGGTCTTCGGCGCTCATCCGGTTCGCCGAGCGTAACTCGGGGACACGCCGGTCCTCGGTGTACCGTCGGCCCGTGTCCCACCCTGATCTATCCGAGCCCGCCCCCGCTTCGCTGCTGACGAAGGTGACGACGGCGTTGCGGCAGGGGGCGGCGTTCCTCGTCGTCGGCGCGGTCGGCTTCCTCGTCGACGCCGGTACGTACAACCTGCTGGTGTTCTGGGGCGGCGGATTGTCGCTGTCCGAAGGTGTGCTCTATCACTCCCCGCTCACCGCGAAAGTCGTCGCGATCGTCGTGGCGACGGTGGTCACCTACTTCGGCAACAAGTGGTGGACCTTCGCGCACAAGAAGTCCGGCAGCGCCGGGCGCGAATACCTGTTGTACGCGCTGGTGAATGTCGTGGCGATCGGCCTGCAACTGGGCTGCCTCGGCTTTTCCCGCTATGTGCTCGATCTGTCGTCGCCGCTGTCGGACAACATTTCCGCGACCGTCATCGGCCAGACGCTTGCTGTCATATTCCGTTATTGGGCCTACGACAAATTCGTGTTCACCGGCGCCGAGGCAACCGGTGAGCAACACGCGCGGGGTGCTGTTACCCCTCACTGACGGCGCCCGGCCCGGCGGTGATTGATATCCTCACCCCGCCCGCCGCGCCGCCCTTTCCTTACGTGACTGCTTGCGTCGGCGCAGTCGATACCGAGAATTTCGAGGACTTCATGGAGCAGTCGGCTACTCGAGTCGTGACCGAATCGAACGAACGGCACGAGGCCGCACCCGCGTCACTGCGTGGTGAACACTCGGCACCCGAACGCTTGGTCCTGGCCAGGGGCATCTTCACCGGCCCGTCGGCCCGGGTGAGCGACGAGCTCTACGCCGTGGTCAAGGGGGGTGCCGCCATCCGCGAGCGCCTGTCGCTGCACCTGCCCAAGGGCGCGACCGCGCACACCAACACCTACTTCGGCCGGTTCGCCGCGAGCTACTGGCAGCGCTGGACCACCGTCACCGAGGTGACCGCCACCGCGAATCTGCAGGTGGGGAACAAGGCGAATGTGCGCCTGGTCGCCTCCGATATCGCGGGCCACCGCCGTATCGTCGCCTCGCTGGTGGCGACCAGCAGCGGGTTCGTGAGCCTGTCCGCACCGCTGGACCAGTACGTCGACGGTGGCGCGCTGTGGCTCGAGTTCGACGCGCTCGGCGGTGAGCTCGACATCACCGAGCTCACCTGGACCGCCAAGGCGCCCGAGACGGTTCGCCCGGTCGCCATCGCGATCTGCACCTTCAACCGGGCCGAGGACTGCGCCCACACCGTCGCCGCGCTGGCCTCGGACCCCACGGTGCTGGCCGCCATCGACGCGGTCTACGTCGTGGACCAGGGCACCGACCCGGTCGAGAACCGGCCGCTGTTCCAGCAGGTCCGTCCCGATTTCGGCGACAAGCTGCGCTACATCCGTCAGCCCAATCTCGGTGGCGCGGGCGGCTTCACCCGTGGGCTGTACGAGGTGTCGGCGGCCAACGAGCACGCCGACGTCATCCTGATGGACGACGACATCCTCTGCGAGCCCGAGACCGTCCTTCGCCTGCAGGCCTTCGCGAACCTGACCGTCGAGCCGACGCTGGTCGGCGCGCAGATGCTGTTCCTGCTCAACCCCGACTACCTCAACGTGGGTGCCGAGGACGTGCGCCTGGGTGAGCTCAAGCACGGGCAGAAGGTGCCCAAGGCGCTGCGCAACACCTCCATGCTCAAGAAGAACCAGGAGCGCCGCGTCGACGCCGGCTACAACGCCTGGTGGACCTGCCTGATCCCGGCCGAGGTGGTGAAGAAGATCGGCCTTCCGGTCCCGATCTTCTTCCAGTGGGACGACGTCGAATACGGCATCCGGGCCCGCGAGCACGGTTTCGTCACCGTCACCCTGCCCAACGCCGCCGTCTGGCACGCCGACTTCTACTGGAAGGACTACGACGACTGGGCGCGCTACTTCTCCACGCGCAACTCGCTCATCGTCGGCGCCCTGCACACCGATCTCGACGGCAAGGCCATCACCAAGGACTTCTTCCGCTACATCGCCGAACACCTCGTCGGCATGCAGTACGGCCTGGTGCACACCACCCTGCAGGGCATCGAGGACTTCATGAAGGGTCCGAAGGTGTTGCGCGACGGCGGAATCGAGGCGCTGGCCGCGGCCCGCACCTCCCGCAACGACTACCCCGAGACCATCAAGCACCCCGCCGCGACCCCACCGGTGAACTCCGCCGAGATCCAGGTCCGCCGGGCGAGCGGTGAGCCGAGCCGCATCACCCTCGTGCTCATCAAGCGCGCGATCATGCAGTGGACCGGGCGCACCCAGCACGGCCTGATCGGTGTCACCCGCGAGGACGCGCACTGGTGGCATGTGGGCCTGTTCGACCACGTGGTCGTCACCGACGCCTCCCAGTCGGGTGTGCGCGTGCGCCGCCGCGACAAGGCCCGTGCCCGCGCTCTGCTCATCCGCACCTACCGCACGCTGCGCAAACTCCGCCGCGAACTCCCCAGGCTCCAGGCCGAATACCGCGCGGCGGTCCCCGAACTCACCAGCCGTGAGAACTGGGCCCGCCTCTACGGCATCGACCCCAGCTGACCGAGATCACCACGCGCTGGTGGCGGCATCGCCCGAGAGGCTTCCGCCACCAGCGTGTGGTGATCGGCTAGGTCAGCGGTAGCCGCGTTCGCGGTACTGCTTGCGGTGTTGCTTGGCGATGCTGCGCCAGGCGCGTTCGCGTTCGGCGGCCAGTCGCTTGTCGGTGCGCGCGGCCATCCACTCGTTCTCCTTCGCCAGCTTGCGGTAGCTGGTGAGGCGGCGCTCGGTGATGGTGCCGTCGGCGATGCCCGCCTGGACCGCGCAGCCCGGTTCGGTCTCGTGCGCGCAGTCGGCGAAACGGCAATCAGCGGCGAGGGATTCGATGTCGCTGAAGGTCTTGCCGATACCGTCGGCGGCGTCGTAGAGGCCGATACCGCGTAGACCCGGTGTGTCGATGAGGGTGCCGCCGCCGGGGAGCGGTCGCAGTTCCCGGTGGACCGTTGTATGGCGGCCCTTGCCGTCGACCGCGCGAACGGCGTTGGTGGCGAACACTTCCGCGCCGAGCAGGGCATTGGCCAGGGTCGACTTGCCCGCGCCGGACGGCCCGATCAAGGCAACCGTGCCGTGCAGCACGGCGGTGAGCACATCGAGCCCTGTCTCGGCGGCGGCACTCACCGCGAGCACCGTCGCCCCCGGCGCGACCGCGCGCACCTCGTCGAGCGGAAGATGATCCGCCGCATCGGCTTTGGTGAGCACGACCACGGGTTGGGCATTGCTCTCCCAGGTGAGGGCGAGCATGCGCTCGATCCGTCCCAGATCGACGTCACCGTCGGCGGCACTGCAGATCAGCACGGTGTCGACATTGGTGGCGAGCACCTGGGCGACGGAGCGCCCCGACACCGACGATCGCATGATCGCCGAACGGCGCGGAAGCAGCAGGCGCACAGTGCCTTCGGCATCGAGACCGACCCAGTCGCCGGTGCACAAGCCGGTGATGTCACGCGGACAGGCGGCACGAGACGGGCCGCCCGGTGCGACCACATCGCATTCGCTTCGATCCATCCGGACGATGCGTGCGGGCACGAGATCGCCGAGCAGTGGGAGATATTCGGAAGCTACGGCTTCGGTCCAGCCGTAAGGGACGAGCAGGTCGTAGTCGACCATCGGTAGAAGTCCTTCGTCGGGCGCCGAGCCCGACGTCGGGCTCAGCGAGTAGAGGTGATGTCCGGAGCAGTCGGGGCGCCATCGCGCACCCCGGGCACGGCAATCCACACGTCTGTACTCACGGACATCCACCTCCTCTCCAACGTTGCTCCTACTGTGCCGCATACCCGCGACACCGCACAACTGATTTATGCCGGCGAGCGCCCGATCAGCTCGCCGGCGGCATCGACGCAGGTCAGGGAACGACGACCTCGGTCGAAGCGGGCAGGCTCGGCCGGTCGGTGCGCACGGTGAGCTGGAACCGGCCGGGACCGGTGGGGGCGATCACCTGGAACGGGTAGGTGCTGTTGTGCCGGGCGGGGACGAAATGCGTCATGGAGCCGGTGACGCCGTTGTCCAGGTTCCGCCAGTCGACGATGACGTTCACATCGCAGGTGAGCAGGGCAGGCGCCATGTTGCCGAGCAGGCCGTGCGAGATGCGCAGCGAGATGCTGTGGGTGGCGCCGGGCGCCACGCTCGGGTCGTTGAGCGGTCCGTCGAACGCGGTGCCGCCCACGTTGACGATGCCGAAGCACACGCCGTTGCCCAGCGTGGGCACCGGGGCCGTCCGCACTTCGTTCATCACGCAGGAGCGGGGGCCGACATTGGAGACGCCGAGCTGACAGGTGTCATCAGCGCTTGCTGTGCCCGGCGCAATCAGGCACAGCGCACTGCCCGCGAGAACGGCGGCAGCGGCGGGCGCGAAACTCGTTCGTAAGGTCACCTGTCGAATCCTAGGTCGCGAGCCCCAGGAACTATGCCCCTATTTCTGGGGGCCTCGCTGGTCCGGCTTGCCGAACTGCTCATTGCGTCCGAGCGA
This sequence comes from Nocardia sp. JW2, assembly GCF_051843015.1. Classification (NCBI taxonomy): domain Bacteria; kingdom Bacillati; phylum Actinomycetota; class Actinomycetes; order Mycobacteriales; family Nocardiaceae; genus Nocardia; species Nocardia sp. JW2. Next base: position 127,252 of record NZ_JBPXLK010000009.1, read on the forward strand.
GCGCAACCGGAACCATTCCTTCAAGCCCGCCGGATCGCGGCGCGTCACCAGGAAGAACCAGGAGAACCGAATCCATTCCTGCGGCAACAGCTTCCGCATACCGGGCTGCGACATCAGGTACCCGCGATTGCGATAGGTGAAGTAGCGCTTCACCGGATCGTCGGGGTACTGGGTGTGCATGCGCCCGCCGAGAATCGGCTTGAACTCCTCGGCACCGTTGGGGTGCAGGTAGGCGGTCTGCAGGCAGGTGCCGAACGGCAGGCCCGACCGGACCAGGCGCCGATGCACCTCCACCTCGTCGCCACGCACGAACAGGCGCAGGTCGGGCACACCGATCAGGTCGACGGCCTTCGCCGAGATCAGCGCGCCGTTGAACAGCGACGCGATGCCGGGCAGGAAGTCCTCGTCGCCGAGCTCCGAGCGTCGCCTGCGCCACACCACGCCCCGGCGCAGCGGGAAAGCGAGCCGATCGGGGTCGTCGATATCGCACACCACCGGCGATACCTCGACCAGGTTGTGCCTGCGCGCACAATCGATCAGCGTCGCGAGGACTTCCGGGCCGTCGGGTCGGCCGTCGTCGTCGGCCAGCCACACCCAGTCCGCGCCCTGGGTGAGCGCGTGCAGCATGCCGAGCGCGAAACCGCCCGCGCCGCCGAGGTTGTGGCGCGAACCGAGGTAGGTGGCCTCGATGGGCTGCTGGGCGACCAGCTCGGCCACCTCGTCCTCGTTGGCGTTGTCGACGACGATCAGATGGTCGATCGGACGCGACTGCGAGGCAAGCACTTTCAGCGATTCGGCGAGCAGTTCGCGGCGCTTGTGGGTGACGACGACCGCGATGATCCGCGCGTCCGGTCCGGTGTCGGTGCTCAGATCGGCCGGTTCGGCGCCCGCGGGCAGCTCGGGCTCCTCGGTCACGGGCAGCACGGCGGCGGGCTCCACCGGGGCAACCCCCGCCTCGAGCCGATCGGCCATGCTGAACCCACCGGGCACAGCGGCCGGGACAGCGTCCTCACTGTGACCGCTCATGCCTGATTCTGCTCCAATTCTTTGTCGCCCTGCTCGGCTTCCAGCTCGCGAAGCACCTGTGCCACGTGATTACCCGCCTCGGGCCCTTCATACGCTCGCACAACGTCTTCGATGCCGCCCTGCTCGCGGATGCGACCGTGGTCGATCCACATCGCGGTATCGCACAGCTGGGCGAGGAATTCGTTGGAGTGGCTGGCGAAAACGAGGATGCCCGACCGCGCGACCAGCGACTGCAGCCGGGTGCGCGCCTTCTTCATGAACTCGGCGTCGACGGCGCCGATGCCCTCGTCGAGCAGCAGGATCTCGGGGTCGATCGAGGTGACCACACCCATCGCCAGGCGCACCCGCATACCCGTGGAATAGGTGCGCAACGGCATCGACAGGTACTCACCGAGCTCGGTGAAGTCGGCGATCTCGTCGATCTTGGCAAGCATCTGCTTGCGGGTCTGCCCGAGGAACAGGCCGCGGATGATGATGTTCTCGTAGCCGGAGATCTCCGGATCCATGCCGACACCGAGGTCGAACACGGGTGCCACGCGGCCGCGGATGCGCGCACTGCCGCGCGAGGGTTCGTAGATGCCCGAGAGCAGGCGAAGCAGCGTCGACTTGCCCGCGCCGTTGTGCCCGACGAGCCCGACCCGGTCGCCTTCCTTGAGCGAGAGGTTGATCTCGCGCAACGCCTCGACCACGACCACGTCGGAACTGTTGCGCCCGATCGCGCCGCCCGCCTTACCGAGGAAGGCCTTCTTCAGCGACCGCGACTTGGCGTCGAAGATCGGGAACTCGACCCACGCGTCATGGGTTTCGATACTCACACGGCTCACGACAGTCTCCTAAACCCAGTACGGGACGCGGGCACGGTACTGCTTGAGCGCCAGGATCGCGACCACCCAGCCGACCACCGTGATCGCGCCGACGATGGCCCAGGAATGCCAGTCGGTCGGCTCGCCGAGCAGCGGGCCGCGCACGATCTCGAGGTAGTGGAAGGTGGGGATGATCTCGATCAGCTTGGCCCGGTCGCTCATGCCGCCGACCGAGTTCTCCAGCGCCTTCGTCGACCACATCACCGGGGTCAGCACGAACAGCATCAGCGTCATCGAGCCCAGGATCGGGGCGATGTCGCGGTAGCGGGTGGAGAAGATGCCGAACACGATCGACACCCACATGGCATTGAGGAACAGCAGCAGGATCGCCGGAACAACCAGCAACAACGTCCAGTCCAGATCGCGCCAGATGGAGAACGCGAGCAGCAGCACCGCGTAGATCGCCGCGTTGTGGATGAAGAACAGGAACTGGCGCCACACCAGGCGATACACATGCACGCTCAGCGCCGAGGGCAACTGTTTGATCAGTCCCTCGTTGGCGATGAACACATCCGAACCCTCGAGGATCGACGCGCTGATCACGTTCCAGACGATCAAACCGACCGTCACATACGGCAGGTATTCGCTGATCGGCTGATCCAGCAGCGTCGAATACAGCAGGCCCATCGCCAGCGCCTGCAGACCGGTCGCGATGGTGATCCAGAACGGGCCGAGCACCGACCGGCGATAGCGCTGCTTGATGTCCTGCCAACCCAGCGACAACCACAGCTCACGCTGATGGAACCCGTCGCGCATGTCTTTGAACGCGCGCCGGAACGTCTGCGAATCCGACACCATCGGCGTCTTCACCAGCAGCGGGGCGTCAGCGGTCTGTTCGGCGGCGGCCGCGTCGGCCACCTCGGCTTCGGTCGGTGTGTCGTCGGTATGCACGGGGCTCTCTTCGGTACGCGCGTCACCCTGGTCGGAGACCGATTCGGAACGAGCGGCAGCAGCGGGCACGATCCCCGACCTTACAGGTACTGCCCGCCGCCGACATGGCCATGGCCTGCCTTCCCGTCGGCCGCGTGCATGCCGGGCGGGAGGGCGCCCTGGCGCATCTGTTCGAGTTGGGCGCGGGCGGCCATCTGCTGGGCGAACAGGGCGGTCTGGATGCCGTGGAACAGGCCTTCGAGCCAGCCGACGAGTTGGGCCTGGGCGATGCGCAGTTCGGCATCGGACGGCACGGACTCGTCGGTGAAGGGCAGGGTGAGGCGTTCGAGTTCCTCGCGCAGTTCGGGGGCCAGGCCCTGCTCGAGTTCGCGGACCGAGGACTTGTGGATGTCTTTGAGGCGCGAGCGGCTCGCGTCGTCGAGGGGAGCGGCGCGCACCTCCTCGAGCAGCTGTTTGATCATGGTCCCGATCCGCATCACCTTGGCGGGCTGCTCCACCATGTCGGCCAGCGACTCGGCCGACTCGTCGCGGTCGTCGTCGGCCTTCTTGTCCCCGTCGACCACCTGCGCGGTGTATTCGGCCGCGGCGTCGGAGTCGGCGGGCACGGTGACCGGCCGACCGTCGGGACCGATCACGACGATGGATTCGGGGGTGTCCTCCGAGTGCGTCATAGCCCCATCATTGCGCGTGTGTCGGCTTCGCGCTAAAACCCCCACGCGGTTACACCGCGACGCCCGCTGCCCTTAAAGTGGCCACCATGACTTATGACGTCGCGAGGGTTCGGGGCCTGATACCGTCCCTGGGCGACGGCTGGATCCATCTGGACCCGCAGGCGGGGATGCTGGTTCCCGATTCGGTATCGCGTGCCGTCTCAACGGGTTTCCGTACCTCCTCGTTTTCCCACATCGGCCGCCACGGTGCGGCGACCCGCAGCGGCGCGATCCTCGACGCCGCCCGGGAGGCGGTCGCCGACCTCGTCGGCGGAGATCCGGCCGGCGTCGTGCTCGGTCCCGATCGTGCGGTTCTGCTCGCCTGGCTGGCCGAGTCCCTGAGTTCGCGCCTGGGTCTCGGCACGGGCATCGTGCTCTCCCGCCTCGACGACGAGGCCAATGTCGCGCCGTGGCTGCGCATCGCCAACCGCTACGGCGCGCACGTGCGCTGGGCCGAGGTGGAGATCGAGACGTGCGAGATGCCGTCGTGGCAGTTCGAGGAGCTGATCGGGCCGACCGCGCGCCTGGTCGCGCTCACCGCCGCGTCGCCGATCGTCGGTTCCGCGCCCGCCGTTCGGGTGGCCGCTGACCGGGTCCACGATGTGGGCGGTCTGCTGGTCGCCGACGCGTTCGGCGCCGCACCGTACGCGCTGATCGACATCGACGAACTCAATGCCGACGTGGTCGCCCTGAGCGCGCCGTCGTGGGGCGGCCCGCAGGTCGGTGCGCTGGTGTTCCGCGACCCCGCCTTCCTCGACCGCATCCCGTCGATGTCGCTCAACCCCTACGCCAAGGGGGCTGAACGCCTGGAGGTGGGCGGGCACCAGTACGCGCTGCTGGCCGGGCTCACCCAGTCGATCGACTTCCTCGCCGGACTCGACGAGCGCGCCACCGGCACCCGCCGCGAGCGCCTCGAAATCTCGATCACCTCGCTGCAGGACTACCACGATCAGCTCTTCGACCACCTCATGCAGGTGTTGGAGCAGGTCGAGGGCCTGACCGTGATCGGCCGTGCCTCCACCCGCATCCCCACCGTCAGCTTCACGATGGCGGGCATGCAGGCGGAGAAGGTGGCGGCCAAACTGGCCGACGCCCGCATCGGCACGGTCAGCGGGGTGCACGGCGGCAGCCGATTACTCGACGCCCTCGGTGTCAACGACGAGGGCGGGGCCGTCACCATCGGCTTGGCCCCGTACACCACGCGCTACGAAATCGACCAGCTCGGCCGGGCCCTCAGCTCGCTCGAATAGGCCGTGCCGTTCTTGCGCTCAGTCGCGCACGCGCAGCACGACTTTGCCGAAAGTTTCGGGTGCGTCGAGCAATTCGTGGGCGCGACCGGCTTCGGTGACGGGTAGTTCTGCCGAGATCACCGGAAAGATCTCGCCCGCCGCCACATCCGGCCACAACTGCGTGCGCACCGCGGCGATGACCTCGGCCTTGCTGCCCTCGCCCGCCCGTGGTCGGGCGCGCAGGTTCGTGGCATGCACCGAACCCCATTTGCGCAGCAGCCCACCGATATTCAGCGACCCGGTAGTGCCGCCTTGCAACCCGATCACCACCAACCGGCCGTGCGGGGCGAGCGCCTCCACATTGCGTTCCAGGTAGGCGGCACCCATGTTGTCGAGAATGATGTCGGCGCCACCGGCGTCGGCGAGCACGGTCACGAAATCCTGGGTGCGGTAGTTGACGAGGATTTCGGCGCCCAGACCCGCGCATTTGGCCAGCTTCGCGTCCGACCCGGCCGTCACCGCCACCCGCGCGCCCCGCCTGCGCGCCACCTGGATGGCGTGCGTACCGATGCCACCGCCACCGCCGTGGATCAGCACCAGCTGCCCCGAGCGCATCCCCGCGGTCATCACCAGGTTCGACCACACCGTCGCCGCCACCTCGGGCAAGCCGGCGGCGGCAGCCAGGTCCATCTCCTCGGGCACCGGCAACAGCTGGGTGGTCGGCACGGCCGCCAACTCGGCGTACCCGCCGCCCGCCAATAGCGCGCACACCCGGTCTCCGACCTTCCAGTCCGTGACCCCGGGGCCCAGCTCGACGATGGTTCCGGAGCACTCGAGACCGGGTACCGAACTGGCGTCCGGTGGCGGCGGATAGAAGCCACGCCGTTGCATCACATCGGCCCGGTTCACCCCTGCCGCAACGACTTCGATCAACACCTCGCCCGCGCCGGGTTCGGGATCGACCGTCACGGTCCACTCCATCACCTCGGGCCCACCGAACCCGTTCAGCTCGATAGCACGCATGCTGTTCCGCCTCTCCGCGTCTTTTGGCCAGACTAAGTGCGTGGGGCTGTGCGTTGGCGTCTTGCGGATGGTGTTGGGTCGGGGCAGCCCGTGCCCGGGGAGTTACCCATGTTCGTGCGAGATCTGTTGTCGCGGTCGCGTCGGCTAGTATTTCTGCTCAGGGAGACGTGGCAGAGCGGCCGAATGCACTCGCCTTGAAAGCGAGCATGGGTAACACCATCGGGGGTTCAAATCCCTCCGTCTCCGCCACCGCCGGGCTTTTCGCCCGGCATCAGGTTGTTTCGAGGGGGAGTTCTCATGACCGGTGCTGCATTTCCCGCGGCTCCGCAGTTCCGGGCTGTACCGGGGCAGACCGGGGTCGTCGTCCACACGCGGAAGTTGCCGATCGCGTTCGGGATCGGTGCACGGGTCAGAGTCGACGGGTTCGAGGTTCCGCACATCACGTGGGGCGCCAACTTCGTCCCCGTGCCGCCGGGTACGCACATGCTGACCGTCGAGACGACGCAATGGGGAATGGGCTACGGCAGTAACCATGCCTCCGTCCAGGTCTTCCCCGGTCATACCACCGAGGTGCACTACTCCGCGCCCGCCCAGATCTATATGAAGGGTGCGCTCGGTGCGGAACGTCAGGCCACGCCCGGAGTGGCACTCAGTTACGTGGCGTTGGCGTTCTGTGTGCTCCTGGTCGTGGCCTGGATCGCCCTGGCGATCTGACCCCGGACGCGCCTAAGCCCCGGTGCGAAACCGGGGCCTACGCGAGAGCATTTACGTCACGGCTTGTTCCGGCGACGGTCGTCGTCGAAGCCTTCGGTTTCCACACGCTCCTTGCGGACGGTGTCGGAGACGGTCTGTTCGTCGGCGACCTCGTCCACCTCGAGACGGACACGTTCCACCGGGACCGCTTCCTTCTGGACGTGCACCTGGTCGGCGTGCAGCGTCACCTCGCGCTCGTCGTCACCGATCTCGGTGCGACCGGTGCGCTCGCCGGTGATCGGCTCACGGACGATGTGCGCCTCTTCGTGGGTGGTCGGGACCTTGATGGTCTGCTCCTCGGTCACCACGTACTTACGCAGCCGTGCGGTGCCGACCTCCTCGCTTTCGGTGTCGACGCGCAGCTGCTCCTCCGAACGGATCATCGAATCGTCGGTGGTGCCACGATTCATGGCCGCCGGATTGCCGTGGGTCATCGGCTCGTCGGTACCGGGGCGGATCTGCTGACGCCCATAGGTGTTCCAGCCGGCCGAGCGCGGGTCCACGTGGTAGTGGCGGAACAGTTCCTGCTCGGACTGGGCGCTGATGCGGCCGCCGTCGTCGAGGTGCGGGGCGGACTTCACCTGCTCCTTGTCGACGTGCAGACGCAACGTGTCCTCGTCGGCCTTGTGTTCGGCGCCCGCCAGCGGCACCAGCGAGTCGGCACTGAACAGGCCGGTCGAGACGGCGGCCCAGGTCGGGGAGCCCGTGTTGTTGTCGATGTAGATCTGCTTGACCTTGCCGATCTTCTCGCCCCGCTCGTCATAGGCGGTGGCGCCGATCAGCGAATCCAATGTTGCCTTGCTCATTTTCATCCCTCCTACCGGGAGCGGAGGCCGTCGATCCCGATCCGGGTGACGGTCCGCGTGGGTTGTGGGTGACCAGTCGGGACGCAGTGATCGGGTTGACCAGATCAGCTACGTGGCGGCAAATACCCGGGGTCCAGGGGACCAAACAACCCGAGGTGAGGGCGGGGATATGGAATCGGGCCCGCGAAGGACGCGACGTAATCGGTCAGCCGTCCATCTTTGGGCCCGAAATAGCAAGTGGCGCAAGGTTCAGCTGAACCGCGCCGTATTCTCCGGTGCGGTGGCGAAGGCGAGGAAACGCTCGTTCTCATGCGGGTCGCCGATGGTCACGCGCACGCCGTCACCGGCGAACGGGCGAACCAGCACACCCGCAGCAGCGCTCGCCTCGGCGAATTCCAGGCTGCGCGCACCGAGCGGCAGCCAGACGAAATTGGCCTCACTCGGTGGCACCTCGTACCCGGCGGCCAGCAGTGCGTCGCGCACCTGCGCCCGCTGGGTGATGAGCACGTCGGTGCGATCGAGCAGCTCGCCGTACGCCTCCAGCGAGGCGATCGCGGCCGCCTGGGCCACCCGGTTCACGCTGAACGGGATGTGCACCTTCAGCAGCGCGGTGATCACCTCGGGATCCCCGACGGCGTAACCCACGCGCAACCCGGCCAGGCCGTACGCCTTCGAGAACGTCCGCAGTACAACGACATTGGGTCGGGTGCGGCAGATCTCGATACCGTCGGTCTCCGGCAACCGCAGGTACTCGAAATACGCCTCGTCGAGCACCACCAGCACGTGTGGGGGCACCCGATCGAGGAAACGCTCCAGCTCGGCGCGTGGGTGCGCCGTGCCCGTCGGATTGTTCGGGTTGCAGACGAAGATCAGCTTGGTTCGTTCCGTGATCGCGTCGGCCATCGCGTCCAGGTCGTGGCGATGATCGGCGGTCAGCGGCACCGGCACCGAGGTGGCATTGCCCACCTGGGTGACGATCGGGTACGCCTCGAACGAGCGCCACGCGAACACCACCTCGTCGGTCGTGGCATCGCAGGTGATCTGCACGAGTTCCTGGCACAGCGCCACACTGCCGCAGCCGACCGCGACGTTGGCAACGCTCATACCGAGGAATTCGGCCAGCGCCGCCCGCAACTCGGTGACCTGGTTGTCGGGGTACCGGTTGGCCTGCTCGGCCGCCGCCGCGATCGCCTTCGCCGCGCTCGGCAGCGGGCCGAACGTCGTCTCGTTCGAGGCGAGCTTCACCGCGTCCGGGTGGGTACGGCCGGGAACATAGGCGGGAATGGTGGCCAGGTCGTGCCGGATACGCGCTGTCACCGCTCCACCCTACCCAAGACCAGTTCTGCCGCCTACGCTGGGAATATGCCGGGCACTTACAACGATGTCGCCCCACTGCGGCCGGTGGAGTCCGCCGGTGAGCCGGGTGGCGCCGAAACCAGCGCGCGCACCTCGGTGCCGATCACCGTCGTCGAGCCGGAACGAACGGCGCGCGGCGGCATCGTCGTCCTGCACGAATCGCGAGAGTTCCCGCCCCAGCTCGTCGAGCTCATGCGATCGCTTGCCCAGGAGGGCTGGATCGTCGTCGCCCCGCACCTGTTCGATCGTCTCCCCGACGACGACGTCCACGAGGTGTTCGGCGACGAACTGTTCGCCGACTTCGACGCGGGCTTCGACTGGCTCACCCGCCGCGGAGTCTTCCCCGACACCATCGGTGTCCTCGGTTTCGACACCGCGGGCACGGCCGCCTTCCTCGTGGCCACCAACCGACCCATCGGCGCCGCCGTGAGCGTGGCCGCCGCAGGCATCGTCGACCCGCTCCCCGACCAGCGCACCTCACTGGTGGAGGTGGCCCCCAGCCTGCAAGCCCCCTGGCTCGGCCTGTTCGGCGCCGACGATCCCGCGACCCCACCCGAGGCCGTCGACCAGCTCCGCGACGCCACCGCCCGCGCGAATGTGGCCAGTCTCACCGTCACCTACCCCGGCCTACGTCACCGCGCCGACCGCCCCGACCCCGACGACGACGCTGCCGCCGCCATCCGTATCGATTCCCAGACCCGCATCTACGACTGGTTCGACAGCAATTTACGCTAGCTGACCAGGCGTTTTGGACTCCTACGACTGCTCGTGTAATCTTCATTCCCGGCGGTTCGACAAGGACCGGTGCCCTCGAAAGAGAAGGCTCCAGGAGGCGTGCCAGAGCGGCCGAATGGGACTCACTGCTAATGAGTTGTCCCTTCACGGGGACCGGAGGTTCAAATCCTCTCGCCTCCGCCACACCGGTTCGCCGGTACAACTGAAGACCATGCGCCCGTAGCTCAACGGATAGAGCACTTGACTACGGATCAAGAGGTTAGGGGTTCGAATCCCTTCGGGCGCACAACAATCCGCCTCCTATCGGTATCCCCGGTAGGAGGCGGATTTTTTTTGTGTGGTTATTTCCAGGCGGGGAGTGGGGGGAGGGGGCCGGTCAGGTCGGTGCCGGGGGTGCGGCCCAGGAGCCAGGCCAGGAGGGAGGTGGCGGGGCCCAAGACGGTGTGGTGGGGGCGGTCGGGGCCGATGGTGGCGATGAAGTCGGTGTCGGTGGCTTGGATGTCGAAGGTCGGGGTGGCTTCGGGGTGGACCTTGGCCGACAGGTCGGCGACGGTTTCGGGGAGCAGGCGGGCGACGAATTCCTTCGGCCAGTCGGCGGGGGTATAGCCGACGGCGAGGTCGACGTGGTGGATCTCGGTTTCGCGCAGACGCATCCACGGGACGATGTCGGCGGTGAGGGTGCCGCCCTGGCGGTTGCGGACCTCGGCCGCCCAGTCGGCGGCGGACATGGTGGTGGCCAGGGCCTGCCAGCGATGCGCCGACGCGGCGAAGTCGGCCCGCTGCACGTCGGGCGCGCGGCCCGCACCGGTTTCGATGTCGGCGTCGCGCACCGCCACGCTCGGATACTGCGGGATCTCGATGCCGGTGTGCGCCCACAGCAGCAGGTTCAGCAAGCTGTCCGCATTGCGGGACAAGTGGGCGACGACATGGCCGCGGGTCCAGCCGGGCAGCTGGGACGGCTCGGCCAGGGCCGATTCGCCGAGCGCGTCGATCGAGGCTCGGAGACGCGCGGTGGAAGCGGAGACCTGAGCCAACAGGTCGGTGGGCGTTGCCATTTCGCTGGTCACGAGATCGAGGGTAGTAGTTCGGTGCGCGCGACACCGGCGTTCACGACGCCCTCGACCCGGTCCTGTGGATAACTCGAAACCTGTGGATAACTGTGCACTTTTCGCCGTCGACGGCCCGGGCGCGAAGTGCCCGTGATGCGACGATCAGCCGGCGACGATCGCATCGGCTTCGATCTCCACCAGCAGCCCCGGCGCGATCAACGCGGTGACCTCGTACATCGACGCCGCGGGCCGGATATCGCCGAATACCTCGGCGTGAGCGGCCGCGACCTCCGGCCAACGGGAGATATCAGTGACGAACATCCTGGTCCGCACCACATCGCGCACACTCGCGCCCGCCTGGTCGAGTGCGGTGGCGATCCGCGCGAGGATCTCGCGGGTCTGGGCGCCGATATCGTCGCCACCGACCGCGCCCCCACCGGGCAGCGCCGCCGTGGTGCCGCTGACCAGCACATGGTCGCCCACCCGCACGGCGCGCGAATACCCGACGACATCTTCGAAGTCGGAGGCAGAGGAAATGTTGAACCGGGTTGTTGTCATGGTGGCCAGAATGAGGCACCGGCTGCGGGAGGACAATTCATTTCCCGGTCGTCTGCTGGTCGGTTGCGCGCGGTACGCAAGGCGGATGAACGCACGACCAGCTCTTCGTCTCTTCCCGCTCACGGCCGCGCTGTGTGCTGCCGCCGTTACGGCGGGATGCTCGACGCCGAGCTCTGATCCCGACTTCACCGTGGCCGAGGGGCAGGCGCTGCTGATTTCATTGGAAGAACTCAGCGCGAAAGTAGGTGGAGACGCCGTCGTCGGGGTGAGCCTCGAACCGGAGCACGGCAGTCTCACCCGCGTAGCCGACGAGGCCTACTTGTACACCCCGGCTGCGGGGTACAAGGGGCTCGACCAATTCACAGTGCACACCAGCGACGCGGTTCGCTTGTACACCACCGATATTCCGTTGCTCGGCGAGTTCGGTGGCACCACCGTGCAGGGCAGCGGTTTCGGCTCTGCCTGGACGGTGGTGCCCGGCAGCACCGACGAGTTCTACGGCCTCACCGACCGCGGCCCGAACGTCGACGGACCGGGCAAGAACGAGAAGCTCTCGCCCACACCGTCGTTCGTTCCGAAGATCGGCAAGTTCGAACTGGTCGGCGGCCGGGCCGTGCTGCAGTCGACCATCGAACTGCGCAATCGTGCCGGCGTGCCGTTCAACGGCCAGGTCGATTCGGCGGCGAGCACCGGCGAAACGATCAAGGATTTGGCGGGCACCGTACTGCCTGCCACCGATCACGGTCTCGACCCGGAAGGCCTTGTCGCACTTGCCGACGGCACGTTCTGGGTATCGGACGAATACGGTCCGTTCCTGGTGCACTTCGCCGCCGACGGCACCGAGATCGAACGGCTCGCACCCGGCAGCGGGCTGCCGAAGGAGATCGCGCTGCGCAGCCCCAACCAGGGCATGGAAGGGCTGACCATCACCCCGGACGGCAGCACGCTGGTCGGCATGGTGCAGAGCGCGCTGAAGACGCCGGGCCTCGACGGGTCGGCCAAGGAAGTTCCGTTCGCGCGGATCGTCACCGTCGATCTGAAAACCAAGGCGCAGAAGGAATTCCTGTACCCACTGGAGAACCCGAAGCAGAACAAGGTCGCGGTCTCCGAGATCACGGCGCTGAGCGCGACGACCTTCCTGGTAGCCGAACGTGACGGGAACCTGGCGCCCGAGGCGAACAAGAAGATCTGGACGATCGACATCGCGGGCGCCACCGACGTCGGCCCCAACTCCACCCTCGCGGGCGCTCGGTACGACGCCGAGCAGGGCGGTCTGCTGGTCGACGGCAAGCCGATCGAAACCCTGATCGGCACCGTCCCGACCGCCGATGCGGTTGCCGCACTGAAGAAGTCGGGCATCACCCCGGTGGAGAAGAAGAGCAATCTCGACCTGGCGGCCCTGGTCACCGCGCTCGACGACAAGGGCAGGTTCTTCGGCCACGACAAGATCGAGGGCATCGCCTCGCTCGACGGCGGCAAGACCATCTACATCGCCAACGACAGCGACTTCGGTCTCGCCGCGAGCACCGGCGAGCAGCCGCCGTTCGGATTGAAGCCGAAGACGCTGGCCAACGGATTACAGGACACCGGTGAGGTGCTGGTGGTCGACACGACGAAGCTGCCCGCGAAAGTGGGAGGTCATACGGTGAAGATCACCGTGGAGTAGGTGGGGCGAACGGGGTGTGTGACCGCGTCACACGCGGTTTCATCACAGGGCGCACAGGTTGTTGTCAGGTTGGACGGGCAAGCTGGGCGATGTAACCAACCGGAAGGTCTTAGATGAGCTACGTGATCGCACTGGCCGGCTTCGCCACGATCCTGGCGATGGTGGTCTCCGGCTACGCCGCCGCCAACGCACCCCGTTCGCTGGTCCGCGTCCGCGCCGACCGCTCGCCCCACCGCCGCTGACCAAGCGCGCCCGGTCACGGGGCATTCTCGGGCGAGAGCCGAACCCCGATCAACCAGTCCCGCGAACCAACGCGACGATCTGCTGGGCGACGACCCGCGGGTCCTCGTGTTCCCACACCCGCACCACCTGCCAGCCCGCCTCGATCAACGCGGCATCGGTAGCGCGATCGCGTGCCACATTGCCCGCCAGCTTCTGCGCCCACCACTCGGCATTGTTCTTCGGATCGGTCGCGTGTTCGGGACACCGATGCCAGAAGCACCCGTCGACATACACGGCGACGCGACGGCGTGGGAAAACCACATCGGCGCGCCTGCGCTGGCCCTTGATCGGCGCGCGGTCGACGAAATAGCGCAGGCCCGCGCGGTGCAGCTCGCGTCGTAGGGCGAGTTCGGGAGCGGTGTCGGCACGGCGCTGGCGCGACATGCGCGCGCTGGTCGCCGCGTCGGTGACGGGTGCCGACCGCGGAGCGTCTCCGTGGTCCCGCCGCCCGGTCATGCCGCCCAGCCACCCATGCGATCGAGATGGTCGCGCACGTCGTCGAGGAATCCGGGCGGAAAACGTAAGTTGCCCATGGACGTTCGTCGCAGAAACCCGGCCGTGGCCCGAGGGGATAGCAATCGGGGTTCGGTGAGGAAGTTCTTCAGATCCTCGTAGGGCTCGTGCACCGGCCACGTCGACAGCGGTACCTGATGCACCACGCCCGCATGCCCCCACGCCGCACTCGGCCACGGTGCGCCCGGCCGCAGCGGCGCACCCACGGTGAGCGGCTCCAGCGGCGCGGCCAGCCGCTCACCCACCCAGTTCGCCATCCGCACACTCACCGCGTTGCCGACCAACTTCCACCGATGCCCGTGCCGCACACCCGGCACGTCGAGCGCGGGCGCGGTCCACTCGGCATCGAAACCCTGTAATCGTTCCCCATCGATGATGCCAGGGGTGACGATCTCGCCCGCCGGAAGCCGCACCGCGGGCGGGCTGGCGATGCCGAGCCCGGAACCACCCTTCAAGGTCGGCACCGCGTTCACCACCCAGCCGAGGCCGCGCACGCCCTCGGTCCAGTAGAAGCCGCACGGGTCGCGGTCGGGGTCGCCGTAGTCGCGCGGGCCCGCGTCGTCACCGAACAGCACCTGGCGCGGGTCCTCGGTGCGCGAGGCGAGCATCAGCACGCGCTGGCGCCGTTGCGGCAGGCCGAACGCGCGACCGTCGACCACCCGATAGGCCCAGGTGTAGCCGAGTTCCTCCAGGGCGGTGGTGATGTGGCGCATCGCCGCACCACGACCCAGCTGGAGCATGAACGGCACGTTCTCGATCAGCAGCCAGCGCGGCCCACGCTGCCGCCGGACCAGCCGGAACACCTCGTCGACCAGCCCGGAACGGCGACCGGTGATACCCGCGGTGCGTCCGGCCTGCGAGAGGTCCTGGCACGGGAACCCCGCCGCGACCAGTTCGGTGCGCGCGGGCAGCGAACGCAGCCGGGTGATGTCGGCGTGCAGAGGTGTTTCGGGAAAACGCGCGGCGAGCACACCCTGCGCACCCGGATCGATCTCACACAGCAACTCGGTGGACCATCCGTGTCTGCCGAGGCCGAGTTCGAGCCCGCCGATCCCGGCGAACAACCCGACCATCCGCGTCAACAGTCCTCCTGTGCTTGTCGGAACGCGCAACCACCCACTTCTCGCGCCTGCGGCATTGTATCGGGCCGCTGAACAGCGGCAGAGGGCGTAGCGGCCGGGGCTGTGCACGGCTGTGGATGCTTTCGTCCGGCAGAAAAATCGGTGGCCGGGAACGGGGGTCCGGTGCGACTCTGGAAGGGCCTACTTGTCGGACCCCGATGCGAACATCGTCTGGGAGTCCGTTCCGGTAACCAACCATCCAACCGGACCCGAGGGGGAGTCTTTGTCTGTCACATCAGAACTGGCGGTCGCCGAATCGGAGGCCGACAGTTCCGGGCAGCCCACACAGCGAGCGCGCGGGGGTATGCGCTCGCTGCGCCGGTTCCTGCCCTACCTGAAGCCGTACCGGGTTCCGCTGATCCTGGCGAACCTGCTGGCCATCATGATGGCCGCGACCGCGGTGGTGACTCCGCTGGTCATCGCCCGCATCATCGACGGGCCGATCGCCCGCCGCGATTTCGCGGGGCTGCTCGTGCCGGTCGCGTTCGTGTTCCTGCTCGGCGCACTCGAATCGTTCGGCATGTGGGGCAGACGCTGGTTGGTGTCCAAACCGGCGACGACATTCGAAATCACCATGCGCGCAAAGCTGTTCGCGAAGCTGCAGGCGCTCTCGATCGGCCGTCACGACGGGTGGCAGTCCGGTCAGCTGCTCTCGCGTGCGATCGACGACATGTCGGCGCTGCGCCGGTTCGTCGCGTTCGCCGGGCCGTTCCTCATCGTCAACTCGGTGATCGCGCCCGTCGGGCTCATCGCCTTGTTCGTGCTGAATTGGCAGGTGGGGCTGATCTTCACGGTGACCTGTCTGCCGCTCACCGTGTACTGCGCGCGTTTCGTCCGCCGGTTCGAGGTGGCCTCGCGCCGCTCCCAGGACCAGGCGGGAGACCTGGCGACCATCGCCCAGGAATCCGCGCAGGGCGTGCGTGTGCTCAAGGCGCTCGGCCGTGGCCAGTTCTTCGGCGCCCGCTTCACCGCGCTGTCGCGTGAACTGCAACGCACCGAGCTGACGAAGGTGCATCTGGACGCGACGCTGTGGTCGGCGCTGGTGGCCCTGCCGACCATCGCGATCGCGCTGTCGCTCGGTGTCGGCGGATACGCGGTGGCGCAGGGCTCCATGACCATCGGCACCCTGGTCGCCGCCGTCACGCTGGAAACGTTCCTGCAGTGGCCGGTGATCTGGCTCGGCTTCCTGCTGTCGGAGCTGTTCGAGGCACGGACCGCCGCCGACCGGTACTGGGAGATCATCGACACCCCGCTCGACATCGCCGACCCGCCGGACCCGGTCGCCCTGCCCGTGCCGGTGCGCGGCGAACTGGTGATCGAGGGCGTCCGGTTCAGTTACCCGCGCGCCGACGGCGGTCCGGAAAACGCTGTGCTGGAGGATGTCTCGCTGCGGATCAGGCCGGGCGAGACGGTCGCGCTCGTCGGCGCGACCGGTAGCGGCAAAACCGCACTGCTCGAGCTGATTCCGCGCCTCTACGACGTGAACGCCGGTCGCATCACCATCGACGGCGTCGACATCGCCACGCTGCGACTGGCCGACCTGCGCCGGGTGGTGACGGTCGCCTTCGAGGAGCCGGTGCTGTTCTCGGCGAGCGTGCGCGAGAACGTGGCCCTCGGCGACCCGAGCGCCACCGACGACGACGTGCGCCGCGCGCTCGACATCGCCCAGGCCACCGAGTTCGTCGACGCGCTGCCGTGGGGTCTCGACACCAGGATCGGTGAGCAGGGCATGAGTCTGTCCGGCGGACAGCGGCAACGGCTCGCGCTGGCCAGGGCGGTGCTCACCGGTGCGGCGGATGCCGACGAGGGCCGGATCATGGTGCTCGACGACCCGCTCTCCGCGCTGGACGTGGAAACCGAGGAGCGCGTGCAGGATCGGCTGCGCGCGGTGCTCTCCGGTGCGACGACCCTGCTGGTGGCGCACCGCCCGTCCACCGCCGCACTGGCCGACCGGGTGGCGCTGCTCGCCGGGGGACACATCGTCGCCGAGGGCACCCACGACAAGCTGCTTCGCACCAGCCGCCACTACCGCGAACTGATGGGCGGTGCCTGATGACCACCACCGAAACAGTTGAACCACAACAGGACCAGGCGGCCGACTGGCGCGGCATCGCCAAGGAGGACGACGCCGTCACCGGCACCGGAAACGTGGTGCTCGCCGGCCGTTCTCGCAGACTGCTGCTCGATCTGGTCCGGCCCTACCGCAAGCTGGCCGTCCTCACCTTCGTCCTGATCGTGCTGGACAACGCGGCGAAGGTGTCGGTGCCGTTGTTCATCGCCTACGGGCTCGACCACGGAATAACCCAAGGGCGCCAAGGCAACTGGACGCCGTTGATCGCGACCGTCGCCGGGTTCGTCGCGGTGACGGTGCTGTCGGGTCTCACCACCTTCGCCTTCCTGCGCGCGGCCGGAGCGCTGAGCCAGCGGGTGCTGTTCGACCTGCGGGTGCGCACCTTCGCGCACACCCAGCGGTTGAGTGTGTCGTTCCACGAGAAATACACCTCGGGCAAGGTCGTCACCCGGCTCACCAGCGATATCGAGGCACTGCAGGACCTGCTCGAAGGCGCGCTGAACCAGGCGGCGAGCGCGCTGCTCTCGGTGGTCACCATCGCCGTCCTGCTCGTCTGGCTCGACCCGATGCTCGCGGCCATCGTGCTGCTCGGGTTCGTGCCGCTGGTGTTCGTCACCCGGTGGGCGCAGCGGCGTCAGCGGGCGGGTTACCGGCGGACCCGTGGCGCGATCGCCAGGGTGGTCGTGCAGTTCGTCGAATCGATGAGCGGCATGCGGGCGGTGCAGGCGTTCCGGCGCGAACACCGCAACCAGGAAGTGCTCGGCGTCGAGGACGCGGCGTACCAGAAGGCGACGACCACCGCGATGCGCGGCGTCGGCGACTACGTCGGCCTGTCGAACTTCATCGGCAAGGTGACAACCGTCGTCGTGCTGCTCGTCGGGTCCTGGCAGGTGATGGAGGGCAACCTGGCCATCGGTGTGCTCGCGGCCTACCTGCTCTACCTCAACCAGTTCTTCGGCCCGCTCGACGAGTTGGCCCAGGTGTTCAACTCCTACCAGTCGGCCGCGGCAGCACTGGAGAAGATCTCCGGTGTGCTCGAGGAGGAACCGGCGGTCGCGGAACCGGTCGAGCCGGTCACCGTCGAACATCCCACCGGTGCGGTGCGGATGGACAAGGTGTGGTTCGGCTACGACGCGGCATCGCCGGTGCTGCCGGAATTCGACCTCGACATCCCGGCCGGGCAGATCGTCGCACTGGTCGGTGCCACCGGGGCGGGCAAGTCGACGCTGGCCAAGCTGCTCACCCGGTTCTACGACCCGTCCGGCGGCACCATCACCCTCGACGGTGTCGACCTGCGCGAACTGGCCGATACCGAGCTGCGCAGGCACGTCGTGATGATCACGCAGGAGGCGTACCTGTTCTCCGGCACGATCGCCGACAACATCCGGCTCGGCAGGCCATCGGCCACCGATGCCGAGGTGCGGGCGGCGGCTCGCGCGGTCGGGCTCGACCAGTTCGTCGGGTCGCTGCCGGACGGATACGACACCGACGTGCGAACCAGGGGCGGGCGATTATCGGCCGGTCAGCGCCAGCTGGTCGCCTTCGCCAGGGTGTTCCTCGCCGATCCGGTGGTGATCGTGCTCGACGAGGCGACGTCGAGTCTCGACATCCCCGGTGAGCGCCTGGTTCAGCGTGCGCTGGAGACGCTGCTGCGTGGCCGGACGGCCGTCATCATCGCGCATCGCCTGTCCACGGTCGCCATTGCCGACCGGGTGCTGGTGCTCGACGGCGGCCGCGTGGTGGAGGACGGGGCACCGGCCGAGCTGATCGCGGGCCAGGGCCGCTTCGCCGGACTGCACGCCGCCTGGCGGGATTCGCTGGTGTGATGCGCTCGTGTTGTACAGCGCCGGGGCCGGTGTCGCTTACCGTAGAGAGGTGACGACCCCAGCCCCGGGCCCGGCCGCAGGCCCCACCGAGAACAGACCGGCCTCTCGGTGGCCGGCGGTGCTCACCTGGCGAGCCCACGACAACTCCCGGATGGAATCGGTCCGGGTGACGGTGAACGGCAACCGGATCAGGGCCGCGGGCCGGATGATCGGCAGCGCCAACCACGAGCACCCGGCGTTCAGCGCCTCCTACGATCTGGTCACCGACGAAGCGGGCGCGACCAGGCGTTTGTCGCTGCGCACCACGACCGCCGCCGGTGAACGCCACGCCTCGGTGTCGCGGGACGAGGAGAACTACTGGCTCGTCGACGCGGGCGGCACCCACGTGCGCTCGACCTTCGCCGGCGCCCTCGATGTGGACGTGGTGCTCAGCCCGTTCTTCAACACCCTGCCGATCCGCCGGTTCTGCCTGCAGAACGCCGTCGGTGACGTGCAGGTGCCGGTCGTCTACGTGCGTCTGCCCGACCTGCTGGTGCAGGAGGCCGAACTCACCTATTCGAGTGCCGCCGACGGCATCAACGTGCTCTCCCCGGTTTCGAGCGCCACGCTGACGGTCGACCCGGAAGGGTTCGTGCTCGACTACCCGGGGCTGGCCGAGCGGGTCTGAATCGCGGCACCGGCCACCCATCGCAGGCGGCCGCTTGCCGGCGTCGACCACCCGGATCGACCTGGCCGCGGCGGCCGGCGAACGGTCGCGACCGACTACAGCGCCCGCAGCACCCCACCGCGCCGACCAGCACGCCGCAGCTCGTCGAGCCAGCCGTCGGCGCCGGGCGTCACCCCCGTGATCTCCCATTGCGCCCGGCCGTCGTACGCCGACCGCCCCCGGTAACCCGCCTCGACAACCTCGCCGAGCGTGCCGTCGGCGCGAAGAGCGTCACGCGCGGCGATCAACGCCTCGATGGTTTCGTCGAGCACCAGTTCCAATGCCCCGGCATTCGGTTCACAGATCGCGCGAACCAGGTCGGGCGCGGTACCGGCTACCCGGGTCCCGTCGCGGAACGAACCGGCCGCCAACCCGAGCGCCAGCTCACCCCCGCCCGCCCCGGCCGCGGCCAGCGCCTCGGCGAGCACATGCGGCAGGTGCGAGATCCGCGCGACGGCCTGGTCGTGTTCCTCGGCAACGACCGGAACCACGACGGAACCGCAGTCCAAAGCCAGCCGAACCACCCGCGACCACGGCTCCACCCGGGTGCCCTCGTCCACGCCCACAGCCCACACCGCGCCGCGGAACAGCTCGGGATCGGTTGCCGCCCAGCCGGATTCAGATGTACCGGCCATCGGGTGACCGCCCACATACCGGGCCTCGAGTCCCTGCTTGCGCACCGCGTCGGCCACCGGTCCCTTCACGCTGACCACATCGGTCAGCGCACACTCCGGCGCATAGGCGGCGACCTCCGCGAGCACCGGCGCGACGGCGGGCATCGGCACCGCGAGCACCACGAGCGCGTCGGCGGCAGCGGCCCGGCTCAGCACCGCGGGCAGGTCACCCGACACGTCGAAACCGTCGAGCCGGGCGGCCTGCGCGCCGTCGGCAGACCGGTTGTACCCGAACGCCTCGTACCCGGTGTCCACGGCCGCGCGCAGCACGGAGCCGCCGATCAGACCCGTTCCGAGGACGCACACGGCACCACGCTCGTCGATACTCACGAGAACAGATTGGCACACGAGTTCATCATTACGGGCGGGACAGACTACCGTTTGGTCCATGGCAGCACAGCGCTCGGGCACGAACAGGGCGGCGTCGGATGACGACTTCGACGTCGAAGGGTTCGCCGTGGCGGTGGTCCGCGAAGAAGGTACGTGGCGGTGCAGTCCTCTCAGCCACGACGCCCTCGTCGACCTCTCCACCGCCGAGACCGAATTGAAGGCATTGCGCAGCTCCGGTGCGGTGTTCGGGCTGCTCGACGTCGACGACGAGTTCTTCATCGTGCTGCGGCCCGCGCCGAGCGGCACCCGGCTGCTCGTCTCCGACGCGACCGCCGCGATCGACTACGACATCGCCGCCGACGTCCTCGACGCACTCAATGTCGAGATCCCCGACATCGACCCCGACGAGCTCGACGACATAGAACCGTGGGAAGAGGGCGACCTCGGCGTACTCGCCGACCTCGGCCTACCCGAACCGGTACTCAGCGTGATCCTCGCCGACACCGACCTCTACCCGGACGAACAGCTGAAACTGATCGCCGAGCGCCTCGGTTTCGCCGACGAATACGCGGCGGTGCTGGACAAACTGCAGAAGTGACCGACGAGGACATGCTGCGCGCCGCGCTCGCGGCCGCCGCCAACGCCGACCCGCGCGACGTGCCGGTCGGCGCCGTCGTCTTCGATGCGCAAGGTCGGGAGCTGGCCCGCGCGGCCAATGCCCGCGAAGCCCTCGGCGACCCGACCGCCCACGCGGAAGTTCTCGCCCTGCGAAAAGCCGCGGCCGTCCACGGCGACGGTTGGCGGCTCGAAGGCGCGACCCTCGCCGTCACCTTGGAACCGTGCACGATGTGCGCGGGCGCGCTGGTTCTCGCCCGCGTCGAGAAGGTGATCTTCGGCGCCTGGGAACCCAAGACCGGCGCCGTCGGCTCCCTGTGGGACGTAGTCCGCGACCGCCGCCTCAACCACCGCCCTCAGGTACGCGCCGGAATCCTCGAATCCGAGTGCGTCGCCCTCCTCGACACCTTCTTCCGCAACCAGCGCTGACCAGCCGATTTAGTGATCGAGCCCCCTATCCGGTACCGTAGTCGGCGGTGGCGTGTCCGAGCGGCCTAAGGAGCACGCCTCGAAAGCGTGTGACGGGTAACCCCCGTCCGAGGGTTCAAATCCCTCCGCCACCGCCAGCAAGCCCCTTACCTGTTCAGGCAGGTGAGGGGCTTTTGCTTTGTGCGGTTCGGAAGGTGTTGCGGTACGCCGAGGGGGAGGTGTGCAGCGCCTTCGCGAAGTGGTGGCGGAAGGTGACCGCGGTGGCGAAGCCGACGGCCGTGGCGATCTCCTCCACCGGGGCATCGCTGGTTTCGAGCATCGCAAGGGCCGCCTGGATACGTTGCGGGATGAGCCATTTGCTCGGAGTGGTGCCGGTGGACCGAACGAAATGACGCAGGTAGGTGCGCTGGGACAGGCCCGCGACCCGGGCGAGGTCGGCGACGCCGAGCGGCTCGTGGATGTGTTCGGCGGCCCAGGCCAGGCTGCGCCCGACCGGGTCGTCGAGGGGTTCTGGCGGCATCGGGGACTCGATGTACTGCGCCTGCCCGCCGGTGCGGTGCGGCTGGATCACCAACCTGCGGGCGACCGCGTTCGCGACGGACGCGCCCATGTCGGTGCGCACCAGGTGCAGCGCCAGGTCGAGGCCCGCCGCGCAGCCCGCGCTGGTGAGGATGTCGCCGTCGTCGGTGTAGAGCGGTTCGGCGTCGACGACCACGGCGGGGTACCGCTCACGCAGCAGGTCGGCGTATCGCCAGTGCGTGGTGGCCCGGCGACCGTCCAACAGCCCGGCTGCCGCGAGCGCGAAAGCACCCGAGCAGATCGACACGATGCGTGCCCCGTCGCGATGCGCCTGCCGCAGTGCCTCGATCAGTTCCGGTGAGGTGGCGGCGCGCGGGTCGGCGACGCTGGGCACCACCACCGTGTCGGCGGCGGCGAAGTCGGCGAGACCGTAGGGGCTGCTCATGGTCGCGCCGCCGATCACCCGGATGGGGTCGGGGGTTTCGGTGCAGACCTTCAGCTCGTACCAGGGCTGATCGATGTCGGGCCACACGAGGCCGAACACCTCGATGACGATGCCGGCCTCGAACGCCGTCATCCCGTCGTAGGCCAGCACCGACACGGTCGAACCCATGTCTGAATCTTAGCGATAGTCGTCATCTACGCCACTTCTCGTGGCCTTCGCAGCTCGCGACCATGGATTCATGTGGAAGAAATTGAAGGAATTCGCACTCGGCATTCACGCCGCGAACGCCATCAGGCACGGTGTGTGCCCGCCCGCCGCCGCCCGTCGCGAACCCGCGAAACCCACAACGCGCTGATCGAGAGCTGTCGACGGCTATTCACCTGCGTCCGACCTGCGGTGTAGTACTCGCGTAATAGACTGAGTTACACCGAAATCCGGGAAGGAACGATGATTATGCGCGGGCGTGTGCCGCCACCCGCGAAGTCCGGGATCGGGCTCGGGGGGAAGCTCTTGGTTCTGATCGTGCTCGGGTGGGTGGCCGTGGGGCTGCTCGCCGCAGGTCAGCGGCACTATTTCTCGAAACTCCCGAGGGAGTGCTCGGATTGGGCGACGATCGCCGTCACGGCGGCGGCGGGACCGGGGAACTACATCGGGCTGAACCCGAGGGTCACCGAATGCGAGGTTCCGCAACCGAGCAAGTAGGCCGGGCACCCGAACGAGTGCCCGGCCCGGGTCTCACAGTTCCGCGGCCGCCATCTCACGGTCGTTGCGGTGGATCTCGCGCAGCTTGGAACCCTCCACGTCGATATCGGGAACGATCTTGTCCAGCCAGGCGGGCATCCACCACGCCCATTTGCCCAGCAGCACAAGCAGAGCGGGAATGAGCACCATGCGCACGACGAACGCGTCGAGCGCGACGCCCGCCGCCAGCGCGAAGCCCATCGACTTCGCGGTGACATCGGATTCGAGCAGGAACGAACCGAACACCGAGATCATGATGATCGCCGCGGAGGTGACCACGCGCGCGCCGTGGTGATAACCCTTCACCACCGCCTCGGTCGGTTCGGAACCGTGCACGTACTCCTCGCGCATGCGGGTCACCAGGAACACCTGGTAGTCCATCGCGAGCCCGAATACCAAGCCGATCAACATGATCGGCAGGAAGCTCACCAGCGGGTGCGGGTCCGAGATCAGCCCGAGCTTGCCCTCCTGGAAGACCAGCACGGTCGCGCCGAACGTCGCCGCCATCGACAACAGGAACCCGAGCGCGGCCGTGAGCGGGACCAGGATCGAGCGGAACACCAGGATCAGCAGGATGAACGCGGCGCCCGCGACGATCGCCATGTACGGCACGATCTTGCTCAACAACACGTGGTCGATATCGGCGTAGATCGCGGTGGTTCCCGTGATGCCGTACGACATCTGGTACTGCTCGTGCAGCGCGGCCTCGGCATCGCGGGCCGACTGCACCAGATCCTTGGTCGACTGATCGTTGGGTCCGGCCTTGGGAATGCCGTTGATGAGGGCGCCCGCGCCGTCGGAGCTCATCTGCGGTTCGGTGACCAGTTCCATGTCGGGGTAGGACATGAGCTTGTCGCGCAAGGCATTCAGTGCGGCGGGCCGCTGGTCGGCGGGGGTGTCGGCCAGGTCGACGGCCACCTGCAACACACCGTTGCTGCCCTCACCGAAACCCTCGGTGCGCAGGTCGTAGGCCTTACGCACGGTGGTCGACTTGGGCAGGCTGTCCTCGCCGGGCAGACCGAGGTTCAGGTTCAGCGCGGGCGCGGCGAGCAGCCCGAGCACCACGATGGCCAGGATCATCGTCACCGCGGGGAACTTGGCGATCACCCGGGCGACGCGGGTGCCGTTGGTGACGACGCTGTCGTCCTCGGGATCGTGCTGGGCGATCAGCGGCAGCTTCGGCTTGAACAGGGCCTTGCCGAACGCACCGAGCAGCGCCGGCATGAGGGTGATGGCGGTGAGCACGGCGAACGCGGCCGCCACCGCACCACCGAGACCCATGAACGTCAGGAACCGGACACCGACGATGGCCAGCCCGGCGAGCGCGATGATCACGGTGAGACCGGCGAACACCACCGCCGAGCCCGCCGTACCGAGCGCGGTACCGGCGGCTTCCTCGGCCGAATCCTGCACGGTTAGTTCGTGTTTGTAGCGGGAGACGATGAACAGCGCGTAGTCGATCGACAGCGCGATCCCGATCATCGACGCGAGGAACGTCGTGAAGCTCGGGATCTCGAGCACCGTGGTGGACAGGAAGATCAGCGAGGTCGCGGCGCCGAGGCCGACGATGGCGGTGATGATCGGCACGAAGGCCGCGACGATCGCGCCGAATGCCACGATCATCACCACCAGGGCAACGGCCATACCGATCATCTCGGACTTACCGCTCGGCATCTCCTGCTCCATGGGCAGGCTGCCGCTCATCTCCACCGTGAGCCCGGCGGCGCGGGCGTCGTCGCCGACGGCGTAGGCGGCCTCGCGGTCCTCGGGCTTCACATCGGCGAACTCTTTGATTGTGAACGGCACGCTGAAGTAGGCGACGGTATCGGGTGCCGACTCGTTCAGCACATTGAGCGGCGCGCCACTGCAGGTCGACGGATCGGGTTGCGCGGTAAGGCAACCCATCTCCTCGGTGGCCGTGATCGGGTCGACGATCGGTTCGGTGTGATCGACGATCGGCAACTGCTCGAGCCGTTCGATCATCGCCGCGACGGCCTGGCGATTGGCCGGGTCGGTGAGCTTCTGGCCTGCGGGCGCGCCGACGACGTAGGTGCCGGTGACCGCGTCGAACGCGAACGCCTCCGACATACCGGGGAAGTGCTTGTCGAGGATTTCGGTCGCTCGCTCCGACGGCAGGTTCGGCATGCTGAAGTCGTCGGTCATCGGTTTCTGCAGCTGGGCACCGAGTCCGCCGAGCACCATGAAGCAGAGTAACCAGACGGGGAGCACGATCCATTTGCGGCGAAAGGCCAGCTTTCCCCACCGGTACAGATAGACGGACACGGGTTTCTCCTCGGTGATTCGATGCAGAGCGTGGAGTAGAGCCGGGTCGAACTAGTCCTGAGTCTGGTGCCGCGATACCGCGATATCAAGCAACCGGGCCCGCACATGCGACGACCCCGCGATCCATGGGGCGGATCGCGGGGTCGTGTAGGGCATTACGGTCAGCCGACGGCGACCGGGTGCTTCACCGTCTCGGTACCCGAGTTGCGCAGCTGCTCGAGCTTGGCGCCCTCGACATCGATATCGGGAACGATGCGGTCGAGCCACTTCGGCATCCACCAGGCCCACTTGCCCATGATCACCAGCAGCGCGGGCACGATCACCATGCGGACCACGAAGGCGTCGATGGCGACACCGGCGGCCAGCGCGAAACCGAACGACTTCGCGGTGACGTCGGTTTCCATGATGAAGGAGCCGAATACCGAGATCATGATGATCGCGGCCGAGGTGACCACGCGGGCGCCGTGGTGGTACCCGGCGACCATGGCTTCCTTCGGCGAACGGCCGTGCACGAATTCCTCACGCATGCGGGTCACCAGGAACACCTGGTAGTCCATCGCGAGACCGAACACCAAGCCGATCAACATGATCGGCAGGAAGCTGACCAGCGGCTGTGGGTCCTCGATCAGCCCGAAGGTGCCCTCCTGGAAGATCAGCACGGTGGCACCGAAGGTGGCAGCCATCGACAGCAGGAACCCCAGCGCCGCGGTGAGCGGGACCAGGATCGAGCGGAACACCAGGATCAGCAGGATGAACGCGGCACCGGCGACGATCGCCAGGTACGGCACGATCTTGCTGAGCAGCGCGTGGTCGACATCGGCGTAGATCGCGGTGGTACCGGTGATGCCGTACTGCATGCCGTACTGCGCCTGCAGCTCGGCCTCGGCGCCGCGCGCCGACTGCACCAGATCCTTGGTTTCCTGGTTGTTCGGGCCGGACACCGGGACGCCGTTGAGCATGGCGCCCTGCTTGTCCTCACTCCACTGCGGCTCGGTGACGTAGTCCATGCCCTCGTAGGAGGCGAGCTTGTCGCGCAGCGCGCCGAGCGCCGCCTCACGCTGACCCTCGGGCGTGGCACTCAGGTCGGCGACGACCATGAGCACACCGTTGCTGCCCTCACCGAAGCCCTCGGTGCGCAGGTCGTAGGCCTTACGCACGGTCGAGGTCTTGGGCAGGCTGTCCTCGCCGGGCAGGCCGAGGTTCAGGCCCGCGGCGGGTGCGGCGAGCGCGCCGAGCACGACCACCGACAGGATCAGGGCGACCCACGGCGCCTTGCCGATCAGGCGGGCGAAACGCTGACCGTTGGTGACCGAGGTGTCGTCCTCGGGATCGTGCTGGGCCACCAGCGGCAGCTTCGGCTTGAACAGGGCCTTACCGAAGGCGCCCATCAGGGCGGGCATCAGGGTGACGGCGGTGAGCACCGCGAACGCGGCGGCGATGGCGCCACCGAGACCCATGAAGGTCAGGAACTCCACGCCGACGATGCTCAGCGCGCCGAGCGCGATGATGACGGTGAGACCGGCGAACACCACGGCCGAACCGGCGGTGCCCAGCGCGGTACCGGCGGCTTCCTCGGCCGAATCACGCACGGACAGTTCGTGTTTGTAACGCGAGACGATGAACAGCGCGTAGTCGATCGACAACGCGATGCCGATCATCGAGGCGAGGAAGGTGGTGAAGCCGGGCACTTCCATGAAGGAGGTGCCGAGCATGATCGTCGAGGTCGCGGCGCCGAGGCCGACGATGGCGGTGACGATCGGGACGACCGCGGCGACGATGGCGCCGAACGCGATCACCATGACGATCAGGGCGACGGCCATACCGATGAGCTCGGACTTGCCGCTCGGCTGTTCCTGCTTCATCGCGATGGAACCGCTGAGTTCGACGGTCAGGCCGGCGTTGCGGGCGTCGTCGCCGACCTCGAAGGCGGCGTCGCGCTCGGCGTCGGTCACGTCGGTGACGTTCTCGATGGTGAACGGCACGTTGAGGGTTGCGACGGTCTTCGGCGCGGTTTCGTTCAAGACGTTGAGCGGGGCGCCCGAGCAGGTCGACGGGTCAGGGTTGCTCAGGCAGCCCATCTTGTCGGTCATCTCGATCGGGTTGGCCAGCGGCTTGGTCTTGTCGACGATCGGCAGTTCACCGAGCTTGCCGATGAACGCTTCGATCGCGGCACGGTTGGCCGGATCGGTGAGCTGCTGGCCTTCCGGCGCGGCGATCACATACGTGCCTGCCACAGCGTCGAACTTGAACTGTTCGGACATGCCGGGGAAGTGCTTGTCGAGGATTTCGTTGGCGCGAGCCGAAGGCAGCTCGGGCATGCTGAAATCGTTGCTCATCGGCTTGCTGAGGGTGGCGCCGAGCCCGCCGAGCAGCACGAACAGCAGTAGCCAGACCGGCAACACTATCCATTTACGGCGGAAAGCGAACTTTCCCCATCGGTACAGGTATACGGACACGTGTCCCCGCCTCCACATCGCGAATGATTTGTCTACCGTGCGGTAGGTAGACTACCGACGGCGTAAGCGGAGGGGCAACCTCAATTTTATGGGCGCCGGATAGATCACAACCGATTCATGGGAGGATTGCCACATGGCTGCCCGGGACACCGCCGACACCGTTACCGCAGGTGGAGGCACTAAACAGGCGATTCGTGATGCCGCGCTCCGGCTGTTCGCCGCGAAAGGCTTCGAGCAGACGAGCTTGCGCGAAGTGGCCGATATGGTGGGAATCACAAAGGCGTCGCTGTACTACCACTACGCGTCGAAGCTCGATCTGCTGCTGGCGATCATCGACCCGATCATCGATCACATGCGCGACATCGTCACCGATATCGACGCCGTCCCCTACGACAGCGAGGGCATCCGCGCCGTCCTGCGCACCTATCTGCGCGGCATGATCCGCCACCGCGACGCGGGCGCGCTGTGTGTGCGCGACACCGCCGCCATCGTCAACGCCATCGCCGATCGTTACCCGGATCTCATGGAACCCACTCGCGAGCTGCGGACCTGGCTGTCCGGACCGAATCCGACGCCGGAGTCGATGCTGCGCGCGGCCGGTGCCATCGAGGTGCTCGGGGTGGCGCTGCTGTCGATCGAGCTGGCGCCGGGAGCCACCGACGCGCTCGTCGAGCAGACGTTGCTCGACGCGGCGACCGCCGTGCTGGCCGGCGGCGCGACCGCGTAGGTTCGAGACCGTGCATATCACCGCAAGGGTCGATTACGCGGTGCGAACGTTGCTCGAGCTCGCCGCGGCCGACGGGGTCGTGAAGGCCGAGGCCATCGCCGCCGCGGCCCAGATCCCGCCGAAGGTCCTCGAGACCGTGCTCGCCGAGCTGCGTCGCGCCGAACTGGTGCGCAGCAGGCGCGGACCGGACGGCGGGTACCGGCTGGGCAGGCCGGCCGAGGAGATCTCGGTGGCCGACGTGATCCGTGGCGTGGAGTCGCCGCTGGCCTCGGTGCGCGGGCAGCGCCCCGAGGACGTGCGCTACCCCGGTGCGGCCGAACCGCTGCAGCGGGTGTGGATCGCGCTGCGGGTGAATATCCGGGCCGTGCTCGAGAACGTGTCGATCGCCGATATCGCCGCCGACCGACTGCCCGGTTTCATCGATGAGTTGATCGCGGATCCCGGCGCCTGGGCGCGGCGCGAGCCACGTACTCCCGCCGACGCGTGATTTATCCACAGGTGCGGGTTTATCCACAGGCCTGGTGAAACGCCTGGATAACCCGGGGGCGCGGCCTCGCCGCACGCGGTAGCCTGCGTCCATCATGTTGATCACCCTGCTGCGGACCTACCTGGCCCCGTACCGCGCCCAGCTGGCCGGGGTCCTCGTGCTCCAGCTGGTCTCGGTCATCGCGATGCTCTACCTGCCCAGCCTCAACGCCGACCTCATCGACAACGGCATCACCAGGGGCGACATCGGCTACATCTGGACCACCGGCCTGTGGATGCTGGCGGTGAGCTGCGTGCAGATCATCGCCTCGTCGGCCTCGGTGTACTTCGGTGCGCAGGCGGCGATGGGCGCGGGCCGGGACATGCGTGGCGCGGTGCTGCACCGGGTCGAGACGTTCTCCGCGCGCGAGGTCGGCCTGTTCGGCGCGCCCTCGCTCATCACCCGCTCCACCAACGACATCCAGCAGGTGCAGCTGCTCATCGTGATGTCGGTGACGATTCTGGTGATGGCACCGATCATGTGCGTCGGCGGCATCATCATGGCGGTGCGCGAAGACGCCGGGCTCTCGTGGCTGCTGCTCATCGCGGTGCCCGCGCTGGCGCTGAGCATGGGGCTGGTCGTCGCAAAGATGGTGCCGGGCTTCCGGCAGATGCAGGAACGCATCGACGGGGTGAACCGGGTGCTGCGCGAGCAGATCACCGGTATCCGGGTGATCCGCGCGTTCGTGCGGGAACGTCAGGAGATCTGGCGCTTCGGGATGGCCAACACCTCGCTCACCGACGCCTCGCTGCGCGTGGGCAAGCTGATGGCGCTGATGTTCCCGATCGTCATGCTCATCTCCAATGTCACCGCCGTCGGGGTGATCTGGTTCGGCGGGCATCACGTCGACGACGGCACCATGCAGATCGGCTCGCTCACCGCGATGCTGTCCTACATCATGCAGATCCTGATGGCCGTGATGATGGCCTCGTTCCTGGCGATGATGGCCCCGCGCGCGGCGGTCTCGGCCGACCGGATCGGCGCGGTGCTCGAGACCGAGTCCTCGGTGCGCCCGCCGCGCCTGCCGCAGCCCTTCGCAGGCGATCCGGCGACCGTCGACCTGCAGTTCGCCGAATTCGCCTTCCCCGGTGCGGAGAAGCCGGTGCTGCGAGCCATCCGCTTCCAGGTCGCACCCGGAACGACAACGGCCGTGGTCGGTTCCACCGGTGCGGGCAAGACCACGCTCGTCAATCTGATCCCGCGCCTGATCGATGTCACCGACGGTGCGGTGTACGTGGGCGGCACCGACGTGCGGCACCTGGACCTCGAAACCCTGCGCGGCGGAATCGGATTGGTGCCACAGAAGGCGTACCTGTTCTCCGGAACCGTCGCGAGCAACCTGCGCTACGGCAAACCCGACGCCACCGACGACGAGCTCTGGCACGCGCTCGAGGTGGCCCAGGCGGCCGACTTCGTGCGCGAGATGCCGCAGGGCCTCGACACTCCGGTCGCCCAGGGTGGGACGACGGTGTCGGGTGGTCAGCGGCAGCGCCTGTGCATCGCCCGCGCGCTGGTGCGCAAGCCGCGCATCTACCTGTTCGACGATTCGTTCTCCGCGCTCGACGTGGCGACCGACGCCCGGTTGCGCGCGGCGCTGAAACCCGAGACCGCCGACGCGTCGGTGATCATCGTGGCCCAGCGGATCCAGACCATTCGCGACGCCGACCAGATCGTCGTCCTCGAGGACGGCGCGATGGCAGGCCTCGGCACCCATGACGAACTGATGCAGCGGTGCCCGGAGTACCGCGAGATCGTCGAGTCCCAGCTCAGTGTGGAGGAGGCTCGATGAGGCCGGGTGCACCCGTCCCCGGCGCCCCGGGTACCAAACCGAAATCGTTCGTTCCGTCGCTGAAGCGGCTGCTGCGCAGGCTCGCGCCGGAGAAGTTCTCCGTCGCGGTCATCATCGCGCTCGTCGTCACCTCGGTGGTGCTCAACACGCTCGGCCCGTGGTTGCTCGGCAAGGCGACGAACCTGGTGTTCGACGGGTTCGTCGGCAAGCAGCTCCCGGCGGGGCTGAGCAAGGACGAAACCGTCGAGATGCTGCGTCAGCGCGGGGAGAACACCCGCGCCGACATGCTCTCGGCCATGAACGTGATCCCTGGCACCGGTATCGATTTCGGTGCGGTCGGCCGGGTGCTCACGCTGGTGCTCGTGCTCTACGTGGTCGCCGCGGTGTTCGGCTGGCTGCAGGGTTATCTGCTCAACGTCGTCATCAACCGCACGGTCAAACGCCTGCGCGACGACGTGGAGAACAAGCTGCACCGCCTGCCGCTGCGCTACTTCGACACCGCACCGCGCGGCGACGTGCTCAGCCGCGTCACCAACGACGTCGACAATGTCTCCCAGAGCCTGCAGCAGACCATGAGCCAGCTGCTCGTCTCGCTGTTCACCGTGGTCGGCATCTTGATCATGATGTTCTGGATCTCGCCGCTGCTGGCGCTGATCGCCCTGCTCACGGTGCCCGCGGCCATCGTCGTCACCGCGCAGATCGCCAAACGGTCCAAGCCGCACTTCGTGAACCAGTGGAAATTCACCGGTGAGGTGAACTCCTCGGTGGAGGAGGCCTACACCGGCCACGAGATCATCACCGCGTTCGGTCGCAGCCGCGAGGTCGGCCGGGAGTTCGACGAGCGCAACGACAAGCTCTACAACGCCAGCTTCAAGGCGCAGTTCATCTCCGGCCTGATCATGCCAGCGATCATGTTCCTCGGAAACGTGAACTTCGTGTTCATCGCGCTGGTCGGCGGCCTGCGGGTGGCCACCGGCAATCTCTCGCTCGGTGAGGTGCAGGCCTTCATCCAGTACTCGCGCCAGTTCAGCCAGCCGCTCACCCAGATCGGCGCCATGGCCAACCTGCTGCAGTCCGGGGTGGCCTCGGCCGAGCGGATCTTCGAGATCCTCGACGCCGAGGAACAGAGCCCCGACCCGCTGGTGGAGAACTCGCGCCCGGTCGACCGCGGCCGGGTGGAGTTCGACGCGGTGTCCTTCGGTTACGACCCGGAAACCCCTGTCATCGAACGGCTTTCGCTGGTGGCCGACCCGGGTCATGTGATCGCCATCGTCGGCCCGACCGGTGCGGGCAAGACCACGCTGGTGAACCTGCTGATGCGCTTCTACGAGATCGACGCGGGCACCATCTCCATCGACGACGTCGACATCACCACCATCACCCGCGACCACCTGCGTTCGCGTATCGGCATGGTGTTGCAGGACACCTGGCTGTTCCAGGGCACCATCCGCGAGAATATCGCCTACGGCAATCCCAACGCCTCCGAGCACGACATCATCGCCGCGGCCCGCGCCGCCTACGTCGACCGGTTCGTGCATTCGCTGCCCGACGGCTACGACACGGTGATCGACGAGGAAGGCGGCGGGGTGAGCGCCGGTGAGAAGCAGCTCATCACCATCGCCCGCGCGTTCCTGGCCAAGCCGTCCATCCTGATCCTCGACGAGGCGACCAGCTCGGTCGACACCCGCACCGAACTGCTGGTGCAGCACGCCACCGCCGCGCTGCGTCGCGACCGCACGAGTTTCGTCATCGCCCACCGGCTTTCGACGATTCGCGACGCGGACCTGATCGTGGTGATGGAGAAGGGCCGCATCGTCGAACACGGCAACCACGAACGCCTGCTAGAGGAACGCGGCGCCTACTACCGCCTGTACAACGCCCAGTTCGCGGCCGCCCAGTAGCGCCCTGGCACCATGGGCGGGTGGCCGACAGCAGCGAATTCTCCTTCACGGTAGGTACCCGTCTCGACGGGGACCGGCACGGGCGTACCGGCGTCATCAGTACGCCGCACGGGGAGATCGCGACGCCCGCCTTCATTCCGGTGGGGACGAAGGCGTCGGTGAAGGCGGTGCTGCCGGAGACGATGAAGGAGCTGGGGGCGCAGGCGCTGCTCGCCAACGCCTACCACCTGTATCTGCAGCCGGGTTCCGACATCGTCGACGAGGCCGGTGGGCTCGGGAAGTTCATGAACTGGGACGGGCCGACCTTCACCGACAGCGGTGGTTTCCAGGTGATGTCGCTGGGTGTGGGTTTCAAGAAGGTGCTCGCGATGGAGGCGGTCGGGGTGCGCTCCGATCAGGTGATCGCGGCGGGCAAGGAGCGGCTCGCCACCGTCGACGACGACGGTGTCACCTTCCGCTCCCACCTCGACGGCTCGAAGCACCGGTTCACCCCCGAGGTGTCGATGGGTATCCAGCATCAGCTCGGCGCCGACATCATGTTCGCCTTCGACGAACTCACCACCCTGATGAATACCCGTGGCTACCAGGAGAAGTCGCTGCAGCGCACGCACGAGTGGGCGCAACGCTGCATCGACGAGCACGAACGGCTCACCGCCGCCCGCACGCATCGGCCCTACCAGGCGCTGTTCGCGGTGATCCAGGGCGCGCAGTACGAAGACCTGCGCCGCAAGGCCTGTCGTGAACTCGAATCCATCCGGGGCAGTGGCGGAACGGAATTCGACGGGTACGGCATCGGCGGTGCGCTGGAGAAACACAATCTCGGCACCATCGTCGGCTGGTGCTGCGACGAGCTGCCCGAGGCCAAACCGAGGCACATGCTCGGCATCAGCGAGCCCGAGGACATGTTCGTCGCCATCGAGAACGGGGCCGACACCTTCGACTGCGTGAACCCCTCGCGAGTGGCGCGCAATGCGGCGATCTACGTCGACGAGGGCCGGTTCAACATCAACACCAGCCGCTTCCGCCGCGATTTCACCCCCATCGACGAGAACTGCGACTGCTACACCTGCGCGCACTACACCCGCGCCTACCTGCATCACCTGTTCAAGGCCAAGGAGATGCTCTCGGCGACGCTGTGCACCATCCACAACGAGCGGTTCACCGTCCGCCTGGTCGACCGGATCCGGGCGAGCATCGAAGGCGGCTACTTCGACGAGTTCAAGAAGGAATTCCTCGGCCAGTGGCAAGGCCGTATCAAAGCGCCGGGGGAGTAAGCGTTGCCGGACGCTCGATCACCACGCTCTGGTGGCGCGGGGCTCTCGGTCGATGCCGCCACCAGAGCGTGGTGATCACCTGACCGGCGTCAGTCGTGTAGCGCGTCGACCTTCGCAGGAGCGTAGGTCGGCTCCTTCTTCTTCAGGATGGCTATGACGCGGTAGGTGATCGGGAGGACGAGCACCTCGCACACGGTCTTCCAGACGAAGCCGACGATCACGAAGTTGACGAACGACTGCCAGGTGTCGATGCCGATCGCCGGGGCGGCGATCGAGCAGAAAATCAGGGTGTCGGCGAACTCGCCGACCACGGTCGACCCGATCAGCCGGGCCCACAGATGCTTTTCCTTGGTGCGTTCCTTGATGAACACCAGCGTCGCCGAGTTCAGCAACTGACCGACGAAGTACCCGGCGAGCCCGGCGAGCACCAGCTGCGGGGTGGTGCCGAGAACGGTGCGGAACGCTTCCTGGTTCTCGTAGAAACCGGCGGCAGGCAGCCGGACGGCGACGAAGAAACAGCCGACGGTGAGCAGCAGCGCCGCGAAACCGGTGTAGATGGCGTGGCGAGTGGCGCGGAAGCCGTAGACCTCGCTGAGGACGTCACCCAGGATGTAGGCCAAGGGGAACAGGAAGAAGGCGCCGTCGGTGGCGATCGGCAGGATCTGCAGCGGGCCGAGCACGACCGAACTGCCGGAGAAGAACTCCACGCCCTTGGTGGCGCAGATATTGGAGATGATCAGCGTCGCGGTGAACACGGCGACGATTACCGGATAGAACCCCCGCGCTACCTGGGCGAATGCCGCATGCTCCGGCGCGGGGTGCCCAGATTCGGCGGGTTTGTCGAGCGAGTTTGCATCAGTCACGGGTTACATCTTCCCAGCAGGGGCACGCAGGTCCCCGCCTCGAGCGCGCCAGCGCTCCAAACGCCTATGCAATACGCTGTAGCAATGACGAATCCCGGCGATTCCGACGAGTGGTGGAAGCAGTACGGCGGTTCCGGCGTGTCCCCGGAATCCGGCGCGCCGGGTTCGGTGCCGCAGTACCCGACCGCCCCGCCGTCGCAGCCTTCGAGCTACCCGTCCAACCCGCAGCAGTCCGCGCCGCAATACCCGCAGCAGCAACCGCCGTCGCAGCCGCAGTATCCGAACTATCAGCAGCCTGCCGCGCCGCAGTATCCGCAGCAGCCGCAGTACGGCGGATACCCGGCGGCCGGGGCCTACAACCCGTACGGCGGGTACCCGCAGCCGCAGGGCACCAACGGCCTCGCCATCGGCGCGCTGGTGTCGTCGCTGATCGGCCTGTGCAGCTGCGGTGTCGGTTCGATCGTCGGCATCATCCTCGGTGTGATGGCGATCAACCAGATCAAGGAACGCGGCGGTGAAGGCAAGGGGATGGCGCAGGCCGGCATCTGGATCGGTGCCATCTCCCTGGTGCTCTGGCTGCTCTACATCGTTTTCGTCGTGGTCCTGGGTGTGGTCGGCGGGATGGATTCTTCGTCCACCTACTGACTTTCGCGGACAACACAAGGGGCGCTTCCGGAATCCGGAAGCGCCC
Source organism: Nocardia sp. JW2 (assembly GCF_051843015.1). Lineage (NCBI taxonomy): Bacteria > Bacillati > Actinomycetota > Actinomycetes > Mycobacteriales > Nocardiaceae > Nocardia > Nocardia sp. JW2. Next base: position 162,699 of record NZ_JBPXLK010000009.1, read on the forward strand.
CTTGGGGTTTTCGCAGGTCGGGGCTGAATCAGCCCTTGACGACCTGGGTTCCGCCTGCGAACTTGTCGTGCCAGCCCTGCTTGTTCGGGTCGTTGTTGATGGTGACCGCGATGTAGATGGAAAGGCCGGTGGTGACCAGGCCACCGAGGCAGTAGATGGCCAGGGGCGCAAGGAAGATATTGCGCTTGAGCGAGGCCTCCGGGGTGAGCTTCGGCGCGCCACCGGGGGCGACGACCCGCAGACCGAGCAGCTTCTTGCCGAGAGTGGTGCCCTGCGTCACTTCGAAGCCCACGTTGTAGCCCACGTAAGCGATGCCCATGATCACCCACAGGATGATGCCTGCGAGGAACGGGCTGTCCATCAGTGCCATACCGAGGACGAAGTTCAGGATTCCCAGCGGAATACCGATGATGAAACCGTCGATGACACGCGCGCCGAGGCGCGTGCCGAGGTCACCGGCCTGCGAGCCACCGAAACCCTGCTGGTTGTACGGATCGGCACCGTAACCGGGCTGCGGCTGCCCGTACGGCTGCTGGCCGTAGGCGGGCTGCTGCTGACCGTACGGGTCGGCCTGCCCGTAACCGGGCACCGGCTGGCCGTATCCCGGATTCGGCTGACCGTAAGGCTGCTGCTGTCCGTAACCCGGCTGCTGCTGGCCGTAGGGGTCCTGGCCGTAGCCGCCGGGCTGACCGCCCTGCGGGTACTGATTGGGGTCGTAACCACCGCTGGTCATAAATTCGTCCTCGTCGTGATCAGTAGATCGGTCGTTGCGTACGTTACGGACATCGGTCTGGTTGGAACAACCCGATAGGCTCGAGTATCCATGGTTTCTCCGGGATGCGCGCCGGGTCGAAAACCTCGCGGAGCTCTGCCGTTGTGCGAGCGGCATATCCGAGTGAATCGGCGATCGCCGCCACCACGTCGCCGGGCGTGTTGCCGAGCGCCATCTGGTCGGAAAGGCTCACCGCCCCATCACGTTTGGCAAGCCTTTTACCTTCGGTGTTGAGTACCAACGGAACATGGGCGTAGACGGGCCGTGACAGCCCGAGCAGGTCGGCGAGATAGGCCTGGCGTGGGGTGGACGGCAGCAGATCGTCGCCGCGCACCACTTGGTCCACACCCTGGGCGGCATCGTCGACCACGACGGTGAGGTTGTAGGCGGGGATGCCGTCACCCCGGCGCAGCACCAGATCGTCGACGGCGCCTCGGTGGCGGCCGTGGCGCAGGTCGGTGATCTCGTAGTCGGTCACGTCGGCGCGCAAGCGCACTGCGGGTGAACGGCCTTCGGCCCGGCGAGCGGCACGCTGTGCGTCGGTGAGCGTGCGGCAGGTGCCGGGGTAGGCGCCCATCGGACCGTGCGGTGCGGCGGCGGCCTGCTGGATTTCGCGTCTGGTGCAGAAACATTCGTAGGTGCGCCCGGCCGCGGTGAGTTCCTCGATCGTCGACTCGTAGACCGCCAGCCGGTCGGATTGCCGCAGCACCGGACCGTCCCAGTCGAGCCCGATGGCGGCGAGGTCGTCGAGCTGGCGTTGTGCCGCTCCCGGGCGGACCCGGTCGAGGTCGTCGATGCGCATCCGGAACGCGCGCCCGGTGGTGCGGGCGTAGAGCCAGGCCAGGATGGCGGTGCGCAGATTGCCCAGGTGGAGCTCGCCCGAGGGGCTCGGGGCGTAGCGGCCTGCACCTGGTGAACTGGACACCTGTCCGATCCTAGTCGGTCGGGCGGCGCAGCCTCGGCCGCAGCTGTTCGTCGGTGAGCTGGGCGCCGCCGTCGATGGCGTCGAGCAGCTGTTCGGCGTAGGAGATCAGGCCCGCACGGTCGACATCGTGCTGCTGGGCATTCGCCGGGTAGGCGCCGAGCCGCTCGCAGGCGCGCTGTAGCAGGGTAGTCGCGCCCTTGGTGTTGCCGCGCTGGATGTGGGTCAGGCCGACGGCATATTGGGCAAGACCCTGCCAGAGCATTCGCTCGGCAACCGGCCCGTTCTTCCAGGCCGCCTCCAAAACCTCGTGTGCGTTGAATGCCAATCCGTCGTCCAGCAGTTGCTGGGCGAAGGTCAGAGTTTGCTGGGGGGTCAACTCGAGATCGTCGGGAATTCGGGCGACTCCGGCACTGCCGGGCGGCAGTGGTCGGCCGAGTCGGTCGCGTGGGCGGTCGTTACGGGCACGACCTGCGGCGTCGCGGTCACGGGAGATCATTCCCCCATGATCCACGTCCACGTCGGATGGTGCTGATGTGGCCTGTGAGGCGGGCAGGAAAGTGACGTATCACGAACCAATCACATGGAAGTAAATCCGCATGTGTCAAGCCCGTGGGGAATGGGTAAGAGGCTCCGGCAATGCCGCCGCAAACCCGAACCTTCGCAAGCTTGGCAAACGGATATGAGAAAGCAAATTCTCATCCGCAAACTTGCGGAAGACCTGCTAGTGTTTCTTCCGCGGGGGCAGCCCCCGGAGGCGGAAACGCCTCATGCGCTGGTTCGTGCCGATCGGTTGCGCGTTCCGGGTGGCAGTGCTGTGGGTGCCACGAAGTAACTCGTCGGTCGCGCCGTAAATCGGAAATGCTGAACCGATTCGGCGGTGTTATCCCGTTCTCACTGATGCAAAGGAGCAAGTGCTGTGGAGGTTGATGTGACGGGCGCTGTGTGGCGCAAGAGCACCTACAGCGGTCCCGATGGAAACTGCGTGGAAGTCGCCTTTCTCACCGGCGGCGAAATCGCGGTCCGCGACACCAAGGATCACGGGCGTGGCCCCGTGCTGGCCTTCGGACCAGGAGCGTGGCGAGCGTTTCTCGCCGACGTCACCGCGGGACAGTTCGCGCGCGGCTGAACCGCGAATGCGCCTGAACCGGGCAGTCCGGGCCCCGGGTCGATAGGACTCGGGGCCTTCTCTCGGCGTGGCCTATCGTGGCCGGGTGACCGGAATGGCCCCGCGCGACGCGACGATGTTCTGGCTGTCGCGCCGCACCGCCAATGATGTGTTCCTGCTCTACTGTTTCGCCGAAACGCCTACTCCTACCGAGGAACTGCGCGCCGCCGTTGCCGACCGCGTCGCGCTCATTCCCGATCTGTGCCGCCGGTTGCGCGAGACCGCGTTCGACCTCGACTATCCGCACTGGATTCCGGCCGAATTCATTCCCCAGCAATTCATTGCCCACCGGCCCGACGGCCTACCGTGGCCCACTCTGCTCGACCGGCTCGGCGAACTTCTGGGCACCGGCGTCGACGCCACCGAACGACCCTGGCGGCTGCACGTTTTCCGTGGCGTTCGCGATGCGCCGATGTCGACCGGGCCCGCGCTGGTCGCGGTGGTTCAGATCTCCCATGCTCTCGCCGACGGCACCCGTGCGGCCGCACTCACCAGATCCCTTTTTATCCACAGGGTTCCCGGTGTACCTGTGGATAACTCGGTGAAACACCGAGTGGATCCTGTGAAAACGCCGGTGAGCCCTGTGGATTACTGGGGACAACTCTGTGGATGGATGGATCCGAGTGTGCTTGGGGTACTGCGTTTTCCCCGGCAGCTGGTCGCGACGTTCCGCCGTGGTCTGGCGGCGGGCCGTGCCCACCAGGAACTCGCCGAGCGCACCGCCGCCGGCGAAGTGCCCGCGCCCACAACCGGCTTCGCGCCCGGTGCGCTCAACACGATGCGGCCCGTCGCGGCGCTCGACCATCAGGTCCGCATGCTCGTCGTCCCCGCGGACGCACTCCGCCGCCCGCACGTCACAGTGACAGTGCTTGCGCTGACGGCGATTTCGCGCGCACTCACCACCTACCTCACCGAGCACGGTCGAGCACCGGAACGCCTCGGCGCCGCACTGCCGATGGCCGTGCCCGCATCGAGCGACGCGCACAACAACTACCGGAGCCTGTCCATCGACCTGCACATCGAGGAACCCGACCTGCGCGCCCGTGCCGAACTGATCGCCGACGAACTGCGAACCCGTCGTGAACGCGCGCTGAATCCACTTCTCGCCGTGCAGGATCGAGTCGGTGACACCGTTCCCGCGCTGTTCGCGGTGTGTGACGTCGCCCGCGCCGACCTCGACACACCACCGCAGGCGATCGACGGCAACACCGTCGTCTCCAGCGTGAATCGTGGTGCCGCCGACCTCACCTTCGCGGGCGCGCCGGTCCTGTTCACCGGCGGATTCCCGGCGCTCGGCACCGTCATGCACCTGACCCACGGCATCCACGGGCTCGGCGAAACCATCACGCTCTCCGTGCATTCCGACAAAGCGGCCGTGCCGGATCCGGATCGGTACCTGGCCCTGCTCGCCGAAGCGGTGGACGCCGTGCGCGGCTAGCGCTTGCCCGCCCGCCCCAGCTCGTCGCCGATCGCCCGCAGCGCCGAACGCAGCGCGGTGGCCGCGTCGGTGCCCGCCGCCTCACCCTCGATCAACCCGTCGATCCGGAACGGACAGAAGTACCCCGAATCACCCTGGTGTGGGCGGCCGATCTCGATGAGGGGACGGCCGGTCCGATGCGCGATAGCGGCGGCGAGTGCCGCGTCGGCCGCGCGCGGATCGCGCCGCACGCGGGGGAGGGCAGGCACCGCCTGGGCGTGCACCCGCTCGTACCAGTCGATCACCTCGGAAGGCGCGGCGCGCGTGCCGGTTTCGTAGTGACCGAGCGCGGCCCGGCTGTACGGAACGCGGGTGGCCAACCCCGCCAAGGACAATCCGGCTTCTTCCCGCAGCCGCCGCAACCGCGCGCCTACGAGTCTCCCCTGCTCGCCCCGACTGGACATGCAGCCATCGTAGAGAACTGTAGACGTTTGTAGACGCTTTTTGCTGTCCAAAAGGTCTTGACAGTGACCATACTTTTCCCTGGCGGCTTCACCAGAACCATACCGCGCCACCCGTGCAGCACTGACACGTTCGGAGGGGAAAGCATGGATGTCTACCTGTGGATCGCCCTTGGCCTCTTGGGATTCGGGGCACTCACCCGGTACCTGCTGTTACTACCGCCCGCCGAGACCGTCACCGGCCGTCCGACCGTCGCCGACATCCGCCGCAGGATTCAGTCCGAGCGGGCACCCGGCCACGATTCGACGACGCCGTCGCCGCGCAACATCTCCAGCAGGAGCTTCTCGGCGTCGGACTTCTCCCTGGCCAGTGCGCTCCAGCCGCGCACCACACCGTCGGGGCCCGATTTCGTCGTCCACGAGCCCACCGCATGAGCGCCCTGGGGGTGCAGCGAGTAGTAGATGGTGCCGACCGGGAAGGCGACATCCATGCCACGCACCCAGCCGGTGATCGCGTCGCCGTCCCATACCCGCATCTCACCGCGCACACCCGGCCCCGGATCGTCCTCGGCCGCAGCGGTTTCGGCGGTGTCGAGCAGCAGGTGGTCGCCTTCGTGCCGGATCGTCACCTCCGCTACCTCGACCTCGTCACCGTGTTTCGCCGCCTTCTGCCAGGCTGCCCACCAGCGGCCCGCCAGGTCGACCCGGTTGTCGACGATCCCGGCCAGTTCCGCCAGCGAGATGCGCAACGCGTCGGCCAGCCGGATCGCGACCGGAAGGGTCGGCGACTGCTCCTCGGATTCATACCGGGTGATCTGCCGCGAACTCACCCCGATGGCGGTGGCCAGCGCGGGCTGCGACAGCCCGAGCAAGCGCCGCCGCTCCTGAATCACCTTCCCCGTCCCGGTGTTCATACAGTCATCGCCTCCATTGCCGGCCCCTACCGTCACACCCTGCCCGACACATCCGCGCCGGACCCGCCGCCACGGGTCGTCACCGGCGATATCGAACATCACTGGCGCACCGCACATGCCGACTGCGTGGCCGATTCTCCCATCTCTTCGCTCCAGCAGGCCCGTTTCGTGCTGACCGAGCACGACGGGTGCGGACCACGTTGCCTGCAGCACCTCGCCGCCACCGCCTACAGCACGGGTCTGATCGACGACATCTGAGCAGGTCGCGGGGAGTTACGAACGACACGTTGACGAACTCGTGACGAGACGGCGAACCGGCACGAAACGCCGTTACGGTCGAAGTATGACAGCGGAGCACACGGCGGACGACGACGATTCGTCCCTCGGACGCCTCGGTTCGCGTCCGCGTCTGCGCCTGCGCCGCCCGTTCTGGCGTCCGCTCGAACGCGCGACCGCCGACAACATCGTCGCCGCGCCCACCCCGCTGCGCCCGATCGACCTCACCGACGACGCCGAGGTGTCGCAGGTGCTCGATCTGGCGGTACGGGTGGGTGAGGTGGTGCTCGCCGCCGGTACCGGTGTCGGCGACACCTCCGCGCAGGTGCGCTTCATCGCCTCCACCTACGGGCTGGACAAATGCGATATCGACGTCACCTTCGACGCCATCCGCATCTGGGCCGACCGCGGCCCGTATCTGCCGCCGGCCAGCGATATGCGGGTGGTGAAGTACCGCTCGCTCGACTTCACCCGCCTCGCCGCCGTCGACCGGTTGACCCGGCGCATCCGCACCCAGGTGGTTCCGGTGGAGAACGCGCACGCCGCGCTCGACGAGATCGTCTCCGCCCGGCACCCGTATCCACGCTGGGTCTCCACGGCGGGATGGTCGCTGCTGGCCGCGGCCATCGCGGTGCTGCTCGGCGGCGGCGTGATGCTCGCGGTGATCAGTTTCGCCACGACCGCCGTCATCGACCTGGTGAACCGGGCGCTGCATCAGCTCGGTCTGCCGTTGTTCTTCCAGAACATGATCGGTGGCGTCATCGCCTCGACCCCCGCGATAGCGCTGGCCGCGTTCAGCGACCAATGGCGAGCCGATGCGGCGCTGATCGTCGCGGCGGGGATCACTGTGCTGCTGTCCGGATTGCAACTGGTCGGTTCGGTACAGGACGCCATCACCGGTGCGCCGGTCACCGCCGCGGCCCGCATGCTCGAAGTGGTGATGATGACCGGCGGCATCGTCGCGGGCATCGGTCTGGCCCTGCGGGTTTCGACGATTCTCGGGATCGAGGTGCCCGAGATCGCGGCGAACGCGGGTCGCGATACCGAGTTCCTCGCGCTCAAGCTCAGTGCCGGTGCGGTGGCGGCGGTCGCGTTCGCGATGGCCTGTTACGCCGAGCGGCGGGCCTTGTTCGCGGCCGGTCTCAGCGGTGCGGGTGGCACCGCGGCCTACCTCGTCGTCCAGGACATCGGGTTCGGGCCGGTCGTCGCCTCGGGTGCGGCGGCCACGCTGATCGGCATGGCCGGTGGTCTGATGGCGCGGCGCGCGCTCACTCCGCCGCTGGTCGTCGCGGCCGCGGGCATCACGCCGCTGCTGCCCGGTCTGAAGGTGTACCGAGGGCTGTACGCCCTGCTCGAGGACGAAACGCTGCTCGGGTTCGGGCAGATTCTCGGTGCCTTCGGCGTGGGGTGCGCGCTGGCGGCGGGCGTCATTCTCGGTGAATGGTTCGACCGGTTGCTCAGCCGCCGCGGCACACCGCGCGACTTCGACCCGACCTACACCAGCGACCGCTGACTCAGACCGCGCCCATCAGCGTGCGCGGTCCGTCGGCGGCGGTGTCGGCCGGCGCCGGATCCTGGATACGGGGCTTGCCCGCGGCCCAGCGCATCTGGCTGCGCGCGGCGGCCGCCTCGGTGGAGGCGGGGATGACGAGCAGCGCGAGGCTCGCGCCGTTGCTGCCGACCAGGTGCATGATGCGCGCGGCCTCGTCGGCGCCGGATTCGTCGGCGGTCCAGTCGAATCCGAGCTGGGCCAGCTTGCCGATCTGCGGGCCGACCGCGGTGACCAGCTGGTGCATCTCGGTCATCGGCGCGTCGGTGCGCGGCCACCAGGCGCCGTCGATCGGGCCGGGTGCCGTCTTGCGGTCGCGCAGCATCAGGCGAATGGGGCCCGCTGTGTCGCGACCGATAGTCGTGTCAGGTGTACTCACGAAAGTTTCCTCTTGGTGTGTTCGGCCGGCGCTCTCGGCGCCGGCCGGTGTGCGCCGTCGGTTTCGACGGGCACGAAGCCTTTAATACCCAGTTCCGCTGTGTCTGCACGCGCGATTTATCGCGGCGACGACGGCGGTCGGGTGCGGTGGGGGTCTCCCGCACCATCGGGGGTCACTCTACGGACACCCACCGACAGATCCACCGGATCAAACGAACAGGGCCCCGACCGGCGAACCGATCAGGGCCCTGCTGTGGCGGAGGATAGGGGATTTGAACCCCTGAGGGCGTTAACCCAACCCGCGTTCCAGGCGAGCGCCATAGGCCACTAGGCGAATCCTCCGTGGAGCAGCATAGCGGGTCGACGGGGGCCGATGCCAAACCGGCCCCCGTCCTACCCCGCTGACCTGCTATTTCTTCAGTGCGGTCAGGACCTTGCGGACCTGGGTTTCGGCGGCCGAGCGCAGGGTCGACTTGTCGACACTGCCCATCTTGTCCACCTCGATCTCCACCTTCACCGAGATATTGCTGTCGTGCGCGGCGACCACGTAGATGTAGTCGTTCGGGATGGAACCGTAGATGCGCTGCTCGTAGGCGTAGTACGCCTCCGTGCCGAGGCCGCTGAGCGGGCCGTGGTCGTAGTCCTTACCGGTGGTCTTGGTGTCGTAGCCCTTCCAGCGCGAGTAGTCCGATTCGGTCTCGTAGCTGGACTTGAACGCCACCTCGAGCGAGATCTTCGCGCCGGTGCCGCTGCGGCCGGAGTCCTGGTTCTTGGCGTCGCAGTTGTAGGAGCCGCCACCGCCGTACTCCGAGGGCTCACGCTCGGTGTGCGTGGTCGTCTCCCTGGTCGAGGACCACTGGTTGAGCACCGTGAGGTCGATCAGGTCGCAGGCGTTCTTGCCCTTCTGGAAGGCGTAGTCACCTTCCCATTCGGACGGGTTGGGACCGAACGGGTTGGTCTCGTCGGCCTTGTTCGCGGCGAACGCGATGAGGCCGATCACCAGCACGCCGACCAGCAGCACCGCGCCGCCGACGATCCACCACACGGCCTTGTTGCCCGACGACGGCGGACGCGGCGGCGTGCCCCACTGCTGGGCCGGGTACTGCGGCGGCGCCGCGAACGGCTGTGCGGTGGCGCCTGCCTGGTAGGGCAGGCCGGTGTAGGGCTGCGGGTTGGCACCGCTCTGGTACGGCGTCGCCGCCGGGGGAGCGGTGTAGGGGTTGGCGCCGCTGTGCTGGGGCGCGGGCGGTGCGGTGTAGGGGCCGGGCGCGCCGATGTCACCGCGCAGGATGGTCGGATCGGCCTGCTGTGGTGGCTGACCCGAGTCGGGGCCTGGGCGTTCCCACCACTGCACAGTCGGGTCGGACGGCGGTACGTCGCCGCCGGGCGGTTGCTGGTTCGGGCCGGTCACGCGCGGAACCCCCTCGTAGTCATGGGGAACCGGGACCCCCCTTGCCGATATCGCACTGATCGTAGCCAGCTTCGTCATGCGATGACGTATCTATACGCCTACGTACACTGGTTCTTCCGTCGTCGGGCGAGCAGAAACGGAGCACACGTGGGCGTCGCGCGAACACCACGCGAACGATGGATCGAAGAGGGGCTGCACGTGCTCGCCACCTCGGGTGTCGACGCGGTGCGGGTGGAAGCGCTCGCCAAACGCATCGGCGTCACCAAGGGCGGTTTCTACGGCTACTTCGCCGACCGCGAGGCCCTGCTGACGGCGATGCTGGAAGCCTGGGAGCGCGAGGCCGTCGACGAGGTGCTCGCCAAGGTCGACAACGCGGGCCTCGATCCCAAGAACCGGGCGCGCATGGCCGGTGTCCTCACCCTCTCGGATCACCGGCTGCTGCCCATCGATCTGGCCGTTCGCGACTGGGCCCGGCGCGACGACGACGTCGCCACCCGCCTGCGCCGCGTCGACAACGCGCGAATGGCGTTGCTGCGCGAGACGATCGGCGAATTCTGCGATGATCCCGATGAGGTGGAAGCCCGTGCCCTGCTCGCCTTCTGCGCCGTGATCGGCGGGCACTTCCTCGCCGCCGATCACGAGGGCCGCACCCGTGTCGAGGTGCTCATCCGAGCCGCCGACCTGCTGTTCGAACCCCGAAATCGCTAGTGCGCGCGATTGCGGCTACACTGGCCGACGGATCCCGCGCGGCGCGCATCCTGTGAACTCCCCCAGGGCCGGAAGGCAGCAAGGGTCAACGGGCTCTGCCGGGTGCGCGGGGTCCCCTTAATTTTCGGGACTCCGCTGCACACCTTCGCAGCGTGCGAGCCCATCCTCCCCGGATACCCTGCCGATTCCCGGCAACCGCCGGGTAACGTTGCGGGTACACCCACCTTGCTGCTTCGAAAGGCTGCCCAGGATGCCCCGGCAAACGCAGATCGGTTTGATGAGCCACGCGGAACTCGTGTCCGAGCACGAGTCCCAGACCGCGAACTACGCGACGCTCAAGACCGAGAAGCTCACGCTGGATCTCACCCGAGGTAAGCCGTCACCGGAACAGCTCGACCTCTCCTCGCCCCTGTTGGCCCTACCCGGCGACGGCGACTTCCGCGACGGCACCGGCACCGACTGCCGCAACTACGGCGGCCTCACCGGCCTGCCCGAACTGCGCGCCATCTTCGGCGAACTGCTCGGCATCCCCGTCGACCAATTGGTGGCGGGCAACAACGCCAGCCTCGAGATGATGCACGACATCATCGTCTTCTCGATGCTCTACGGCACCCCCGACTCCCCGCGCCGCTGGGCCTCCGACGAGCCGGTCAAGTGGCTGTGTCCCGCCCCCGGCTACGACCGGCACTTCGCCATCACCGAGGCGCTCGGCATCGAGATGATCACCATCCCGATGCGCCACGACGGCCCCGACACCCACGCCATCGCGCGGTTGCTGGCAAACGACCCGCAGATCAAGGGTCTGTGGGCGGTGCCGAACTACTCCAACCCCACCGGCGTGGTCTTCTCCGAAGAGGTTGTGCGCGAACTGGTTTCGATGCCCGCAGCCGCACCCGACTTCCGCCTGTTCTGGGACAACGCCTACGCGGTGCACCCGCTCACCGACACCGCCGCACCCGTGCTCGACGTGCTCGGCATGGCGGCGGCCGCCGGTCACCCGAACCGTCCGCTGGTCTTCGCCTCGACCTCCAAGATCACCTTCGCCGGTGCGGGCGTGAGCTTCTTCGGTGCGTCCAAGGCCAATATCGACTGGTACCTCGACCACGCGGGCAAGAAGAGCATCGGCCCCGACAAGCTCAACCAGCTGCGCCACCTGCGGTTCTTCACCGACGCCGAAGGCGTGCGCGAGCACATGCAGAAGCATCGGCGGTTGCTCGAGCCGAAGTTCGCGCTGGTGCGCCGGATCCTCGAGGATCGGCTCGGTGCGTCGAAGGTCGCGTCGTGGACCGAGCCCAAGGGTGGGTACTTCATCAGTCTCGATGTGCTCGAGGGGACGGCGGCGCGGGTGATCGCGTTGGCCAAGGACGCGGGGATCGCGCTGACGGCCGCTGGGTCGGCGTTCCCGTACCGCAACGATCCCGAGGACAAGAACATCCGGATCGCGCCGAGTTTCCCGCAGCTGCCGGAGCTGGAGAAGGCGATGGACGGGTTGGCGACCTGTGTGTTGCTGGCCGCGACGGAGAAGCTGCTCGAAGCCTGACCACGAACGAGGCCCCGCGTACCCCGCCTGCCGGGATACGCGGGGTTTCGTCTATTTCTTGTGGGCCAGGGTCGCGAAGACGGTGACCGAGATGTGGGTGTGGCCTCGGGCCGCGGCCTCGTGGAGGTCGGTGCGGAGTTGGTCGCGGGCTTCGGGGGTGACGGTTCCGCGCAGGACCGCGAGGTCGGCTATGCGGTTGACCAGGGCGCCCGCGCCGATGGTTCGGTCCTGGACCAGGGCGTGGGAGCCGATCTCGTCGACGATCAGGCCCGCGTCGGTGAGGAGGCCGGCCAGTCTGCGACCGGAGAAGGGGTTGGTGGTGGAGGAGATCAGGGTGTCGATCACCGCGCGGGCCACCTCGGGGGCGCCGGGGTGGATGATGGCGGTCGCCCAGTCGGCGTCGACGACCACCGCGCGGCCGCCGGGGCGCAGGACGCGCGCGATTTCGGTCGCGGCGCGGGCGGGGGCGGTCAGGTGCTGGAAGACGCGTTCGCACAGGACGGCGTCGAAGGTGTTGTCGCCGAAGGGCAATCCGTAGGCGTCCCCGGAGACGAAGGTGGCGGTGGAGCCGCGTTCGGTCGCGCGCCGGGTGGCGGAGGCGAGCAGATCCGGGTCGGGTTCCACGCCGACGGCGGTGCCACGGGGGCCGACCGCGTCGGCGAAGGTGAACACTTCCGAGCCGGTGCCGGAACCGATGTCGAGCGCGCTGTCGCCGGGCCGCAAACCGAGTCGTTCATGGGTCCAGGCGCCGAGAGCGCGCACGCCGGGCTGTGTCACCTCCAGGTCATGGGCATCGATCAGCTGGGGTTGTCCCGCCCGATCGAAACGGTCCGGGCGTGGGGTGTAATCCGTCATTCGTACCGCCGATGTGGGTGCAGTGAAATGTGTCACGATGAATATATGACCCGAACGCTGTGCCTTGCCCAGGACGCCGAGGCCGATCAACTACTCAGCACCGACGATTTCGCCTTGCTGCTCGGCATGCTCCTGGATCAGCAGTACCCGATGGAACACGCCTTTCGGGGGCCGCAGAAACTGGCCGGGCGAATGGGCGGATTCGATCTGCGCCGTATCGCCGAGGCCGACCCGGCCGAATTCGAGGAACTCGCCGCCACCCCACCCGCCATCCACCGGTACGGCCGGTCGATGGCCCGGCGCGCGCAGGCGCTCGCCAACTACATCATCGAGCACTACGACGGCGTACCAGCCAAGATCTGGACCGAGGGCGACCCCGACGGCAAGGAAGTGCTGCGCCGGTTGCAGGACCTGCCGGGCTTCGGCGCGCAGAAGGCGAAGATCTTCCTCGCCCTGCTCGGCAAACAACGCGGTGTGCAACCGGAGGGCTGGCGAAAAGCGGCGGGTGCCTACGGCGACGAGGGTTCGCGCCGTTCGGTCGCCGACGTCGTGGACGCCGAAACCCTCGCCGAAGTAAGGGAATTCAAGAAACAAGCGAAAGCCGCGGCCAAAGCGGCCGAGTGAATTCGGCGATTGCGATCTCGGTGCGTTTATTCCTCGTCAGGCAAACGCGTTTACCGGAAGCTTTCCGGCATGAAGATGAGGAAGTTCGCCGTGGTTGCGGCACTGTTGACCGTGGCGACCGGGGTCACCGCGGGCACCGTCAACGCGGCGCCCGAGCAAGCAGCACCGATCAACTACACCGCCGAGGTCGTCGACGAGTCGAGGGCCGTCGTCACCACCGATGCCGGATCGCTGGTCACCGAGGACGGTGCGTTCAAGATCAAAGCCGCCGATGGAACCACCGTCGCGGCCACCCCGCTGACGTTCCGGCTCGACGAGTTCGAGTTGCCGATCGCCGCCGAGATCTCGGGTAACACCGCCACCCTCACCCCGCAGCTCGACCCGGCCAAGGCCGTCTACAAGCCGGTCGCCCTGCCGTACGAGGACAAGGCGCCCTGGAAGTCGGAGTACGAGCGTGAGCAGGCGGCCTGGTCGCGCCTGACCTCGACGATCTCGATGGGCGCGACCATCGGCACCCTGGTCGGCGGGCTCGGCGGGGCCGCCGCCGGTTGCATCGCGGGCGCGGCGCTCGGCCTCGTCGCCACCGGTGCGCTGCTCACCCTGTTCGGCCTCGGCCCGCTGGGCGGGTGCGTCGCGGGTGCGGCCGCCGTCGGCTTCCTCGGCGTGATCGCCGGGCAGCTGTTCGTCACCGGCCCGGTAGCCGTCGCCGCCGCGATCCAGTACTTCACCACCATCAACCAGCCCTTCACTCCACCGGCCAAGTAGGCCGCCCGCGCACGAACCCCTCCCGGCGTCCTCGGGAGGGGTTCGTGCTGTGTCACAGCACCTTTACGCCTTCCACCGCACCGCGCTGACCTGGTGATTTGCTGTGTGTCACCACACAATTCGCCGGTCGGTCTTGGATGGGTGGCGATTCGGTGTTAATTTGATTGTTATGTCCGGCAACCATCACTCCGCCCCGCGGGTCACCTACGTGACCGCCGCGCTGGGTCTGCGGTTGCCGTTGACGCGCGAACTGTGTCGTTCCTGCCGCTGCAGCTGAGCCTGTCGGGCTCGCGAGCTGCCACACCCCTCGTGTAGGCAAACCCGTAGTTGAAACGGGCTTTTCGGCAAGGAACTGCATATGTCTGCCCCCATTCTCGACCGCCCGATTTCGCGGGTGGTCACCGGTCGTCCCCGAGTTTCGCGTCCCGTCGTTGCCCCTGAACTGCGGCGCAGCGACAACCCTGCCGCCGCCGTGCTGCGCGCCGCTGTCGGCGGCCCCATCTCCCGCGACAATGCCGCCCGGGCAACGGGTTTGAGCATCGCGACGGTGAACCGCCAAGTGGCCGCGCTGCTTTCAGCCGGTCTGCTGCGTGAACGCGCCGATCTCACCGCCGCCGGTGCGGTCGGGCGGCCACGGGTGCCCTTCGAGATCGACCACGACGCCTACCTCACCATCGGCATCCACATCGGCGCCGCGGCGACGAAAATCGTGGCCGCCGACCTGCGCGGCCGCATCCTCGGTGGGCTTGCCATCGCGACACCGCAGACCGGGCAGGACTTCGCCGTCACCACGGTCGCCCGCAGCGCCAAGGCATTCCTGCAGCGCTGGCACCGGCGCACCCCGCTGTGGGCAGGCGTCGCCATCGGTGGCCGGGTAGACACGCACACCGGTCTCGTCGACCATCCGAAACTGGCGTGGCAGGGCGCACCGCTCGGCCAGGTCCTCGGCGACGTGCTCGAGCTGCCGGTTTCCGTCGCGCCCCACGTGGAAGCGATGGCCGCCTCGGAACTGCTGCTGCCGACCTTCGACGCGCGCGGCCCGGAACAGCCCGCCGACCAGCCAGGCAGCAGCCTGTACTTCTACGTCCGCGAGACGGCCGGCATCGCCGTCACCCTCGACGGGCGGGTACACACCCCGAGCAACGGCCCGGGTTCCATCGCGCACCTGCCCACCGGTTCGGACGTGCAGTGCACCTGCGGCAGGCGTGGCTGCTTGGAAGTGACCGTCGGCGATCGGGCGCTGCAGGCGCGTGCGGTCGGGCGCGGGATCATCCCGGCGCACAACGGAACCGCGGGCACCACCATCGCCGACCTGTACCGGGCCGCCGAGTCCGGTTCCGAGGGCGCCCGCGAGCTGCTCGCCGAACGCGCGACCATGCTCGGCCAGACCGTCGCCTTGGTCCGCGACATGCTCAACCCGGACCGGGTGGTCCTCGGCGGACAGGCCTTCACCGGCTACCGCCCGGCCCTCGGCCACGTGGCCCGCGCGTTCACCCAGAGCACCCAGCTGCCCCCGACCGACATCCGGGTCAGCGGATTCGGCGGCAAGGTCCAGGAATTCGCCGCCGTCGTCACCTCGCTCAGCGCGTTGTACGCCGACCCGCTGGCCGCCCTGCGCCGGGTGTAGCTACTTACACGCGCCTTCCAGGGCCGTGATGAAGAACGGGAACTGGGAGGCGAAGCGGTGCAGGTTGCGGTCGCGGTCGTAGCCGGCGAACCAGTACAGGCCGGGCTGGGAATCGGCGGACGGGTCCATATCGCGGAAGGTGCGGATCCAGTTGTCGGCGCGACCGCTGATCACCGTGTAGGGCAGGGCGCGAGAGAAGATCGTCTCCTGATCGATCGGTGGGATGCGGTCGCGTGACACCGAGTCGAGTCCGCGTCCCATCGCCTTGATCCGGCCGACCACGGTGTCACCCAGCGTGGTTCGCGTCGGCAGGTAGTTCGGCAGCACGACCGCGGCCACCCCGGCCAGCAGGATCGCCACGCCGACCAGGGCGTGCCCGGCGGTCAACGCCAGGGCGACGGTGGTCGCGGCGCCGACGGCGATCAGTGCGGCGCCGATCCAGCGGGGCAGCATCCGCTGCTTCGGATCGGCCAGCGCGCCGGTCGACACCGCATCGCGGCGCATGGCCTCGCGGATCGGGTCGAGTTGCAGGCGGCCGGGCGCGCGCAGCTCACGCACGGCGACGGTGTCGGTGCCCTCGGGCAGCAACATGTCGTAGACGACCCGCTCGTACTCGCGCAGCTGGTCGTCGGGGGCGTTGACGCGGCTGATCCGCCAGTCGTCCTCGCCGCGCGCGTTCACCGGGGCGATCCACAGGTAGCGGCGCACCGCCAGATCGACGACGGTGGCGGCGATGTCGACCGGGTCGACGTGTTCGTCGAGCAGCAGACCTGCCTCGCCGGGCAGGACGCCGTCGGGGGAGGTGAATTCCATCCGGTCACCGCTGGTGACGAGCGGGTCGAACGTGTCGCTGGTGGCGCGGGCCGTCGCACCGCGCTTGCGGGCGGTGAGCACGTAGGCGATCATCCCGGCCAGTGCCAGCAGCAGGGCGCCGAAGGCGGCGAGGACCGGGGTGGTGAAGGCGAAGAAGTTGTTCGAATCACCGTCGCGCACATCGGCATTGGCGGGCACCGTGCCGGGTGGCATCTGCAGGGTGAGGTCGATCGCGTCGCCCTTGCGCAGGTCGGTCTGGCTCAGGTACAGCACACCGTCGGGTTCGACGTGCACCTCGGCGCACGGGCGCGCACTGCCCGCGGGGCCCAATTTGCAGTCGACGATGCCCATTTGGAAGCTCGGGCTGATCACCGACACATCGAGGGAGGCGATGTCGGCGTTGAGCACGCCGAGCCAGTGGAACAGCTGCGTGCCCGGCGCGTCGGCGACGGTGTTGTGCACCGTATACGTGAACTTGGATTCACCGGGCTCGGCCTTCACGACGAACTGGTCGTCGACGGTGGTCGCGGTGCCCGCCCCGGTCGCGGACACATCGGTGACCTCGAACACCCGCTCCACACCGTCGCCCAGGCCGAGGCGCAACGGCAGCGACATCGTGAAGTTCCCGTCGGCGGGCACCGCGACGGTTTCGACGACCTGCAGCACGCCTGTCTCGGTCAAGGTGAGATCGGCGGTGATCGACACCCCCGCGGGCTGCGTGTGGGCTACCGGAGCGGCCGCGAGCAGGCCCGCCGAAGCGAGCAGCAGCGCGCCCGCGGCGCCCCCCCGAAAAGTCAGCATGGCTGCCTACTCTAGACAGCTTGCTATCCTGCGTCAGCGGCTGTCGGCGACGAACTAGACGAGGGGGTACGGGGGACGTGAACCAACCACCGTACGGCTACGGCCCATACGGGCCCGGTGGACGACCGGTTCCGCCACCCCCCGGCTATGGTCGTGCCCCGGGCTATCGCCCGCAACAGGGCTACGGTCCGCCCGGATACCCACCGCCGCAAGGGTATCCGCAGCAGCGTCCGGCCTATGGACCGCCGCCGGGCTACCGTCCGCCGCCGATGCCCTACGGGCCACCCGGCAGGCCGACCCCGCCGCCACGCAAGCGACGCGGCGGTTTCACCTCGCTGATGTTGGTGGTGATTTTCCTCGTCGTCGGTGGTCTGGTGAAGTTCGCCGTGAACAAGGGCGTCGATATCGGCATCGACGCGTTCGGCCCGAGACCGACCACTACCTACACGCCGCAACCGGGGAGCGCGCCCGCCAAGACCGGTGACAACCCGCTGGTCACCGATGCCGACGGCACCCTGGTGCCCGCCTCCTGCGACTACGCCCCGTGGGGCACACAGGTGGACAAGGCCCGCAGGTTCTTCGAATCCGCGGCGGGCTGCCTGGAAGCGGCGTGGAAGCCGCTGATGGCCGCCAACGGGCTGCCCTTCGAGTCGCCGACGCTGAGCATCACCGCCACCACCGACGGCATCACCACCCCGTGCACCGGCTCCACCAGCAACTTCGCTGCCTTCTACTGCGCGGCGAACAAGACCATCTACATGCCGATCAGCCAGTTGCAGACCGATCAGTTCCGTGACAACTGGGTGGTGTACCTGTCGGTGTTCGCGCACGAATACGGGCACCACATCCAGGCGCAGTCCGGAATCCTGCGCAAGGCCAACAGCGAACGGGTCGACGCGGGGGCGCGCTCGACCAAGGGGCTCGAGCTGTCACGCCGAGTCGAGTTGCAGGCCAACTGTTTCGACGCCATGTTCATCGCCGCGTCCAAGGGCGGCGGTTCGCTGTCGTCGGACCAGGTCACCCTCGCCACCCGCGATTCCTACGGGCGCGGCGACCGGCCGGGCGACATGCGCGACCACGGCACCGCCGACAACGGCGGCAAGTGGTTCGAAGCCGGGCTGGAAAACCTGACGCCGCAGTGCAATACCTTCATCGCGGCGGCCGGCGACGTGAGCTGAGTCAGCCGCGAGCGTCCTTGGCCAGCGCGCGCAGGCCACGTTTGCCCGGGGCGGGCAGGTCGTCGCCGGTGTCGGCGAGCCATTCGGCGGTCACCAGCCAGCGGCGCTGGGCGTGCGCGTCGGCCACATCGAAGAACACCCGGCGGCCACGATCGTCACGCAGGTCGCGCGACAGTGCCGCCCAGCTCGGGGCGCGACCCTTGTCAACGGTGTGCTCGGCGACGAAACCCGCGACCATCTTCCCGATCATGTTCACCGGCTTCTGCGACACCCGGTTGCCGTATTTCGTTGTGTGCCAACGGCGGGCGGGGCACAGCGAGCCCGGGTTCGCGTTGGAGGCGATCCAGCCCGCGCGCTGCGCGCGTTCGATGAGCCACAGGTGTTTCACGGCGGTCGGCGCGATCTCCCCGACCCGGTCGGCGATGAGTTCGGTGATCTGGGGGTCGGCGAGGATGTCGCGGCGGGTGGGGCCGATGCCGTGCTCGGTCCAATGTGCGGCCGCGAGCCTGGCCAGGATGCGGCCGAACTCGTCGATGCTGCGCTGTGCCCGCCTGCCGAGCCGTTCGATCCGTTCGGCCTCGCGGCGCATCTCGTTCTGCGCGGTGAGGGTGCGGATCGCGGCCATCGTCGGCACCTGCCCGCGCTCGAGCAGCTGCAGGATGGCGGCCGCGGTGGCCGGGTCGGCGGCCGCCGCGACGGGTAAGGAGTCGCGTTTGATGTCGAAGTCCTGCGGGCTGATCGCCCGGCTCAGCAGTCCGACCGCGGCGTGGTCGCCCGCGAACTCGGTGTGGGCCAGCCAGGCGGCTGCGATGTCATCACACGACAGCACGATGAAACGTTCCTCCGGTCGATGCGGTGGGGGAGCGATCGGTGCGCGAAGGTTGTGCCCCGGTCGGGATGAGGGACCGGCCGGGGTCACCAACCTGATGAAGGTTTGGCCACCGAAGTTGCCGATAACCACGGTAGCCAGCCGCTTGCGCCGCTGTCACGACGGTTCACGTTTTCGTTACATCTGGAAACAGGTCGATATTCGGGGACCGGGTACGGAATTACGCGACAACCAGGATCGACGAACTCGTCCTGTCTGGATTCGCCGAATCGAGAACCCTCGATAACCGGTGAGTTGCACCCACCGGGCCCGCTATGCGGCCTCGAGTTGAACCTTTAACCACCATGTGATCTACAACACATGTAACTTGCTGTACCGCTATGCCTTTCGGTTCCACCCCTGCGGCGCCAGCCGGGATGTCACACCGCACCGGTAGCCTTTGGGCCGTGGCTCTGTACCGGAAATATCGACCGGCGACATTCGCTGAGGTAGTGGGTCAGGAGCACGTCACCGACCCGCTGAGTACAGCGCTGGACACCGGCCGCATCAGCCATGCGTACCTGTTCTCCGGGCCGCGTGGCTGCGGCAAGACGTCCTCGGCGCGCATCCTCGCCCGCTCGCTCAATTGCGTGGAGGGGCCGACCTCGCGGCCGTGTGGCACTTGCGCGTCCTGCGTGGCGCTCGGGCCGGGCGGGTCGGGCAACCTCGACGTCATCGAGCTCGACGCGGCCAGTCACGGTGGTGTCGACGACACCCGTGAGCTGCGTGATCGTGCCTTCTACGCGCCCGCCGAGTCGCGCTATCGCGTGTTCATCGTCGACGAGGCGCATATGGTCACCACGGCCGGTTTCAACGCGCTGCTCAAGATCGTCGAGGAACCGCCCGCCCACCTGATCTTCATCTTCGCCACCACCGAACCCGACAAGGTGCTGCCGACCATTCGGTCGCGCACCCACCACTACCCGTTCCGGTTGCTGCCGCCCGCGACCATGCGCGGACTGCTCGGCAAGATCTGCGAGCAGGAGCACGTGCCGGTGGAGGAGGCGGTGTATCCGCTGGTCATCCGGGCCGGTGGGGGTTCACCGCGCGACAGCCTCAGTGTGCTCGACCAGCTGCTCGCCGGTGCCGGGCCCGAGGGTGTCACCTATCCGCGCGCGGTTTCGCTGCTCGGCGTCACCGATGTGGCGCTGATCGACCACGCCGTCGACGCGCTCGCCACCGACGACGGCGCCGCGCTGTTCGGCACGATCGACCAGGTGATGGAGGCCGGGCACGACCCGCGCCGATTCGCCGTCGACCTGCTCGAACGCCTGCGCGACCTGATCCTGCTCCGCGCGGTCCCCGATGCCGCCGAGCGCGGCCTAGTCGCGGGCCCCGGCGACGTGCTCGAGCGCATGCGCGACCAGGCCGCCCGCATCGGCCCCGCCACCCTCACCCGCTACGCCGAACTCCTCCACGAGGGCCTCGGCGAAATGCGCGGCGCCACCGCCCCCCGCCTCCTGCTCGAGGTCATCTGCGCCCGCATGCTCCTCCCGTCGGTCTCCGACACCGAATCCGCCACCCTCCAACGCCTCGAGCGTCTGGAACGCGGATTCGCCACCGGCGCAATCCCTTCCGCCCGCCCTGCCGGCGACGCCCCCGCTCGCCCTCCGGCCGACGCACCCGGCCCGGCCTCGTCGAGTGCGCAAGGTTCGAGTGCCGAAGGCCGCCGCCGAGGTGCGGAAATCCTCGCCGCCGCCATGGCGGAAAAGGAAGCCGCAGCACGGAAGTCGGGTGGCCCGGGGGCGGAGGACGCCACCGCCGAAACGCCTGGTGCTTCGGGTGCCGCGGAAGTCCGCGCGCACACGTCCGACGGTCCCGCCGCCGACCGCGGGCCGCACCCGGATGCCACGGTCGCCGACCGCGACGCCGCCGACAACGGTCGCGTCCCGCCCTCGCCCGCTCCGTCCGCCGAGCCGAACGGCCGACCGTCGACCGCACACTCGGCCGCCGCACCGCCGGCCGCCACGCAGTCGTCGGTCACCGACTCGACCACCACGCCGTCAGTGGCGGCTCACCCGGCCGCGCCGCCGTCGAGTGCCCCCGACGCAGTTGCGCCGGCGTCGCGTGGCGACGAACACGGTCCGGCTACGCAGTCGCGGCCGCCCAGCTCCGCAGCGCCGGTCTCCGACGCACAGGATGTCGTCCCGAACCCGCCGACCTCGACGGAATCCGATTCCGCTACCGGATCAGTCGGCTCTGCACCGGCGCCGGACACCCGCCGCGACGGGCCGGAAGTTCCCTCGCCACAGGGTGATTCGCGCGGTCGGATGGGCCATGAGCCAGGAGAAGCCTCTCCACGGGTCGACAGCCAGTCGGGACCGGCGTACGTCGGTGGTGCGCCGCAGGGTGATCACGCTCGGCGAGCCGATAGCCCGTCCGGGCACGCGCATGTCGGTGGTGCGACGGAGGGCGATTCGCGCGCTGGTGCGGGAGCTGAGCCGGTGGCGGAGGCTCGACGAGCCGACGCACCCTCCACGTCTGTACCGGCAGGTGCTGCCTCGGGCGCGACGGACCGGCCCGGGTCCCCACCGGGGCAGGCGCCGTCGGAAGACCTGCTCGCCCTTGTCGATGCGGGGTGGGCGGATATCAAGACGAAGGTGCGGGAGTTCGGGCTCACGTTGCATGCGTTGATGTCGGGGGCGGCGGTGTCCCGGGTGGAGGGGCAGACGATCGTTTTCGCGCATCAGAGTGCGCCGTTGGCGCAGCGGTTGTCCGATCCGCGCAATATCGAGTCGGTGCGGGCGGCCGTGCGGGCGGTGCTCGGGCGGGAACTGGATGTGCGCTGGGAGACGGGCGCGCCCGCGGCACGCCCGGCGCCGCAGGCCAAGAACACGGCGGGTCCGGCGGAGAGCAAGCCCGCCGCGCGACCGCAGTTCTCCCGGCCGAGTCAGGCCAAGGGTGGGCGGGCACGCACCAGTAAGCCCGACGACGACATTCCGCCGCCCGACTTCCCCGACTTACCCGACGACCCGGGTCCGCAGGACAGTTATGCCGTCGATCCGGCCCGTTCCGGCGGCGAGTCGGACGGCGCCTCGCGCCCCGCGCCCGGCATTCCCGCCCCGCCGACCCCGGAGGAGGAGCAGGAGATGCTGGCCGCCGCCGCGGTTCCGGTGGCTCCGGGCGACCGGCAGGACCCGGACGAGGTCGCCCTGGCGTTGCTGCGCAGCGAGCTCGGCGCAAAGTCTCTGGACGGTTGACAGCCACCGTCCATACCGCGTTAAGTTAACCGGAGTTCGCACACCACGGTAGTATGAACGGGTGGCCGGGAACTCCGGATGGGCATGGTTCTATGCTCCGCTGGTGCTTGCCGGATTTGTACGGCGTCGAAGACGATTGGTCGTGGCGTTCGTGCGGCCACCGCACCCCAAGGAAGGAAACACTCCGATATGACCACAGAGGCCTACATCTACGAGGCCATCCGCACTCCGCGCGGCCGCGGCAAGAAGAACGGCTCGCTGCACTCGGTCAAGCCGATCGATCTGACTGTTGGTCTGATCCAGGAGCTGCGTGGCCGCTTCCCGAACCTCGACGAGGATCGGATCTCCGACATCATCCTCGGCGTGGTCACCCCCGTCGGTGACCAGGGCATGGACATCGCCCGCACCGCGGTCACCATCGCCGGCCTGCCCGACACCGTCGGTGGCTTCCAGCTGAACCGTTTCTGTGCCTCCGGCCTCGAGGCCGTGAACCTGGCCGCGCAGAAGGTGCGCTCGGGCTTCGACGAGCTCGTGATCGCCGGTGGCGTCGAGTCCATGTCGCGCGTGCCGATGGGCTCCGACGGCGGCGCCTGGGCGCTCGACCCGGCCACCAACTACGACGGCTACTTCGTGCCCCAGGGCATCTCGGCCGACCTGATCGCCACCATCGAGGGCTTCACCCGCGATGACGTCGACGCCTACGCCGTGCGCTCGCAGGACCTGGCGGCCAAGGCCACCACCGGCGGCTACTTCGCCAAGTCGATCGTCCCGGTCAAGGACATCAACGGCCTGGTCGTGCTCGACAACGACGAGCACATGCGCCCCGGCACCACCGCCGAGGACCTGGCCAAGCTGAACCCGGCCTTCGCGGGCATCGGCGAGATGGGTGGCTTCGACGCGGTCGCGCTGCAGAAGTTCACCTACGTGGAGAAGATCAACCACGTCCACCACGGCGGCAACAGCTCGGGCATCGTCGACGGCGCCGCCCTGCTGCTGATCGGTTCCGAGGATGCGGGCAAGAACTCGGGGATGACCCCGCGCGCCCGCGTCGTCGCCACCGCCACCTCCGGTGCCGACTCCACCATCATGCTGACCGGTCCCACCCCGGCCGCCAAGAAGGCGCTGGCGCTGGCCGGTCTGACGATCGAGGACATGGACCTCGTCGAGATCAACGAGGCCTTCGCCTCCGTCGTGCTGAAGTTCCAGAAGGACCTGAACGTCCCGGACGAGAAGCTGAACGTCAACGGTGGCGCGATCGCGATGGGTCACCCCCTCGGTGCCACCGGCGCGATGATCACCGGCACCGTGCTCGACGAGCTGGAGCGCCGCAACGCTCGCTACGGCCTGATCACGCTGTGCATCGGTGGCGGCATGGGCGTTGCCACCATCATCGAGCGGGTCTGACCTTCCAACCGGAACTTCTCATAGGAGAGAACGAAAAACTATGACTGACAACATCATCGGTTGGGAGAAGGACGCCGACGGCGTGGTCGTCCTGACCATCGACGACCCGAGCCAGGGCGCCAACACCATGAACGACGCGTACATCACCTCGATGGCCGCGACCGTTGACCGCCTCGAGGCCGAGAAGGACGACATCACCGGTGTCGTCATCACCTCCGGCAAGAAGACCTTCTTCGCCGGCGGCGACCTGAAGAACATGATGCAGGTCGGCCCGGACAACGCCGCCGACGTCGCGAAGATGCTCGACGGTGTCAAGGCCCCGCTGCGTCGCCTCGAGCAGCTCGGCAAGCCGGTCGTCGCCGCCATCAACGGTGCCGCCCTCGGCGGTGGCCTCGAGATCGCGCTGGCCACCCACCACCGCATCGCGGCCGACGTGAAGGGTTCGGCCATCGGCCTGCCCGAGGTGTCCCTCGGCCTGCTGCCCGGCGGCGGCGGTGTGACCCGCACCGTGCGCATGCTCGGCCTGCAGAACGCGCTGATGCAGGTGCTGCTGCAGGGTCAGCGTCACCGCGTCACCAAGGCCAAGGAAATCGGCCTGATCGACGAGGTCGTCTCCTCCGTCGAGGAGCTGCTGCCCGCCGCCAAGGCGTGGATCGCGGCCAACCCCGAGGCTGCCCAGCCGTGGGACAAGAAGGGCTACAAGATCCCCGGCGGCACCCCGTCGACCCCGGCGCTCGCGGCGAACCTGCCCGCGTTCCCGGCCAACCTGCGCAAGCAGATCAAGGGCACCAACATGCCCGCCCCGCGCGCCATCATGGCCGCGGCGGTCGAAGGTGCGCAGGTCGACATCGACAACGCGCTGACCATCGAGGGTCGCTACTTCATCAGCCTGCTGACCGGCCCGGTCGCGAAGAACATGATCCAGGCGTTCTTCTTCGACCTGAACCACATCAACGGTGGCGGTTCGCGTCCCAAGGATGTGCCCAAGCGCGAGATCAAGAAGATCGGCGTCATCGGCGCAGGCATGATGGGCGCGGGCATCGCCTACGTCTCGGCCAAGGCAGGCTACGAGGTCGTCCTCAAGGACGTCGAGCTCGCCAACGCCGAGAAGGGCAAGGCGTACTCGGAGGCCATCGAGAAGAAGGCCCTCTCCCGTGGCAAGACCACCCAGGAGAAGTCCGACGCGCTGCTGGCCCGCATCACCCCGACCGCGGACGCCGCCGACTTCAAGGGCGTCGACTTCGTGATCGAGGCCGTGTTCGAGAACCCCGATCTCAAGAACAAGGTGTTCCAGGAGATCGAGGACATCGTCGATCCCGACGCGCTGCTGGGCTCCAACACCTCTACCCTGCCCATCACCCTGCTCTCCGAGGGCGTGAAGCGGTCCGAGGACTTCATCGGTATCCACTTCTTCTCCCCCGTGGACAAGATGCCGCTGGTGGAGATCATCAAGGGCGAGAACACTTCCGACGAGGCGCTGGCCCGGGTGTACGACTACACCCTCGCCATCAAGAAGACCCCGATCGTCGTCAACGACAGCCGTGGCTTCTTCACCTCGCGCGTGATCGGCACCTTCATCAACGAGGCCATCTCCATGGTCGCCGAGGGTGTCGACCCCTCGACGGTCGAGCAGGCCGGTCTGCAGGCGGGCTACCCGGCCGCGCCGCTGAAGCTCAGCGACGAGCTGAACTTCACCACCATGCAGAAGATCTACAAGGAGACCGCCGACGCCATCAAGGCCGCCGGTGGCGAGCTGAACGCTGCCGCGGAGACCACCGCCGCGGTGCTCGACAAGCTGGTCGGCGAGTTCGACCGCAAGGGCAAGGCGGGCGGCGCCGGCTTCTACGACTACGTCGACGGCAAGGCTGTTGGCCTGTGGAGCGAGCTGCGTTCGCTGTACAACTCGCAGCGTGAGCTCCCGGAGGGTGTCACCTTCCAGGACCTCAAGGACCGGATGATGTTCGCCGAGGCCATCGAGACCCAGAAGTGCTTCGACGAAGGCGTGCTCACCAGCACCGCCGACGCGAACATCGGCTCGATCTTCGGCATCGGCTTCCCGGCCTGGTCGGGCGGCTCGCACCAGTTCATCGTCGGCTACCCCGGTGGCCAGGAGGCCTTCGTGGCCCGCGCCGACGAACTGGCCAAGAAGTTCGGCCCCCGCTTCGAGGTCCCGGCCTCCCTGCGCAAGTAGTACCCACCAGCGCCCCACCCCGGCGCTGCTGACCCGACAGCCCCGCCTCGCCACCGCGAGCCGGGGCTGTCGCCGTATCAGTGGGGTTTGGCGTAGTCGGCGTAGCCCTGCCAGTCGAGCATGACGCAGGGTTCGTCGCCGACGACCCAGGCGTCGTGGCCCGGGGGGATGACCATGACGTCGCCGGGGCCGAATTCCTGCTGTTCGCCGTCGTCCATGGCTACGACGATGCGGCCCGAGAGGCAGTAACCGATGTGGGGTGCTTGGCAGCTGTCGGTGCCCGCGATCGGCTTCACGTGGTCGCTCCAGCGCCAGCCGGGTTCGAAGACGGCCCGCCCGACCGGGCCTGCTTCGGTGTTGACCAGGTCGAGTCGACCCTTGTTCTGTTCGAACGGCCGGGTTTCCTCGGGCGCGTCGAAGTTCATGCGGATGAGCGTGGACATGACATCTCACTTCTGCTCGGGTGATGAGCGGTCATGTCGTGGTCCACCGTGTGGGAGCCTGGCACGGCCCACGGCCGAGCCCACCGAGAAATCTCATCCTTCGCCTCTGCGCCGAGGTGCGCAAGGGTAGGGCCGCTATCGGAACAGAATGGCGGTGATGATGTCGGTGTGGCGGTAGCGGAGGTATTTCTCGACGGTGGCCGCGTCGACGGCGGAGGTGGCGGTGGCCAGCGTGATCACCACGAATTCGGCCTGTGAACCCGCGCGCCATTTGCCGGTCGCGAAATCCTTGATGTAGCTGCCGGGGCGCAGTTCGAAGTCTTTGTCCTCGATCTTGTCGGCGGCGGCCTCGGCCGTGGCTTTGTCCGGCATCGCCAGGATGAACTGGGTGAATTTCAAGCCGCCGCCTTCGGCGGACAACACCAGTTCGGCGGCGTACTGACAACCGAGCTCGGTGAGCTTCCCGGCGTGCTCGATGGGAGCGCAACTGGTGTGATCGCGGCCGTCCACCCAATCCGCGTGCAATTCGACATTGTCGAACTTGAAATCCCACGGCCCTTCGTAATCGGTATAACTCAGGCGCTCACCGGATTTCGACGGTGGTTTACCCGTGGTGCTCGTCGTGGTCGGCTTGCGGGTCGACGGCACATCCGTCGCCGACGCCGCGACCGCGGAACCGTCCACCCCGTTGTTACCCGCCCACACAAGCAAACCGGTGCCGCCGACAAGTCCCGCGACCACCACCAGCGCGATGACGATCCATGCCCCACCGGAGTTACGCGGCGGCGGCGCGAGCGGCGGAACTTCCTGCGCGAACTGTGGATACGCCGTCTCCTTCGACGGCTGCCCCCACGGGGCGGGATCCTGTGGTGGATAGGTCATCTCAGCTCCCCCTTCCACGGACGGCAATCGCGCCCGTGCCTGCCCCGAGTTTACCGATCGGCCCCGCCCGGCCGGGTCGGCGGAAGTATTCGAACGGCGTTCACCCGACGGCACTCCGGGGTGGCTAGCGTGCCGGTCATGGGACGTCGGCTGGGTGCGGTGGTGTTCGGTGCGGTACTGGCCGGGGTGTGGGCCCCGGTCAGTACCGCCGAACCGATGGTGCGGGTGTTCGGGGAGCAGGTCATCGAGCACGACCTCGACTTTCAGGGCACGGTGGTCGGTGGGTTGTCTGGCATCGACTACCGGCCCGGCAGCGGCGATTTCGTGCTGATCAGCGACGATCGCTCCGAGAAGAGCCCGGCCCGGGTGTACACGGTGCGGATACCGCTCGGTGACACCGGTGTCGGGGCGGTGGAATTCACCGGAACCGTTCCGTTGCGGCGCGCCGATGGTTCGATGTATCCGCCGAAGTCGGTCGACCCGGAGGACATTCGGGTCGACCCACTGACCGGCGACCATTTCTGGACGCAGGAGGGCGAGCGAGCCGCGGTACTCGCCGACCCTTCCGTGCGCGTCGCAAGGCAGGACGGAACCTACGTATCCGAATTGCCGATCCCGGAAAACGAACGCATGCTCCCGGATTCGGGCCCACGCCAGAACCAGGCACTCGAAGCGGCGACCTTCGCGGCGGGCGGCGCCTTGTTCGTCACCGCGATGGAAGGACCCCTGCTCGGCGACGGACCAGAGGCCACGCCGACGAGCGGCGCGACCACCCGGATCACCGTGCAGGCCAGGTTCGGTCCACTCCTCGCCCAGTACCCGTATCCGCTCGAACCGGTCTTCACCGATTCGCGTCCGGAGCCCGGCCGGGCGAGCAACGGTGTCACCGCGATCCTGGCCGTCGATCCCGTCGACCCGACTCGATTCCTGGTGCTCGAGCGCGCGTTCGCCGAGGGTGCGGGCAACCGGGTCCGTGTTTTCGAGATCGATACGGCAGGCGCGACGAATATCCTCGACGCGCCCGTCGCGGGTGCGCGACCGGTGACCAAACGTCTCGTCGCCGACCTCACCGACCTCGGCGTCGCGGCCGTCGACAACATCGAGGCGATGACATGGGGACCTCGGCTGTCCTCCGGCGAGCGGACCTTGGTGCTGGTCGCGGACAACAACTTCAGCGCACGTCAGCGCAGCCAGGTGATCGTTCTGGCCGTTCGCTGACCGTCGGGCCATCCGTTGCCGCCACTGCATCGAATCTCCACCCGTTGGATGCCGGATCGCGCTAGCTTGGATATGTAAGACCGGTGACGCCATTTCGAATCGAGAGGTGGTCACATGGAACCGGAGCCGACGCGCATCCAGGATGGGCGAGCCGGATCGTCGCCGGTCGGGACCGATACGCAACGGACCACCGCGCCGGGTGAGACCGACGAGGCCGTGGTCGCCGAACTCGACGCGATGGGGTTGACCGACGCCACCGAGATCGGGCGCGGCGGGTTCGGTGTGGTGTATCGGGCGGTGCAGCCCGCGCTGGATCGCGTCGTCGCGGTGAAGGTGCTGTCCTCGGAGATCGATCAGGAGAGCCGCGAGCGGTTCCTGCGCGAGGAACAGGCCATGGGCAGGCTGTCGGGCCACCCGAATATCGTCGATATCCTGCAGGTCGACGTCACGGGCACCGGCCTGCCGCTGATCGTGATGCCGTACTGCCCGCGCGGCTCGCTGGAGCGTCTCATCCACGACCGGGGCCCGCTCACCTGGGAAGACACCCTGCGCGCCGGAGTGAAGCTGGCGGCAGCGATCGAGTCGGCGCACCGGGCGGGCATCCTGCATCGCGATGTGAAGCCGGCCAACGTCCTCATCAGCGGTTACGGCGAACCGCAGCTCACCGATTTCGGTATCGCCCGCATACCCGGCGGGTTCCAGACCTCGAGCAGCCTCATCACCGGTTCGCCCGCGTTCACGGCCCCCGAGGTGCTCAAGGGCCATGAACCGACCGTGCAGTCCGATGTCTATGGGCTCGGCGCTACCTTGTTCGCGCTGCTCACCGGCCATGCCGCGTTCGAGCGGCAGGCGGGGGAGAAGGTCGTCGCCCAGTTCCTGCGCATCACCACGCAGGCCGTCCCCGACCTGCGCGCCAAGGACTTCCCCGCCGATGTGGCCGCCGCCATCGAAAAGGCCATGGCCCAGGACCCGGCCGATCGCCCGGCCTCGGCCTACGAATTCGGCGAACTCCTGCGCGACGTACAGCGCGCCCACGGTCAGGTGCCCGACGAGATGGCGCTGCTCGTCACCGGCGACGAGCTCGCCGAGCCACCGCCGGAAGCCCTCAAAGCGGTCACCGCGCGCCGCAGCTGGCCGCTCACCCTGCAGCCGGCGGGCGCGTCGGTGTCGGTACACAAGCCGACCACCGGCACCCTGCCGCCCACCGCCGCGACCAAGTTCCGCCCGCCGACCCCGGCGCGCGATCCCTTCCCCCGACCACGACTGCTCGACATCCTGCGTTCGGGTGGTCTGCGCAGGCTCGCGCTGATCCACGCGCCCGCCGGCTTCGGCAAGAGCACCGTCGCCACCCAGTGGCGCGCCGACCTCGCCGCCCGCGATATTCCGGTGGCCTGGCTCGGTATCGACTCCGACGACGACAGTGAGATCTGGTTCCTCGCGCACCTGATCCAGGCGATCCGGCGGGTGCGTCCCGATGTCGGCGCCGGGCTCGAGCAGGTGCTGGAGGAACGCCCGTCCGATGCGGTGGCGTTCGTGATCGCCACGCTGATCGACGAGATCCACGCCAGCGACCGGCCGGTGGTCGTCATCGTCGACGACTGGCACCGCGTGCAGGACCCCGGCGTGCACCGGGCGATGGCGACGCTGCTCGACAACGGTTGTCACCATGTGCGGTTCGTCGTGACCAGCCGCGACCAGGCCGGATTACCGATCAGCAGGCTGCGGGTGCGCGACGAACTGGTCGAGCTCGACGCGGCGGCGTTGCGGCTCACCGAGTCGGAAACCCGCCAGATCCTGGTGGAGCGCAACGGGTTCGCGCTCACCGACGAGCAGGTCGAGCAGATCCACGCCGCGACCGACGGGTGGCCCGCCGCCATCCAGCTGGTGAGCCTGACGCTGCGCGGCACCGCCGATCCCGGTCAGCTGCTGGTGCAGCTCGCCGAAGGCGGGCACGGGATGCGGGAGTATCTGGCCGAGAACGTGCTCGACACGCTGGAACCGGACCTGCTGGAATTCCTGATGGCGATCTCGGTGGTGGAGCGGGTGAACGGTTCGCTTGCCACGCTGCTCGCCGACGTGCCCGACGGTGCCGCTCTGCTGGAGCAGGCCGAGCAGCGGGAGCTGTTCCTGCATCGGCTCCCGCACGATCCGGAGTGGTATCGCATGCAGCCGCTGTTCGCCGAGCACCTGCGCGCACGTCTCGAACGCGACCACCCGGGACGCTCGAAGGTGCTGCACCGCAAGGCCGCCCGCTGGTACGCGGAGCATCAATTGCTGCGCAAGTCGGTGGATCACGCGCTGGCGGCGACCGATCTCAAGCTGGCCGCCGACCTGCTGGAAAGCGGCGGCATGGACCTCATCGACGGGTCACGGCTGGCGACGTTGCTCGGCAGTGTGTCGAAACTGCCCATGCAGCAGGTGAGTTCGCGGTCGAAGCTGTTGATGGCGGTGGCACGGGCCAATATGAACCTGCAACAGTCCGGCACCGCCCGCACCGCCCTCGGCAGGTTGTCGAACCTGCTGGCCCGGGGCAGCACCGGCGGTCCCGAGCAGGCGGAAGAACGCTGCGCGGCAACGGTTCTCGAAGCGGCCGACCGGGTGGCCCACGACGACACCGAGGGCGTGGCCGATCAGCTCGCCACCTGCCTGGAAGCGCCGGACGGCCTGCCGGACTGGATCGTCTCGACGGCGGCCAACCTGATGTCGTTCGTGCGCCTGTGCGAGTTCGACTTCGCCGCGGCCACCGCCACCCAGGACTGGGCGGCCGAGTATCACGCTCGGTCCAAAGACCCGCTCGGCCCGGTCTTCGGGCTCTGCGCCCGCGCCGCCGCGGCCTATGAACAACTCGATATCGCCACGGCCACCGCCTGTCTCGAGGAGGCCTACGAGACAGCGCGCACCAGGGCCGGGCCGCGCTCGGACGCCGCGCGCGTGGCGGCAGCCATGCTGGGTGAGGTGACCTACCGGCGCGGTGACCTGGCCATGGCCGACCGGCTGCTCGACGAGAGCCACCAGCTGCTCACGCGCGTGGGCCCCGTCGACTTCCTCGTCGCGACCTTCGTCATCGGAGCACGCGTGAAAGCCGCCCTCGGCGACCAGTACACCGCCGCGGCCCGGCTCGAGGAGGGCGCGCGCGTGGCCGCCGCCAACAGCCTGGCCCGCCTCGACGCCCATGTGCGTGCGGAACGCTCGCGCCTCGGGCTGCCGCCGGGCAACGGCGCCAACGGGATCGTCGTCGACCCGTCGGGCAACGGCGGACGCCGCAAAACGGGCGCCGCCGCGCTTATCACCGAGGCGAGGCAGGTGGCCGAAATCCGCACCCTGCTCACCGAACAGCGCCTGCGCGCCGACGACCGCGCCGCCCGCCACGCCCGCGTGCTGTATTCGCGTGTCCTCGAACAATCCCGCCCCCGCGCGGAACTGGACGCCACCCTCCTACTCGCCGAATGCCTGGCGGCGGCAGGCTGGATCGGCGAGGCGACCAACCTGGTCCTGCCGGTCCTGCGCACCTGCGCCGACCTCGGCTGGACCCGCCCCTTGCTCGACGCGGGCCCCGGTGTAGTCGGCCTCCTGCACGTCCTGCGCACCCAGTCCCACGAAACTGCCCAGCACCCCATCCTCGACGGAATGCCCGGCCACTTCCTGGACGAACTGCTGTCACACTGATCAATCGTCAGTGAGCACGATCAACGCTACCCGCGCTCGTTCCCGCGAAATCACGACCAGTTCGTGAAATTCGATGTGCAGATCGCCATAGTCATTCTTCGTATCGGGGCCCAAGTCGCCTAATTCGAAAACCGCCTCGCCTGCTCGAATCGGCTTGATAACCTCGGTTGCGACGGTGGCGTGCAGCTCTTCGGGTATTCCCCGGCAGTTTGCCAGCCAGGCGTTGACAACGGCGATGGCATCGTCAGCGTTGATCGGGTGGAAGGATTGCGGCCCGATGGCTGAGAGCCAGTAAGGACCATGGCGGGTCCCGGCGGGATCCACCCCGCCGCCGACGTAGTCGTCCTTGTACTCGACCGATTCGACCAGTGCACGAAGAATCAGCCTGTCAGTCGGCAGATGATCTGTGATCGCAAAATTCTTGATGTCGATCCATTGAAATTTGTGGCCGGTGTCGCTGTCGAATTTGTACTCGCGAAAATTAACAAACCGACTGTCGAGATATTTCATCAGATATGCCACCTCTTTACCGACACGCCGGGAACATTATTGAAGTCGATCGTGGGGCCGCCTGAACGACTGAATGGACGATAGGTCACTGTCGACGGCGGATCGCCAGGGATCTTCCAGACCTCAATATCTCCCTTTGGTGTCGACTTCACTTCGGGGGGCCCGAGTTTATCAGTAAGGTCGCGCCGTGCCGCATCGAGTTCTGCGGGACTGACGATTTGGACGTTGTCGGCGTCCTCGCTTCCGATCAAGTTGCCGCTGTCGTTCGTTACAACGTCCCTGACCGCCTCGGCCTCCTCGGACGCGGCGTAGACGGTCATCCCAGCGATGGCCGTTATCGCTGCGGAGACCCCCGCGCTTGCGAGGTCGGGTATAGCGGTGAATCCGCCGCTTGCGGCGCCGATGGTGACCACCGCTCCGACCGCCGTGACCAGCCGGCTCACAGTGACAGTGTTCTTGATGATCACCGCCGTTGATTGGACGATTTCTACGGTGATCGCGGTTCCACCAGCACCGGCTGCAGCAGCACCGATTCCGGCGGTGAGAAAGGCGGCGACACCGACTACCACGGCGGTCAAGGCGATGGCGGCGCCGAGCTCTACCGCGGCGGCCGCGACTTGTTTGCCGATATCCTCGCGCATGGTGCTCAGCGCGTCGTTGTGCTCGGTCAGCGGCGTTGTGATGCCTTTGGCTGCTTCGGCGAGGAGCTTCGCTGCTTGTTCGAGGGTGGCGAGCTTTTCATCGATAGTGATGATGTTGGGATCGCTGTTGCCTTCGAATTTCGCGCTGACCCCGTTGATCCGGGTCGCTGCGCCGGTGACCGTGGCGTGTTCGGCGAAGGTCTTCCACGCGTCGCGTGCGAGGACGAGTTTGGTGGTGTCCCCGTTGGGGATCCGACCAACACGTTCCAGTAGACCGACCACTACGCCTTCGTCCAACCCCGGCCCGTTGTCTCCACGGGAACTGACGGGCAAGGCCATGCCGGAGTCGTACAGCGGCTCGGATTCGGTCGGGCGAATGGGTGCCTCGCCGGTAGCGGTTGTCCGATTGTAATACCACCAGTTGTAGCCATTGGCTTTGAGGACGT
The DNA here is from genome assembly GCF_051843015.1 of Nocardia sp. JW2. Lineage (NCBI taxonomy): Bacteria > Bacillati > Actinomycetota > Actinomycetes > Mycobacteriales > Nocardiaceae > Nocardia > Nocardia sp. JW2. Next base: position 196,347 of record NZ_JBPXLK010000009.1, read on the forward strand.
CGCCGTAGCGTTGCAGCGCGTTGGCCAATGTTGCAGCGAGAGTGACGATATCGGCGGCGTGGGTGTCGTAGGTGCTGATCCAGCTATTGCACGAGTCGTGGTTGCCCGCCATGCCGCCGCATTCATTTTGCAGGGCAGCAAGCAGTGGGCCGAGGGCTAGGCTGAGGTCGCTGGCCAACAGGTGGCATTTGTTGCCGGCATCGTAGTACATGCCGGTATCGATCACCCATGTCACTAGCCGGTGCCCAGCATCTTCTTGTTCAGTGCGGCGGCATCGCCGTAACGGGAGTGGGCCGACGCGGCTGCGGTACCCATGTCGCGTAACCCGTCCACGAATTCTCTTGCCCCGGTTACCCATTGGGTATGAGCTACCTGGTAGGCGTCAGCGGCTATACCTTCCCAGGCGCTGCCTTTGAGTGCGGCGACCTTCTCATCGATGTCATCGACATGGTCGGCAATAAAGCCTGCGAGGCCTGCAATCCGGGCAACGATTTGGTCGAGTTGGTCCATGTTTACGGTGAATTCCGACCCCATGTCACATCGCCGGCAGATCGAGGCTGGACATGTTCAACGTATAGGCGTGGTCGGCATCTTGCTGTTGATAGTTCTCGGCGGTGATACCGAGCTTCTCGGCCATCGTTGTGAGTGCGGCGATGATTGTGTCGCCGCCGTCATGGGTTTCGGTCCAGCCGGTACCGAACTGGGTGGCGAGATCGCCCCTCCACCCGCTGGACAGGAGGGAGTCGACTTCGGTGTTCGCAGATGCGAGGGCAGTGCGTAGTGCTTCGGCGATGCCGTACACATACCGTCCGACGGCCTGGACTTCGGTCGGTACCACTGACAGCGACGAACCGTCGCTCCCCCCAGATGCGCTCATGATCAGCGACCCTACCTGCAGTAAGGGCATCCTGCCGTGCGGCAGCAGCTGAGCACTGTCCGAATTTGCGCCGCCGTCTCAGCACAACAGGTCGTCGGCCCCGATCCTGACCGGTACCGACTCGGGCTGATCCGAGTCGGTACCGGTGCGCACTAGGGCTGCCACCAGGGTCGCAACGGGACGTCCCAGGTTCCGTTCTTGTTCAGTTTCACGCCGAGGACGTGGTGGAGTTGGACGACGTTGCGCTGGAAGCCGAGGCGGCAGCCTGCCATGTAGAGGCCCCAGACCTTTGCTGTGCCCTCGCCTACCTCGTCGACGCAGGCGTCCCAGTTGTCGACCAGGTTCTTGCACCATTCGTGCAGGGTGAGGGCGTAGTGCTCGCGCAGGTTCTCCTCGTGCAGGACCTCGAGGCCGAGGTTCTGGATCTCGGAGATGATGCGGCCCGAGCCGATGAGTTCGCCGTCGGGGAAGACGTAGCGGTCGATGAAGTCGCCGGCCTTGGTGGTTCGGGTGTTGTCGGGGCGGGTGATGCAGTGGTTGAGGAACAGGCCGCCGTCGCGGAGTTTGTCCTTGATGAAACCGAAGTAGAAGGGGTAGTTGTGCACCCCGATGTGTTCGGTGAGACCGATCGAGGAGACGGCGTCGAACTCGCCCTCGACGATGTCGCGGTAGTCGCTGTGGCGGACTTCGGCCAGGTCGGCGAGCCCTTCCTCGACGATCTTCTGCTGCGCCCACGCCGCCTGTTCGGCCGAGAGCGTGGCACCGATGACGCGCACGCCACGCTTGGCGGCGTAGCGGACCATGCCGCCCCAGCCGCAGCCGATGTCGAGCAGCCGGTCGCCTTCCTTCAGGCGCAGCTTGTCGAAGATCAGCCGGTACTTGTTCTCCTGTGCCTGCTCGAGGGTCCAGTCGCGGTCGCCGTACACCGCGCAGGTGTAGGTCATCGACGGACCGAGCACGTATTCGTAGAACTTGTTGGAGACGTCGTAGTGGTGGTGGATCGCCTCGGCGTCGCGGGTCTTGGAGTGGCGTAAGCCCTCCAGGGCGATGCGGCGCCAGCGCGGCAGGGTTTCCTGCGGCGGCGGGGCGATCGGCTTGAGCCGCTCCCAGCCGAGCGAGCGGGCGATGGTCACCAGCGACAGGGCCGAAGGACGGTGGAACTTCATGTCCTGCATGGCCTTCAAGATGTCGTACGGGTCACCGGGGTGCACCCCCTGCGCCACCATGTCGCCCGCGATGTAGGCGCGGGCCATGCCGAGGTCGCCGGGGGCGGTGGCCAGGTAGTTGATGCCGCGCGGGTTCTTGATGTCGAGGGTGTAGGGCGAATCGGCGGGCCCGGTCGCGCTGCCGTCGTAGGCCGTCAGCCGGACAGGGATGTCACCGTCGATGAGGCTCTCGAACACCTCCGCGATGCTGAGCCGGGTTCCCAGCTCGGCGAGGATCTCGGATCTGTCCTTGAATGTCGTCACTTGCGTTGCACCGCCTTCGAATACAGATTCAGCAGTCGTTGGTCCGGGTCGTAACGGTTCTTCAATGCGGTATAGGTCTGGCCGCCGTAGAGCTTCGCGAATTCTGCCTCGTCGTAATAGGAGTCCGAGTACAGGGACTTGTGTCCGTCGAATTCGGAGACGATCTTCTCGATGGCGCGGTTGGCCGCCCCCTCCGGCTGACCGGGCACGGTGGGCACCGCCGACCAGAATCCGAAGTTGACGTAGGTGTGGCGCGGTTCGAGGGGGTACAGCGGCCACGGTCGGCTGCCGTCGGCGGCACCGGTCTCGCGCAAACGCAACGGGCACAGCCAGATCGGTTCGATCGGGATCTCGCGCAGGAACCACTCGGCGAAGTCGGCGGTGCGGTGGACCGGCACCTCGATGTCCTGCACCACCCGTTCCTGCGGGGCGAGTCCCTTGCGGGCCCGGCGCCGGTCGTCGAAGTGGTACTTGCGGTCGAGCGCGACGAGCTTCCAGTAGAAGCTGCTGCGGCGCAACGACTTGGGCCAGAACCGGCGGATCTTCGGGTTCTGGGTGCCGAAGGCGCGTGAGCACCAGAACCAGTCGGTGTCCCAGCGCCACAGGTAGTCGGCGATGGTGAGCCGGTCGGTCTTCACGCCGTCGTCGTGCTGCAGGGAGCGGTAGTAGATGTCCATGCCGGTGTAGTCGCTGACCGGGCCGGGTTCGTCGGTCTGCCTGCCGAGGGTCAGGTAGCTCTCGGCGGCACTGAAGACCACGCCGTCCAGGTAGTCGACCTGTTCGCCCTGGTAGGAGCGCTCGGTGACGATGCGTTCCAGCTCGGTTTCCAGCGTGCGCAGGTCGTGGAACCGCACGTGCCGCAGCGCGACATAGGGCTTGACAGCTTCGAGCTCGATTTTCAGGCGAACGGAGTAGCCGAGGGTGCCGTAGGAGTTGGGGAAACCGTGGAAGAGGTCGGCGTGCTCGCCGGTCGGCGTCGCGGTGAGGATCTCGCCCGACCCGGTCAGGATGTCCATTTCCAGCACGGATTCGTGCGGGAGACCGTTGCGGAACGAGGTCGACTCGATGCCGAGCCCGGTGACGGCGCCACCGAGGGTGATGGTCTTGAGCTGCGGAACCACCAGCGGGGCGAGCCCGTAGGGGAGGGTGGCCGCCACCAGGTCCTCGTAGGTGGTCATGCCTGCCACGTCGGCGGTTCTGGCCTGCGGGTCGACGGCGATCACCTGCCCCAGCCCCGACACGTCGAGCCCGGGCGCGGTCGTCGCCGCCCTGGCACGGAAAAGGTTCGATGTCTTCTTCGCCAACCGGACGACGGCACCCGGTGGGATGGCGCGATAGCTTGCCAGCAGTCGCTCCACACCCGCGCGGTGCGCGGCGTATCCAGACTCGCGTGCGGCCGGTTCGTGGCCGGCCCTACCCAAAAGACTCACTGCCACTGTGTCGACGCTAGTACGCGCCCGCCCGCCCGGCTACCAGATAGATGCACGCCACGGAGAAATGTCACTCAGCTGTTTCTTCCCCGACGACCTGGTCGGGCGATGCGGTGTGGCGCAAGGCAGGATGTAACCCGGTCGAGATTTCGCACCCGACAAGGAGTCATACAGTGGGACAGGTCAGTGCAAGCAGTTCGATCGTCGTCGCGGCGGATCCGCAGCGCACCCTCGAGGCGATCGGCGACTACGAGACGGTTCGTCCGCGCATCCTCTCCTCGCACTACCGCGACTACAAGGTGATCGAGGGCGGTAAGGGCGCGGGCACCGTGGTGGAGTGGACGCTGCAGGCCACCGAGAAGCGGGTGCGCAACGTGCGCGCCAGTGTGACGGTCGCGGACTCGATTCTCACCGAGCGCGACGCCAACTCCTCGATGGTCAACACCTGGACCGTCACGCCCGAGGGCGCCGGTTCGCGCGTCACCGTGCGTACCACCTGGAAGGGTGCGGGCGGCATCGGCGGCATCTTCGAGGGCATCTTCGCGCCGCTCGGCCTGAAGAAGATCCAGGCCGAGCTGCTGGAGAACCTGAAGCGCGAACTGGCCTGAGTCAGTATTTGCCGATGTCGAAGAGGTTGCCCTCGGGATCGGCGACGGTCACCCACTGCACGCCGTACTGGTCGAAGTCGCCGATGTGCTTGCCGCCCAGGCTGATCGCGCGTTCGAGGGCATCGGCCCACTGCGTCGAGTGGAAGTCCAGGTGCACGGCGTTCTTGCCCGGCGTCCGGTCGGGCACCTGGATGAACATCAGCACCGGCGACATGCCTGTCGACCGGCCGATCTCGGCGAAGAACGGTGAGGCCGCCGGTTCGACGGGCACGTCGAGCAGCTGGGCGTAGAACTCGGCGAGGGCGGCCGCGTTGTGGCAGTCGACGACGACATTGGCGATGGCGAGGGTCATCGGGTTTCTCCTTCGGTGATGGGCCAGCACACTTCGGTGCGGTATTCGGCCGGGTTGTCGGTGTGCTGCGGTCCCACGAGGTAACGCTCGCGGATCGGTTCGTCGGCCAGGGCTTCGTCGTGTTCGGCGACATAGCTGCCGAGGGCGCCGTAGGTGCGGTCGAAGTCGTCGAACGCGCCGGTGTGCACGGCCACGGCGTAGCGGCGGGCGGGCATGTGGGTGAGCTCGAGGCCGGGTGGCGGGGTGAGTTTCGTGCCCGTGGGAAGTGGCAGGTAGGCGCTCACCTCGCCCGACTCGTCGGTGAAGAATTCGGTCGAGTAGGTGGCGCCCGCGATTCCGCCCGGTGTCACGCCCGCGGTGAGCACCGTCTGGAACAGCTGGTCGAAGGCGAGACCGCACCATTCGCCGATGGCGTCGCGGGCGACCCGGTCGGTGCGGGTGAGCGCGGTGCACGCCGGCTCGATCCGGTATTCCACCCGCAGCATCGGCGCGGGCACGGTGAGCAGCGCGCGCAACGAGGTGACCACGTCCCTGGTGCGCTGCAGTTCGGCTTCCATCGCGCTGAGGTGTTCGCGCAGGGTCGCGTCGCGCGTGGTCGGGTCGGGTGCGGCGAGTACCTCACGGATCCGTGGCAGCGGCATGGCCAGATCGCGCAGCCTGCGAATGAGGTGCGCCTGCTCGACCTGGTCGACGGAGTAGCGGCGGTACCCGGAACCGGGCGCCACCGCGACCGGCTCGAGCAACTCGATCTCGTGGTAGTAGCGCAGCGTCTTGACGCTCAGAAGCGTGAGGCGGGCGAACTCGCCGATCGTCACGGTGGCTGTCATGGAGACAAGCCAACACCCTCCAGTAGCGGGAAGGTCAACGATCAGGCCGGGGTGAGCACGAACGCCGCGAGCAGGCCGCCGCCGCGCCACCAGGAATAGCCGAGCCAGACGCCGGGCGTGACCTCTCTGATCTCGTCGTAGACCGGCGAGGGGTAGTTCAGGGCCCAGGCCGGGGCGGCGTCGAGGATCGAGGGTGCCCGGTAGACATCGGCCGGGAAGGCCTCGAGTCCGGCACCGGTGACCCGGTTCGTCAGCGTGCCGCCGTCGGGGCCCGTGCGGAACACCTTGCCGATCCACACCGACTGCGCGATGCCGTCCAGCCGTTCCGGACGGAGCACCCAGCCGTTGGTGACGCCCATCGGCACCGCACCGGCGCCCGCGTCGCGGTAGATCTGGTCCTGTTGGCCGACACTGCAGCGGAACCGCAGTGAGTCGATGGTCGCGGCACGATTGCCGGGGTCGAGCACGCATCCGGCGCCGTAGTCGGCGACGGGTGTCGGTGGATCGGCGGCGGCGCCGACCGGGGTGAGAACGAGCAGGCTCGCACACAGAGCCGAGGTGGTCACCAGACGAGCACGCATGGGATTCATCCGATCTCCTAGGGTTGCTGACCCGTAGCCCGACCTGTCCCGATCCTAGGCCGCACGCAACGCCGAAGGCCAGCCACCGCCCTCCGAGCACCCCGACTAGGCTGGTACGTGGACAAGGCCCGAGCCCCCACCCGATGCACCATCCGGTCGTCGGCCGCGGCTCACGGGGCCGAAAACCCGCGGCGCCAGCCGCCAACAACACAGGAGCCTTCGTGCAACCCGGTGATGGTCAGTTCGACATGCAAGCGCTGCTTGCCCAGGCCCAGCAGATGCAGCAGGCCGTGATGCAGGCCCAGGCCGAGCTCGCCGAATCGGAGGTGCAGGGCCAGGCCGGTGGCGGTCTCGTGCAGGCGACCATCAAGGTGAGCGGCGAGATCACCGCCCTCACCATCGACCCCAAGGTCGTCGATCCGTCCGATGTCGACGGTCTGCAGGACCTGGTGATCGGCGCGATCAACGACGCGATGGCCAACGCGCAGCAGCTGGCCGCCGAACGGCTCGGCCCGCTGTCGCAGGGCCTCGGCGGTTCGATGCCCGGACTGCCTGATTTCTGATGTATGAGGGGCCGGTACAGGATCTGATCGACGAGCTGGGCAAACTGCCCGGTGTCGGTCCGAAGAGCGCGCAGCGCATCGCTTTTCATCTGCTGCAGGTGGAGCCGCCGGAGATCGACCGGTTGCAGGCCGTGCTGCAGAAGGTGCGCGACGGCGTGCAGTTCTGCGTGTCGTGCGGCACCGTCGCCGACGGCGAGCTGTGCCGGATCTGCGCCGACCCCCGTCGCGACCGCACCATGATCTGTGTGGTCGAGGAACCCAAGGATGTGCAGGCGATCGAGCGCACCCGCGAGTTCCGTGGTCGCTACCACGTGCTCGGTGGTGCGCTCGATCCGCTCAGCGGTGTCGGGCCCGACCAGTTGCGGATCCGGGAACTGTTGACCCGCATCGGTAATCAGGACGACGGTGTCGACGTGAGCGAGGTGATCATCGCGACCGACCCGAACACCGAGGGCGAGGCCACCGCCACCTACCTGGTGCGCATGCTGCGCGATTTCCCGGGACTCACGGTGACGCGGTTGGCATCCGGTCTGCCGATGGGTGGCGACCTGGAGTTCGCCGATGAGCTGACGCTCGGTCGCGCGCTGTCGGGTCGCCGGGCGCTCTAGAGCTCGACCCGGGTCCAGTTCGCTTCGTCGGCAACGGGTTTGCCGTCGGTCCAGTCCCAGATGATGCGGGCGACCTCGTCGGCGTCGCCGAGTTTCGTCCCGAAATGCCGGTCGGCCGAGCCGTCGCGGTATTCGAGGGTGTAGGTGCCGTCGGGGTCGCGGTAGGTCTGGATGTAGCTCTGTTCGCCGCGTTCGACGATCAGGTACGGGTTCGGCGCGGCCAGGCCGGCTACCCAGCGGTGCGCCAATTCCTCGGTGAGATAAGGGAATTCGCCCGCGCCGCCGTGGGTGACGGCGATCGGGATGTGCCCGGCGGGATCGATCAGCCACGACAGCTGCGGGTCGTAGACGGCGTAGCCGCGCGGGGTGGCCAGGTCGAACAGCAGATTGCGGACGAAGCCGATCGCGTCGTACGGCGACGGCACGAACAGGGTGTCGCCGGTCGGGCCGCTGACGGGACTGCTGAGGAAACCGTCCTCCTCGGGCAGCGCGCTGTCGCGGGCGTTGAGTTCGGCCGCGATCTCGGCGATGGCGTCGGTCTCGGGCAGACCTTCCTGCGCGGTCAGGTAGGCGTCGATCTCGTCGAGGGAGGAGGCCGCGCCCGACGGCAGAAGGATGTGGTCGTAGCTCACCTGGTCAACCCTACGTAGGTGCTCGGACCGAACTCACCGAGGGCGGGAACACTCCGCTCGGGGCGGTGGCGGGGGAGAATCGGGGCCGATGTGCGTGGTGTCGACCGGCGACGATACGGAGGGCCCGTGACCGAGCTCGATGAGGCGCGACTCGCGCCGGGCGTGCGGGCGCAGGTGGCCGAGCAGTTCGCCCGGTACCGGTCCGCGAGCCGGGCCGACGCGCCGTTCGACGAATGCGGCGGGCCGACCCCGGGCTATTACGACGAACTGGTCGACAGCCAGGGCCGGGTTCGCCCGATGTGGGCCGAACTCTCGGCGGCCTTCGCCGAGCGCGGTGTCGCGGGCCTGGCCGACATCGATCACCGGGTGCGCAGGCGGATCGAGGACGACGGCGTCACCTACACCGGCCCCGACGGCAGCGCGCGACCGTGGCGGCTCGACCCCATCCCGCTGCTGGTCTCCGCCGACGACTGGACCCGCCTGGAAGCGGGTCTCGTGCAGCGTTCCCGTGTACTCGACGAGGTGCTCACCGATGTGTACGGGCCGCGCAGGCTGCTCACCTCCGGTGTACTGCCGCCGCAAGTGGTGTTCGGCAGTGCCGGGTATGTGCGTGCCGCGCACGGCATCACCGTGCCCGGTACGCATCAGTTGTTCCTGCACGGCTGCGACATCAGCCGGTTCGGTGACGGTGACTTCCGGGTGCTCGCCGACTGGGCGCAGGCGCCGTCGGGCGCCGGGTACGCGCTGGCCGACCGTCGCGTTGTCGCCTCGGCGATCCCGGAGTCGTTCGAACACGCCGGGCCACGTCCGCTGAGCCCGTTCGCGCGGGCGATGCGGTCGATGCTCGCCGAGGCGGCCCCCGAATCGGCCGACGGCGCGGAACCCGTTGTGGTCGTGCTGAGTCCGGGCGCGCAGTCCGAAACCGCCTTCGACCAGGCCTATCTGGCGCAGACCCTCGGATTCCCGCTGGTGGAGAGCGCTGATCTGGTCGTGCGCGACGGTGCGCTGTGGATGCGGTCGCTCGGCAGTCTCGAACGGGTCGATGTGGTGTTGCGCCGCGTCGACGCCGAGTTCGCCGATCCGCTCGACCTGCGGCCCGATTCGCGGCTCGGGGTGGTGGGGTTGGTCGAGGTGTTGCGGCGCGGAGCGGTGACGGTGGTCAACACCCTCGGCAGCGGACTGCTCGAATCACCCGCCCTGAGTGTGTGTCTGCCACGGATCGCGCGGACGGTACTCGGTGAGGAACTGCTGCTCGACGGGGTGCAGTCGTACTGGGGCGAGGTGGAAACCGAACGCGCCCATCTGGTTTCACATGTCGGTGAACTGGTGATTCGTTCGGCCGTCGACGGGACGACCATCTTCGGGCCGAACCTCACCGCCGCCGAACGCGCGGAGCTCGCGGCACGGATCGAGGCCGAGACGTGGCGGTGGGTGGGTCAGGAACCCGCCGAATTCTCCGTCGCGCCGTCGGTGCAGGAGCGGTCGGGGCTGGCGCCGGCTCCGGTGGGGATGCGGTTGTTCTCGCTGGCGCGGCGTGGTGGGTACACGGCGATGGCCGGTGGTCTCGGCCAGCAGTGGTTGCGGCGCGAACCGGGTCATGTCGCGATCAAGGTGGCGGCCAAGGATGTCTGGGTCCGCGCGGCCCCGGCCGCCGCGCCCGCCGCCGCCGATCTCCCGCACGAGGATCGCACGCGCCGCGCCGCGCCGATGGTGGAGGCGGTGAGTTCTCCGCGCGTCCTCAACGACCTGTTCTGGATGGGTCGCTACGGCGAGCGAGCCGAATCGGTGGTCCGGCTGCTCGCCGCGACCCACGACGTCTACCAGGACTATCGCTACCGGCCGTGGCTGGAAGGCGGTGCGGCGCTGCCGGTTCTGTGGCACGCGCTCGCGGTGACAACCGGTACCGACCGTGTTCTCGAGGCGATGGAGGGGCCCGCCGAGCGAGCGGCGGGGGTGCCTGCCGACAGTGGGTCCGGTGCGGAGGTCGCGGACATAACGGCCGCGGAGTCTCGCGTTGTCGGGGCATCGGCCGAAGGGTTCCGGTATCTGGCGGCGTTGACCGGGGATCGGCAGCGGGCCGGGTCGTTGGCCTACGCGATCGACCATTACGGGTCGGCGGCTCGGGCTGTGCGCGACCAGGTGTCGGGGGATACCTGGATGATCCTCGGTGCGGTGGACCGGGCGCTGGCCGAATTCCGTGGTGCCGAGGGTGAGACGGCGATGTCGTCGGTGCATTCGCTGTCGCTGGCGGCCCTGCTCGCCCTGTCGGGCATCGGGGCGGAATCCCTTGTGCGCGACACGGGTTGGCAGGTGATGGAGATCGGCAAGCGGGTGGAGCGCGGGCTCGCGCTGACGGCCCTGCTCGAATCGACGCTCGCGCGTGAGCATCCGCAGGAGGAGGAGCAGGTGCTGTTCGACGCGGTGCTCGCGGCCACCGAATCGGCAGTCATGTACCGGCGTAGACATCGTGGGGCGCCGCAGATCGTTGCCCTGGCCGACCTGTTGCTGTTCGACGCCGCCAACCCCCGCTCGCTGGTGTACCAACTCGACCGGCTCGAAAACGGTTTCCAGGCGCTGCCAGGCAGTTCGGGTACGTCGCGTTCGCAACGCCTGCTCGCCGACGCGCAACGCATGGTGCGGCGGGTCGACCCCGCCGATCTGGAACACGCCGACGACGGTGTGCGCACCGAACTGGTGGAACTGCTGGAAGGGGTGCACTTGCGGTTGCGCAAGCTGGCCGAATCGTTCGAGACTTCCAAGTTGACCGTGCCGCAGGGCATTCAGCCCCTGTGGGGCAGCGCGAGGGTGGTCGGATGAGCACCTACCGCGTGCTGCACCACACCACCTACACCTACTCCGATGAGGTGAGCAGTTCCTACGGACGTGCGTATCTCACACCACGAGAGTTCCCCGGCCAGCGCTTGCTCGCCCACGACATCCACATCGACCCCGGTCCGTCCGACCGCTCGGCAGGCCCCGACGTATACGGCAACGCCACCACGTATTTCCATGTGACACAGGAGCATCGTCGACTCGTGGTAACAGCCGAATCGCTCGTCGAAGTCGATCAACCGCCACCACCGGACGCCGATCTCCCCTGGGAACAGGCCCGTCCGACCGCGAACACCGGGCCCCTCGCCGTCGAATTCACCCTCGACCTGACCCCGCCCGAAATCACGCCCGACGTCAAAGCCTATGCCGCGCAGAGCTTCACCCCGGGCCGCCCACTCCTGGACGCGATCACCGAACTAAACTCCCGCATCCACCACGACTTCCACTACCGCACCGGCTCGACAACGGTGAGCACCAGCGTCGCCGATGTCTTCACCGCCCGCGAAGGCGTCTGCCAGGACTTCGCCCGCCTCGCCGCCGCCTGCCTACGCTCCCACGGCCTGGCCGCCCGCTACGTCTCCGGCTACCTGGCCACCGAGCCACCCCCCGGCCGCGAACGCATGATCGGCGCCGACGCCACCCACGCCTGGACCGCCGTCTGGCTCCCCACCCCCACCACCTGGCTCCCTTTCGACCCGACCAACAACCAACTCCCCGACGACCGCTACACCACCCTCGCCTGGGGCCGCGACTACCAAGACGTAGCCCCCTTGCGCGGAATCATCTACACCGAAGCCGCCACCTCCACCATCGACGTCTCCGTAGACGTCGCCCCGGCCGGCTGACGGTAGACGCTGGAGCGCGGTCGGACTAACCTCTTAGCTAAGGAGGCGTTATGGCTGGGGACGCGGCGGAGCGGTTCAATATTCACGACGCGAAGACCAACCTGTCGCGCATCATCGAGCGGGTGGAGCAGGGGGAGGAAATCGTGATCAGTCGGGCGGGGACACCGGTCGCCAAGATCGTGCCGTTGACGCGACGAGCGAACCGGACAGGGCGGGGTTCACTGCGCGGACGGGTGACGCTGTCCCCGGATTGGGATTCGGCGGAGACGAACGCCGACATCGCGCGCGACTTCGGCGCATGAGTCTGCTGCTCGATACCCATGTGATCCTGTGGTGGCTCACCGATGATCCGGCCCTGAACGACGAGCTGCGCGAGCGGCTGGACCACGACCCCGACGTGTGCCTCAGCTCGGTCTCGGTGTGGGAGATCGCGATGAAGCAGGCGTCGGGGAAGGTGGTCGGCCCGCCCGACCTGCCGGAACAAGTCGTCGGCAGCGGATTCCTGCCCCTGCCGGTAGACGCGCGTCACGCCATCGAAGCGGCGCGCCTGCCCCTGATCCACCGCGACCCGTTCGACCGCATGCTCGTTGCTCAGGCCCGCTGCGAGGACCTGGTGCTCGTCACCCGCGACCCCTACTGCCTGCAGTACGAGGTGTCCGTACTGCGGTGTTGACTCAGGCGCGGAGGCGTTCGCGGCGGAGGCGGTCGACTACCGGGAGGTCGAGGGGGGTGAGGTCGGTGGGGGAGATGCCGAGGGCTCGGGCGATGAGGTAGTCGGCGAGTTCGGGGTTGCGGGCCAGGGCGGGGCCGTGCAGGTAGGTGCCGAGGACCGAGCCCTGGACGACGCCCTCGGTGCCGTCACCGACACCGTTGCCGACACCGCGGGTGACGCGGGCGAGGGGCTTCGCATCGGGGCCGAGAGTTGTTCCGCCGCGATGGTTTTCGAAGCCCGTGAGCGGAGCGGAGAGGCCTTCGAGCAAGGGCGTGGTTGTCACCTCGCCGATGGCGCGGGTGTCCTGGGGTGAGGTGGTGACGTCGAAAAGGCTCACACCGTCGACCTTTTCGCCCGCCGAGGTCTCGTACCAGTTGCCGAGCACCTGGATGGCGGCGCAGATGGCAAGCACCGGAGCACCTTTGGCGGCAGCCTGTTGCAGGCCGGGGTAGCGCTGCAGGTGACGGGTCGCCAGGCGCTGGGCGGAATCCTCCGCACCGCCGAGGGTGTAGATGTCGAACGAATCGGGGACCGGGTCGGCGAGGGTGATCTCGACGATCTCGGCGTCGTACCCGCGCATCCGCAACCGTTGACGCAGCACGAGCGCGTTGCCGCCGTCGCCGTAGGTACCCATCACATCGGGCAGCACCAGCCCGATACGCACAGTGGACTCGCTCATGCTGTTTCCTCTCGGCATGCTCGGGCGCCCTCCGTGGTTACGCAAGCTGCCTCCTCCGGGCGCTGACCGATCATGCCCTGGCCTCCAGATCACGATTCAGATCGCGGAACGCGGTGTAGTTGGCCAGCACCTCGACATGCCCGGCGGGGCACGACGCGATGGCACGCACCGGATCGGGCACCAGCGTGTGCTCCACGCCGGCATAGGTCAGGCGGACGGCCAGGTCGGTGGCCCGCTCACCGGAGGCGACCACCTGCACCCCTTCGAAGTGTTCGAACCGCACATCCCACAACCACGACAGATCCTCACCGTCGGGCACCTGCCCGTTCACGGCGATCACCAGCCCGGCCGAGGACGGCTCGATCATCGACAGCGCCTCCTGCCAGCCCGCCGGGTTCTTGGCGAGCAGCAGCCGCGCGTCGTGTTCGCCGACGGTGACGGTGCGGTAGCGGCCCGCGATCTCACGCACCGTTGCGGTGGCATCGGTGGCCTTGGTCGCGTCGGCGCCGAGCGCCACGGCGGCGGCAACGGCCTGGGCCGCGTTCCCGCGATTGGCCCGGCCGGGCAGGGCAAGGTGCAGGGGCGCGCGGAACCCGTCGGGACCGCACAGCTGTTCGCCGTCGAGCCACCAATCCGGTTGCGGGCGGTGGAAATCGGTGCCGGTGGAACGCCAGTTCTCACCCTCCCAGACGATGGGTTCACCGCTGCGCGGGCAACTGGTCGCGTCGACGGCCCAGCCGCTGCCCGCGGCGACCCACACCACATTGGGGTGGTCGTAGGCGATGGACGCGACGAGCACGTCGTCGCAGTTGGCGATCACCACGGCATCGGGATGACGTTGCAGCCCGGCACGCAGTTTGCGTTCGATCATATTGATCTCGCCGACCCGGTCCAGCTGGTCGCGGCTGAGGTTCAGCAACACGACGGCGGCGGGGTCGAGCGCGTCACACACATGCGGCAGATGCAGCTCGTCGACCTCGATCGCGGCCAGCGCCACCCCGGGGTGCTGACTGAGCGCCGCGACGATGCCCGCGTCCATATTGGCGCCGTCGGCCTGGGTGGCGACCTGACCGAGGCTGCCGAGCGCGGCCGTGGTCATCCTGGTTGTCGTCGATTTGCCGTTGGTGCCGGTGATGAGCACCGTCCGGCGGTCGCGACCCAGCTGAGTCATGATCGTCGGATCGATTTTCAGCGCGATCAGGCCGCCGATCATCGAACCCTTGCCGCGGCCCGCCTTCTGCGAAGCCCACGACGCTGCCGCCGCCGCTCGCAAGGCCAGGCGCCCACGCACCGAGATGTCTGCCACGACGCGAGTCTATGTGCGCGGTGTTACGGCTGACTTTCGGGAGCGGTGTGAGCTGCGTCCGGTCGCGTTCACAGTGGCACGTCGAACAGGTTGGGCAGGCCCTTGGCGTAGCGGTCGGCATCGATCACGCGCAGCGGTTCGAGGCCGGGCGTGCGGCGCAGATGGAACACCTCGCAGTGCGGCGCCGCCGAACCGGCCACGTCGAGCAGGGCGTTCACTGCCGCGCGGGCGGACTCGTTGGCGCCTTCCATCGTTGCCAGGTCCACATCGGTGCGCACGTAATCGCCCGCGAGGAAAAGATTTTCGATGGGGCCGTGCGGTTCGGGGCGGTGGTCCCAGGAACCGGCGGTGTTGATCAGCAGCGGGTCGGCATTGGCATTGCGGCCGCCCTGCCAGGAGATTCCCGGATCGAGGAACCATGAATGCACCTCGGCGGGACGCAACAGCTGTTCGCGATCGTTGAGATGCTCGCTCAGCTGCGCCCACACCTCGCGGAAGATCTCCTCGTGCGTGCAGTCGGTGGCCGGTTTGCCGTAGAGGACGCCGGGGGTGTGCCAGTCGGAGATGTCGACCGACAGGCAGTCGGCCACCGAGCCGTCGCCGAAGGTGGGCAGCTTGTGCGTCCACAACTGGTTCTGGCTGATCGAGGTGAGCGACCACGGCGAATCCACGTATGCCGCATGACCACGTGAGATGCGCAGCGGCGCCCGGAAATAGATCTGTATGCCGTTCATCCAGTCGACGTGCAGCCGGTCCATCGCCGCGTACTGCGGCGCCAGCTCCAGCACGTCGGCCGACCACAGGGTCCGCGCGTGTTCGACGGGCAGCGCGACCACGAAGTAGTCGGCGTCGACCTCGCCGACCCCCGCCACCCGCGCGGCGGCGATGCGCCGATCGCGCACGACGAGTTCCTCCACTCGCGCGTTCAGCTCGAAACGCACACCGAGCCCGCGCAGATGCGCCACCCATGGGTCGATCCAGGCGGTATTGGTCGCGTTGTTGAGCACCCGGTCGAGCCCGCCGTCGTTGCCGATGCCCAGCGGGTTGCCGAGGAACTGCTCACCCATGCTGCCGATGGTTCTCGTGCTGGCCAGGTCTTCCTTGGCGGCCACCATGATGCTGGTCAGCGTGCGGGCCACGATGGCGCGGAACTCGTGCGAGCGCGTGTGCCCCTGCACGAAATCGCGCCACGAGGTGTGCTCCCACTGCCCGAAGCGGCGGGCCTGGCAGCTGCTGTTGAACACCAGCAGCCGGTTGGCGAAATACGCGGCCTCGTCGGCGGGCATTTTCGAGGTGGTGGTGATCGTCGCGGTGAGCGTTTCGCGGACCGCGTCGGCGGTGGTCACGGGCAGGCCCGTGCCGGGCAGGGCGAGCGAGATGTCGTCACCGCCGCGCCGGGAGAACCGCGCCTCGGGCACGGCGATCAGGTTGTTCCACACCCCGTCGGCGTTGCCGCGCACCGGGATTCGGCGCATCGTGTCGGGCAGGTTCCGGTAGAAACCGGGGAAGAAACGGAAACCGTGCTCACCGGGCAGGTCGGGGCGGCCGTCGCGCCCGGTGCCGGGAACGGCGATGCTGCGCGCCTTGCCGCCGAGCGCCCGCGCCTCGTAGACCGTGACCTCGAAGCCGCGCTCGGCGAGTTCGTGCGCCGCCGTCAACCCGGCCACACCACCGCCGAGCACCGCGACCCGGCGTCCGGGTGGAGCGGCCTTCGCGGGCACTCCTGTCACGGCCCCCGCCGCTACCACCCCCGCTGCGACCGTGCCGTGCAGAAAATTCCTGCGCGATACGGGCCACCGCTGTTCCGCCATACGCTGTTCAGCTGCCTTGCTCGAGTATTGCCTGCTATTTGCCACCACTCTAGAGCGCGGCGAAGACCTGGCTATATCGACCTGTGCGCAGTTCGCCGAGCTCGAAACCGACCGGTCACATGCTAGCGACCACCGGCCGGTCGCGGCGGCGATTCGGCAATCGGGTCCGGCCGTTCACCGGCGAACCGGGTAGGTGGCGGATGTGCGACAATGCCGCAGTGCGTGGGAATTGGTGGGGGCGCCGGCGGGCGCACAACGTAGTCACACGGGTTGTTCTCGTCGCGGGGATCGTCGGCTGTTCGGTGAGCATCGGCACGCCGACCGCTGCCGCGGCCCGGCCGCCCGCCATCGACGCCTCGGCCCTGCCGGGCGACGGGGCGCCCAAGCCGTACACCGAGGTCGAAGCGGCGAACCCGTGCACGAGCACGCGGACCAGCCCGTCCACCTCCACCCCACCGGCCCAGAAATTCCTCGGTCTCGAACCGGCCTGGCAGTTCAGCCGTGGCGCGGGACAGACCGTCGCGGTGATCGACACCGGCGTCGCCCGCCACCCCCGGTTGCCGAACATCATCGGCGGCGGTGACTATGTCGCCGACAGCGACGGCACCGTCGACTGCGACGCCCACGGCACCTTCGTGGCGGGCATCATCGCCGGTCAACCGTCCTCGACGGACGGTTTCTCCGGTGTCGCACCGGAGGCGCAGATCATCGGGATCAGGCAGTCGTCCAGCGCGTACCGGCCCAAGGGCCGTGAGGTCGACCCGAACGACCCCAAGAACGGCGGTGGCGTCGGCAATGTGTCGAGCCTGTCGGAGGCCGTGGTGCACGCGGCCAATATGGGCGCGACCGTCATCAACATCTCCGAAGTCGCTTGCGGCTCACCGACGATGAACGACCGCAAGCTCGGTGCGGCCGTCGCGTACGCGGCGACGGTGAAGGACGCGGTCATCATCGCCTCGGCAGGCAACAGTGACAACAAGGCCTGCACCGGCAATCCGGGGATCAACCCGCTTAAACCTGGTGCGGATCCGTGGGATTCGCTGGCTACCGCCGTGACTCCCGCCTGGTATGACGAGTACGTGCTCTCGGTCGGTTCGGTCGACCTCAACGGACAGCCCTCGTCGTTCACCGTGCCCGGCCCGTGGGTCGGAGTGTCGGCGCCCGGTGAGCAGATCGTGTCGCTGGATCCCAACAGCGGTGGGCTCGCATACGCGACCGTCACCAACCAGGGCGACAGCAATATCGCGGGCACCTCGTTCGCCGCGCCGTATGTCGCTGGGGTGGCGGCGCTGGTGCGGGCCCGGTTCCCGCATCTCACCGCCGCCCAGGTGATCCATCGCATCCAGGCGACCACCCACTCCACCCCGGAGGGCTGGAACCCCTACGGCGGGTTCGGCACCATCGACCCCGTCGCCGCGCTCACCCACGATGTCGACACGACGACACCACTGGTCAAGAAGCCGTCGAGCGCGGAGGGACGCCAGGTGCAGCTGGCCGTGCCGCCCACTCCGCCCGCGCCCGACAACACCGCGCGGAATGTGGCGTTGATCGGGTTGGGCGTCGTGGTGGTGCTGTGTGTGCTCGGTTATCTCGCCTCGTTCCCGATCGTGCGTGCGCTCGGCGGACGCAGGGACTGACCAACCGCGGCATCGATCGGGACAGGTGCCGGTTCGGTGGTCGGCGTCGAAACCGGAAGGGCCTTGGCGGTGGTCGCCGCGAAGGCCCCCGCGATGACGATCACGCCACCGAAAAGGGCTGCGGCCGTGGGCTGTTCGTCCAGCACCAGCCACGCCGCGGCGATGCCGACGACCGGGACGAGCAGCGACAGCGGGGCCACGGTACCGGCCGGGTAGCGGCTCATCAGGTACGTCCACAGGCCCGAGCCGCAGACCGTGGCGAGGATCGCGATGTAGGCGACGGCGATCAGCGCGGGCGGCCCGGTTTCGGTGGCGAAGGCCGAGCCGAGTGCCGCGAAACCGGCCGTCGGGCCCTCGACGGCCATCGACAGGGCGAGCAGCGGCAGCACCGGGACCACCGACATCCACAACGTCAGATGCAGCGGGTCGAAGCCGGGGGAGTCGGCGCCTGCCTTGCGGGCGCCGATATTGCCGAACGCCCAGCCGAGGCCGCCCGCGAGGGTGAGCAGGACCGGCAGCAGGGTGGCATGGGCCATGCGGTCGGCACCGATGATCGTCATCCCGAGCACGGCGACCACCAGGCCCGCGATCTGCACCGGCCGCAACCGTTCGCGCAGCAGCACCGCGCCGAGCACGACCGTGAACGGCGCCGAGGACTGCAGGACCAGTGAGGCCAGGCCGGTCGGCATGCCGAGGTGCATGGCGGTGAACAGGAACGCGAACTGCGCGATGCCGAAACCCGCGCCGTAGAGCAGCAGCCAGCGTGTCGGCACGGCCGGGCGCGGAATGAACACGAGCACCGGCAGCGCGATGACGGCGAAGCGGAGGGCGGCGAAGAAGAACGGCGGGAAGTGGTCGAGGCCGATGCGGATGGCCAGGAAGTTCAGGCCCCACAGGACGACGACGGTCAGGCCGAGCAGGCGGTCACGGGTGGTCACGTGGTCTATCGTGCGGTCGGCTAATCATCAGGACAATCGAATTAAAGTGGATGAATGAAGTAGATTTACTTCATGTTTTCGGTCGACCGGTTGCGGATTCTGCGGGAACTCGCCGAACGCGGCACCGTCGCCGCGGTGGCCGAGGCGCTGTCGATGACACCCTCGGCGGTGTCGCAGCAATTGAAGGTGCTCGCCAGGGAAGCGGGCGTCGCCCTGCTCGAGCCGGACGGCAGGCGGGTGCGGCTCACCGACGCCGGTCAGGCCCTCGTGCTCCGCGCGGACGACGTGCTCGCCGCCATGGACCGGGCCGTGGCGGAGATGGCCCACTATCGCGGGTCGCCGCGTGGTCAGGTGCGGGTGGCGTCGTTCCCGTCCGGTGCCGCCCTGCTGCTGCCTCCGGTGCTCACCGCGCTCGCCGACAGCGGTGTGGAACTCGTCGCGGGCGACGAGGATCTGCCGCCGAGCGAAGCGTGGAAGCTGCTCGCCGACTACGACATCGTGCTCACCCACCGCGACGAACGAGCGCCCTCGCTGGCCGGGCCACGACTCGCCGCGCGGGTACTCATGCGCGAACCGATCGACGTGGTCGTCGCGGCGGATCACCCTCTGGCGAACCGTGATTCGGTGCGGCCCGAGGAACTGGCCGACGAGACCTGGGTGAGTGTGCGCGGCGGTTTCCCGGTCGACGACGTGCTCAACTCCATTGCCACCGTCACCGGGGTGCGACCACGGATCGCGCAGCGGCTCAACGAGTTTCGGGTGATCGAGACCGTTGTCGCCTCGGGCTACGGCGTCGCGCTGATGCCACGATTCGCCGTCGCCCACCCGGAGCTGACGGTGCTGCGGCTCGACGGGGTGCGGGCGGCGCGGGTGTACGAGATCGTCACCCGGCCACAGGCGCATCGCCGTCCGGCGATCGCCACGGTGCTCGCGGCCTTCGAGACAGCCGCAGCGGACGTGCTGACTCGCTGAGGCCGGTCGACTCGACAGGCGCGCATCGAGCCGGCCTGTGCGGTGCGACGGCCGACGTGGCGAGGCCACGCCGGCCGACTACGTCAGAACTGACCGTGCTGGTACTGGCCCGGCTGGAACTGCCCGGTCTGGAACTGGGCCTGCATACCCGGCTGGAACTGCTGCTGACCGTGGTAGCCGAAATCGTCGGCGACCATCGCGGCCAGCTCCAGCAGGGCGCGCCGGGTCGGCTTGCTCACCAGTTCGAGGTCGATCTCGGCGCCCTCGGCCAGGTGGTCGTCGAACGGGACGACCTGCACCGCGCGGGTGCGGTCGAGGAACAGCTTGCGCAGCTGGTCCAGGTCGACCGTCGAGGCGCCGCGCCGCGACGCGTTCACCACCACGACGGTGCGCTCGACCAGCTTGGAGTAACCGTGGTGGTCGAGCCAGTCCAGCGTCGCCGACGCACTGCGCGCACCGTCGATCGCGGGCGAGGTGACCAGCACCAGCGAGCTCGCCATATCCAGCACACCGGCCATCGCCGAGTGCATCAGACCGGTGCCGCAGTCGGTGAGGATGATGTTGTAGAACGACTGCAGGATGCCGATCGCCTTGCGGTAATCGGCCTCGCTGAACGCCTCCGACACGGCCGGGTCCTGCTCGGACGCAAGCACTTCCAGCCGGCTCGGCGCCTGCGAGGTGTGCGCACGCACATCCGAGTAGCGGGTGATGCTCTGGTCCTCGAGCAGGTTGCGCACCGTCGAACGGGTCTGGCGCGGCACCCGGTGGGCGAGGGTGCCCAGGTCGGGGTTGGCGTCGATGGCGATCACGCGGTCACCACGCTGGGAGGCGAAGGTGGAGCCCAGGCCGACGGTGGTCGTCGTCTTACCGACACCACCCTTGAGCGAGAGGATCGCGATCCGGTAGTCGCCGCGCACCGGCTGATTCACCCGCTCGACGAGGTCGCGATGCACCACATCGGCCGCCGACTCACCCGGATTGATGACACCACCGGACACCTTGTGCACAGCCTTGCGCCACCCGCTGCGCGGCGACTTACGCGCCCGCTTCAGCAGATTCAGGTCGTTGACCGAATGACCCGGCTGCCCGGGCTGTGTCATGTGCTGCGGCTGGAACGGCTGCTGCTGCGGTGCGCCCCACTGCTGCCCGGGCGCTCCCATCGGCGCGCCACCGGGGAACTGCCCCTGCGGCTGCATCGGCTGCCCACCGAATTCACCCGGTTGCGGTTGACCTGGCTGCCCGAAATCGCCCGGTTGCGGTTGACCCGGCATCTGGCCGGGCTGCCCGAATTCCCCGGACGGCATCTGACCCGGCTGGCCGAACTCACCCGGCGGCGGACCCGGCGGCATCCCGCCCTGCATGGGCGGCTGGTACATCGGCGGGGGAGGCGGCGCCCAGCTGTAGATCGGCTCCGACTGCGGGCCCTGCGGCGCGACCGGTTCCTGTCCGGGGAACTGCGGCTGCTCCTGGCCCGGGAACTGTTGCCCGGGGAACTGCGGCTGATCGAGGCCGGCCTGCGGTTCCTGGCCCGGATGCTGCGGCGGCGCACCGGGATACGGCTGCTCACCGGTCGGATACTGACCCGGCTGACCAGGCCACGGTTGCTGCTCGGGGGCATTCGCCACCGGGTGCGCGCCACCGCTCTGATACGGGTCGGGCACCGAAAACGTGTTCTGCGCAAAGGGTCCGGGCACGAACCCGCCCGGCTGGAAGACGGTCTGCTCGGAGATCCCGACCTCCGCCTCGGCGGGCGGCTGCTCATCGGGCTTGTCGGTGCTCTCGGCCGCCGGTTCGGCAGCGGCTTCGACGGCTTCGTTCTCGTCGTCGCGCACCGTCTGCACCCCGGAGGGACCGGACGCAGCGTCGGCCGTATCAGCCGACGGACTCTGCAGCCAGGGCGGAGAGGTCGGATTATGGTCGTTGTCGGTCACAGTTCCCCCACTTGCTCGATCTTTTCGAGCAGGAAGCTCGGTGCTGAATGTGCACCAAAACGCTAGCACGCGGCTAATCTTCGCGCGCTAGTGGCAGCAGGCCGACGGGCAGTAGTGACGGTGCATGAGCCCAGCTCAGCGAAGGTTCCGCACGGCCGGCAGTGCGCTAGGCGGCTCCTGCGCCAAAACACCGAAGGCCGGGCAACGCCTACGCTGCCCGGCCCCGATGCTGTTCTCAGCGGTTGGCGGCTCGGTTCACTGCCGAGACGACCGCGCGCAGGGAAGCAGTCGTAATGGAGGTGGCGATGCCGACACCCCAGACGACCTTGTCACCCACAGCGACCTCGACGTAAGCGGCGGCCTGAGCATCGTCACCCGCCGACATGGCGTGCTCGCTGTAGTCCAGCACCCGCACGTCGTAACCAACAGTGGCCAGCGCATCGACGAAGGCCGCCAGCGGACCGTTGCCCGACCCGCTGATCTCCTGCTCGACCCCATCGACCTTCACCGTCGCGACGATGGAGTCCACCCCACCATCGGTCTCGGCGGCGGTAACCGTCTGCTTGATGCGTTCCAGCGGCAGAATCGGATTCAGGTACTCCGTGGCGAAGACGTCCCACATCTCCTTGGGCGTCACCTCGCCGCCTTCACCGTCGGTGATCGCCTGGATGGCCTGCGAGAACTCGATCTGCAGGCGGCGCGGCAGCACCAGCCCGTGATCGGTCTTCATGATGTAGGCGACGCCGCCCTTGCCGGACTGCGAGTTCACCCGGATCACGGCCTCGTAGGTGCGGCCGACGTCCTTCGGGTCGATCGGCAGGTACGGGACCTCCCAGACGATGTCGGCGACGTCGGCGTCCTGCGCGTCGGCGGTGGCCTTCATCGCGTCCAGGCCCTTGTTGATGGCGTCCTGGTGGCTGCCGGAGAACGCGGTGTAGACCAGGTCACCGCCGTAGGGGTGACGCTCGGCCACGGCCAGCTGGTTGCAGTACTCGACCGTGCGACGGATCTCGTCGATGTCGGAGAAGTTGATCTGCGGGTCGATGCCACGGGAGAACATGTTCATGCCGAGGGTCACCAGGCAGACGTTGCCGGTGCGCTCACCGTTGCCGAACAGGCAGCCCTCGATGCGGTCGGCACCGGCCTGGTAGCCCAGCTCGGCGGCCGCGACGGCGGTGCCGCGGTCGTTGTGCGGGTGCAGCGACAGCACGATGGAATCGCGGCGGGCCAGGTTGCGGTGCATCCACTCGATCGAGTCGGCGTACACGTTGGGCGTGGCCATCTCGACGGTCGCGGGCAGGTTGATGATCAGCGGCTTGGCCGGGGTGGGCGCGATGATCTCGGAGACCGCGTCGCACACCTCGCGCGCGTAGTCCAGCTCGGTACCGGTGTAGGACTCCGGGCTGTACTCGTAGCGCCACTCGGTGTCGGGGTAGCGCTTCTCGATCTCCAGGCACAGCGCGGCGGCGTCGGTGGCGATCTTCTTCACCGCGTCGCGGTCGGCGCGGAACACGACCCGGCGCTGCAGGATCGAGGTGGAGTTGTAGAAGTGCACGATCACGTTCGGCGCACCGTTGCACGCTTCGAAGGTGCGCTCGATCAGCTCGGGGCGGCACTGGGTGAGCACCTGGATGGTGACGTCGGCGGGGATCGCGCCGTCTTCGATGATCTCGCGGACGAAGTCGAAATCGGTCTGGCTGGCGGCCGGGAAGCCGACCTCGATCTCCTTGTAACCCATCCGGACCAGCAGGTCGAACATGCGGCGCTTGCGGGCGGGGCTCATCGGGTCGATGAGGGCCTGGTTGCCGTCGCGCAGGTCGACGGCGCACCACGCGGGCGCGCGGTCGATGATCTTGTCCGGCCAGGTGCGGTCGGGCAGCGTGATCGGCTCGACCTCCTCGGCGTACGGGCGGTACCGGAAGGCCGGCATCGAGGAGTTCTTCTGGTTGTTCCAAGCGGGCTGGTCGGCCGGGGCAGGTTTGCTGGGGGCCGTGATGGTGCGCGAAGCGGATACGAATGCGTCAGCCGAGGACATGCAAGTTTCTCCGTGGGTGTGGTGGATTCCCTGATGGGAGCGGGTCGACCGGCGCGTTGGAACCCCGCGACGGGAGCCGGTCCGTATCAGAACCCGTCGCGGCGGCCGAGAAGAAGTGCCCGCTGCATGATTCCCCGAGCTTACCGTGTGCGAAGCCGCGCTGGTAAGCGGCCTGCGGAATTGGGTACGCCGATTCTGCCGCACCGTCCGACCGGTACGGTTTCCAGGGACAGCAACGCTTGTACGTGCCTGGCGCACGACGAGACGTCCCAAAGGAATTCGCATGACTTGGTTCGAGCAACTGGCCGTCTTCGTGGCCGGAATCGCGGCGGGTGGCATCAACACCATCGTCGGGTCCGGCACACTCATCACCTTCCCCGCGCTGTTGGCCTTCGGTTTGCCACCGGTGACGGCGAACGTCTCCAACACCATCGGTCTGGTCCCCGGCTCGGTGAGCGGGGTGATCGGATACCGCCGCGAACTGGTCGGCCAGCGCGAGCGGCTGCTGCAACTGGGCACCGCCTCGCTGCTCGGCGGCATCACCGGCGCGGTACTGCTGCTGACCACGCCCGCGGCGGCGTTCAAGGCGGTGGTCCCGGTGCTCATCATCGCGGCCCTGATCCTGGTGATCGTGCAGCCGCGCCTGGCGGCCTGGGTGAAACGTCGCCGCGGCGAGGACACCCCCGCACCAGCACACGGGGGGCTGATCCTGCTCGTCGCGGTGTTCGGCACCGGCATCTACGGCGGCTACTTCGGCGCGGCCCAGGGCGTACTTCTCGTCGGGCTGCTCGGGGTGTTCGTGCACGAGGACATCCAGCGGCTCAACGCGGTGAAGAACGTGCTCGCGCTGATCGTGAACGCGGTGTCGGCGGTGATCTTCATCGTGATCGCCGACGTGAACTGGCAGGCGGTGGCGCTGATCGCGGTCGGCTCGATCATCGGCGGTCAGCTCGGCGCGAAGGTGGGCCGCAAGTTGCCGCCGAATGTGCTGCGCGCGGTGATCGTCGTTGTCGGTTCCATCGCTGTGATCCGCCTGCTGACGACCTGACGTGGGCGCCTGCTGGTGATCGGTGACAAATCCGGCCACTAGCGGGGTCGATTCGGAAGTTGCGCGGTATTCTGCGCTCGGCCATGCGTGATGAGGGAGGTGGCCTGGTGCACAGACGTGCCTTCTTCAAGGCGGCGGGACTGGCGACGCTCGCCGGGACTGTCGGATCGACCCTGACGGGCACGTCCGCGCACGCCGACCCGCGATCGGCGATGTTCGAATCGTGGGTACCCGAGATCTTCGCCCCGGTTCCGGACGCGCCCGCGCACACGAGCGCCATCGTCATCGGCTCCGGCTTCGGTGCCGCCGTCACCGCGTTGCGCCTGGCCGAGGCGGGCATCGACAACACCGTGCTCGAGCGCGGTTCGCGCTGGCCCAACGACCCGTGGCGCGAGATCTTCACCGGCGACGACCTGCCCGACGGGCGCGGCTTCTGGCATCGCACCAGCTTCACCGGGGTCACCAAGGTGCCGATGAGTTTCGGTGCCTTCGGCGGTGTCCTCGACGTCACCGAGTTCGCGGGTATCGACGTGTGGCGGGCGGCGGCCGTCGGTGGCGGTTCGGTGATCTTCACCGGCGCCATGGTCGCTCCCGAGCGCAGGCTCTTCGACCAGGTCTTCGGCGGTGTCGTCGACTACGGCGAGCTGGAACGGGTGTACTTCCCGAGGGTGCGTCAGATGCTGCGCCTGGACCCGATGCCCGGTGACATCTACCAGTCCCAGCCGTTCACGCACTCCCGTGCCTGGGACGATCAGGTGCGGGCGGCCGGGTACCAGCCGGTGCCCAACGACTCGATCTTCACCTGGGACGTGCTGCGCGCCGAGCTGGCGGGCGGCTCGCGTCCGTCGGCCACCGTCGCCCGGTCCAACCTCGGCAATTCCAACGGTGCCAAATTCGATCTGAACCAGAACTACCTGCGCTACGCCGAGCAGACCGGCCGTTCACGGGTGTACCCCGGTCACCGGGTCGACAGCATCGCCCAGGAACCCGGCGGCAAGTTCGTGGTCACCGTGACGAAATTGGCCCCGACCGGCGCGCAGCTCGGCACCCGCACCCTGACCTGCGACAAGTTGTTCCTCGGCGCCGGTTCCGTCGGCACCTCCGAACTGCTGGTTCGCGCCCAGGCCACCGGCGCGCTGCCCAACCTCAACGAGCACATCGGCGACGGCTGGGGCACCAACGGTGACGTGGTCCTGGCCCGCGGCGCCAGCGGCCTGGCCGGTTTCGGTCAGGGCGTGCCGAGCGCGAGCCGCATCTACGACGAGTCCACGATGCCGTTGACGCTCGAGAACTGGTACATCCCCGGCATCCCCTTCGAAACCGGCGCGCTCGCCTCGCTCGGCATGGTGCTCGACCCGACCCGCGCCCGCTTCGGTTACCACCCGGCCACCGGCGGCGTCGGCCTCACCTGGCCGACCGCCGCCCAGGATGCCGTGGTGCACGCGGCACGCACGGTCGACCGCCGGATCGCCGACCGGGCCGGTGCGCTGGCCGAATACGGCGCCCTCGGCTACGACGCCAACGCCGAGTTCACCGCCCACCCGCTGGGCGGCGCGGTGCTCGGCAAGGCCACCGACGCCTACGGCCGGGTGCACGGACACCCCGGGCTGTACGTGATGGACGGTGCCGCGATTCCCGGCAGCACCGCCACCGTCAACCCGTCACTGACCATCACGGCGCTGGCCGAACGCAATATCGAGGCGATCCTGCGCGGCTGACACGCGCCGAAGCCCACTCGGACGGCGCCGCAACCAATTAGCGTGGGCAAAGTACTGGCCGCCGATCGGGCGGGCCGAGTAGCGGCGTCAGCCGCCGGAACCACAGGAGCGGTCGAGTTGGCGTCACCGGGGATCGAACCGGTCGAGGTACAGGACGTGCGGACCACAACGCCGTCGATGCGCCTCGACATCTTCATGCTCGTCCTGGCGATCGTGTCGGTGGTGCTGGTCGCCTGGATCACCTTCTTCCCGGTGTCGGGCAAGACCTATCACGCCATCGTGGTGGTCGACTGGATCATCTGCGGCATCTTCGCGATCGAGTTCCTGTGGCGCTGGCGGCGAGCGGGCTGGCCGTGGACGTTCCCGTTCGTCTACTGGTACGAAGTGCTCGGCATGATCCCGGTGACCAGCCCGATCTTCCGTGGCTTCCGATTGCTGCGGATCGTGGTGATCCTGATCCGGCTCGGCCGGGTGGCCGACCGGGCGTTCGGTGAGCGGGTGACGGCCAAGATCGTCAACCGGTTCGTCGGCACCATCGTCGACGTGATCCGCCGCCCGATGACCGTCGCGATCCTCGACGAGGTCTCCAATGTGCTGCGCGCGGGCCACTACACCAAGAACATCGCCGCCGCGCTCGAGGAGAACCACGCCGAGATCGACCAGCTCATCGTCGATCTCATCAAGAACGACCCGCAGACCGGCAAGCTGCGTTACGTGCCGTTCCACGACGACATCATCCGGCTCGTCGCCGACACCGTCTACCGCATGCTCAACCAGTTGCTCGACGATCCGCGCACCGACGAACTGGTCGCCGACATGCTGCGCGAGAACCTCGACCAGATCAACGAGGCCGTGCGCGCCGGCGTGCGGGTGCCGCCCTCACAGCGCGGCGCGACACCGGCCGAACACGGTGTGCGCCATCATCTCTCGCAGATCAAGCGTGCCTGATCTCGTCGCGCCTGCGCGCATAGTGCACCGTCTCCCAGATCACCGGCGCGGCGAGGACCGCGCACAGCAGGCCGAGGGAGACGAGCGCGGGCAGCTGCGCGGCGACCGGGATCAACGCGAACAGTAGAGCCGCCACCAGCACTCGGGCGGTCGAGAACTGCCGCACCGCGGCGTATTTCGCGCCGACGACCGCCAGCAGGAACACCGCGGGCCCGGCGTAGAGCGCGCCGAGCGGAATGCCGTACAGCGGATCGGTGAGTTGATGGTGCGAGGAGTCGCCCACGTAGTACAGCACCTTCTTCAGCCCCAGCGAGAGCGCGATGACACCGGCGATCATCGGGAAGTGCCCGTAGGTGTAGCTGAACTGGGCGATCTTGATCTGCGCCGAACCCTTCGCGTTCGCCAGTCCCTCTTCCATCGAGATGGCGGCCACGTCGAAGTACAGCCACCACAGCAGACCCGACACCGTGAGCCCGAGCATGGAGGCCACCGTGATCGGCCACGAGATCGGCAATCCGGCCACGCCGATGCCGATGGACACGATCGACTCACCCAGCGCGACGATGACGATCAGCCCGTACCGTTCGGCGAAATGCTTGGCCGAGTTGATCCGCCAATCCGTGCCCGCCACCGCCGTCCAGACCATGTCGCCGACGATCGCGGCGAGCCACAGCAGTATCTGGGCCAGCCCGGAGGTGGTCGCGGCGATCACCAGCAGTGCGGTGCCGATCGTGATCGACCCCAGCGCCCAGCGCAGCAGCTGCCCGCGCAACTTGGGATCGTCGCGGCTCACCGTCCAGAAGATGACGACATGCACCAACCGCACGACCAGGTAGGCGATGGCGAAGACGAGTGGCCCGTACCAGCCGCCGGGCAGGTCGACGAACGCCTCGGGGATGGTGAGCGCGGCCAGGAACGCCCCGCCCATGGCGACGAAGATGCCCACTCGGGCGATGCCCTCGTCGGCGCGCACCACATTGCCCAGCCACGAATAGGCGATCCACAACCACCACATGAGCGCGAGCACCAGCAGGGCGCGCAGCATGTTCACGGCCGAGGTGTTGTCGGCGGCCAGGTCGGTGACCATCGTGAACGCGAAGACGATCACCAGGTCGAAGAACAGCTCTAGCTGGGTGACCGAGCTGCCCTCGGTCACGGGCTGGAATCTGGCCCGTGGTTTTCCGATCATCGGCCTATCGTGTCACCTCGGAGCCGGGGCGGCGCGCTACTCAGCCGACGGCGTAGCCCTCGTTCTCCGGGAATCGCTCGGCGAAGTCGATGAAATTCGCGACCGCTTCCTCGTTCTGCTTGCGCAAGGTGCGGTTGAACAGGATGCCGGGGATGGGCAGCGGATAGCGCAGCTCGACGTGCAGATCGACCTCGGTGACCTCGCCCCCTTCGAACAGCTCGAACGAGCCGCCGCCCTTGGAACCGCGACTGCTGTCGACGACCTCCCAGGACACCCGGTTCGGTTCCCAGTGATATTCCAGCACCTGGGTGTCGGAATCACCCATGAAGTGGGCGGTGACGAACACCCGCCGCGGTCTGCCTTCGGCATCGGGCGGGCCCATCCGCACATCGCTGTAGGACGGCGACCACTCCGCTAGGCGATCGACTGCCAGTAGGGCATCCATGACCTGGTCGATATGAGCATCAACGGTGAAACGGATGTCGATCTTCGAGCGCATCTTGCCTGTCCTCCGAACCCCCGCTGTCTCTCGCGCCGATTGTGCACAGTTGTACCAGTGATCGTCAACACGTCTATGGTCTGGACAAACGACCGGGTCAGCCGCGAATTGCCCGCTCGACGGCGATTTCGATCAGCTGGGAACTCTGTTGCTCGGTGAACACCCCTGGGAGGGTTAGGTGTTCGAGGATCAGCCAGTTCAGCGCCAGGTACAGCAGTAGTACGGAGGCTTCGTCGCCCGGCTGACCCGACGCCAGGTGATTGCGGACATTGAATTCCAGATCCGCGCCGACCCGCTCGGTGAGCACCTTGCGCAGCTCCGGACGACGGGTCGCTTCGAGACGTAATTCCAGCAGCGCGAGGTAGGCGGTGCGGTGCGATTCGAGCCTGCCGACGACCTCTTTCATCAACGCGGTGATGTTCTCGACCGTTTTCGGTCCCTCGCTGACCAGGGCGAGCGTCTCCTCGGTCGGCTGGACCACCTCGTAGAAGCGGCTGCCCGCCTGGGTGAGCAGTTCGTCGCGGTTGGCGAAGTAGTTGGAGGCGGTTCCGGCGGGCACGTTCGCCTGTTTGTCGACGGCGCGGAAGGTGAGGCCGCGGGCGCCCTCGGCGGCGAGGACCTCGATGGCGGCGTCGAGCAGGGCTTGTCGACGTTCGGGATTTTTTCGCACTTGACACCACTCCGTCTGTAGTACTACGTTTTAACCACTTCACCCATAGTACAACAACTGAGGCGGTACCCCATGCGAAAGCTCGTCTACTACATCGGCGTCTCCCTCGACGGCTACATCGCAGGTCCCGGCGGTGAGGTCGACTTCTACCCGACGCCACCCGAGTACGTGGAGTGGATGATGAAGGAGTTCCCCGACTCCATCCCCACCCACCTGCGCGCCCACTTCGGCATGGACCCTGAGCTACCGGCCCAGCACTGGGACACCGTGCTGATGGGGCGCGGCACCTATGTACTGCCGGAGGGGCACATCGAGAGCCCGTTCTCACACCTGAAGCAGTACGTCGTGTCATCTTCGCTCGATCAGAGCGAACATCCCGGCGTCGAGATCTTCTCCGGCGATCCCGTCGAGCTGGTGCGCGAGCTGAAGAAGGAGGACGGTGCGGACATCTGGCTGTGCGGCGGCGGCAAGCTGGCCGGTCAGCTCATCGACGAGATCGACGAAATGGTCGTCAAGAGCTACCCGGTGATCGCGGGCTCCGGGGTTCCGGTGTTCACCGGCGTCTTCAAACCGACAAACTTCCGTCCTGTCCGGCGCCAGGAATTCGGCAACGGCACGCAGGTCACCTGGTTCGAGCGGGCCTGATCGCCGAGATCGGGCACAGGTGACGAGCCTGTGTCGTTTTGCACAGGTCAGGGAGGTAGCGGCAGATCACGGGACCGGCGGCCGGTACTCTAGGTCCCTGATACCGAACTGATACCCGATCGCGAAGGACCTTGCTGTGGCTCTCGTTGTTCAGAAGTACGGAGGATCCTCGGTGGCCACCGCCGAGCGGATCCGGCGCGTCGCTGAACGGATCGTGGAGACCAAGAAGCAGGGCCACGACGTGGTCGTGGTCTGCTCGGCGATGGGTGACACCACCGACGAACTCCTCGATCTCGCCGAGCAGGTGGCCCCCGCGCCACCCGCTCGCGAGATGGACATGCTGCTCACCTCCGGTGAGCGCATCTCGAACGCGTTGGTGGCCATGGCCATTCACACCCTCGGCGCCGAGGCGCGCTCGTTCACCGGCTCGCAGGCCGGTGTCATCACCACGGGCGCGCACGGCAACGCCAAGATCATCGACGTCACCCCCGGCCGCCTGCAGGAAGCCCTCGACGAAGGCCAGATCGTGCTGGTGGCCGGCTTCCAGGGCGTGAGCCAGGACAGCAAAGACGTCACCACGCTGGGCCGCGGCGGTTCCGACACCACCGCCGTCGCCCTGGCCGCGGCGCTGAAAGCCGATGTCTGCGAGATCTACACCGACGTCGACGGCATCTTCAGCGCCGACCCGCGCATCGTCAAAGACGCGCAGAAGCTCGACAACATCTCCTACGAGGAAATGCTCGAGATGGCGGCCTGCGGCTCGAAGGTGCTCATGTTGCGCTGCGTCGAGTACGCGCGCCGCTACAACGTGCCCGTTCATGTCCGGTCGTCCTACACCGACAAGATCGGCACCACTGTTTTCGGATCGATGGAGGACATTCCCGTGGAGCAGGCAATCCTGACCGGCGTCGCGCACGACCGCAGCGAAGCCAAGGTGACCGTCGTGGCACTGCCGGACGAGCCGGGCTACGCGGCCAAGGTGTTCCGCGCGGTCGCCGACGCCGAGATCAACATCGACATGGTGCTGCAGAACATCTCCAAGGTCGACACGGGCAAGACCGACATCACCTTCACCCTGCCCAAGACCGACGGCGCCCGCGCGGTGGAGATGCTCACCAAGCGTCAGGACGAGATCGGTTTCGCGCAGGTCCTCTACGACGACCACATCGGCAAGGTGTCGCTGGTCGGTGCGGGCATGAAGTCGCACCCGGGCGTCACCGCGACCTTCTGTGAGGCGCTGGCCAACGCGGGCGTCAACATTGATCTGATCTCCACCTCGGAGATCCGGATCTCGGTGCTCGTGCGCGACACCGAACTCGACGAGGCCGTGCAAGTGCTGCACAAGGCCTTCGATCTCGGCGGCGACGAAGACGCTGTCGTCCACGGCGGAACGGGGCGCTGATCATGGGTGTGCGTGTAGGTGTTGTCGGCGCGACCGGTCAGGTCGGCGCCGTCATGCGCAAGCTGCTCGAGGAGCGCAACTTCCCGGCCGACGAGGTGCGCTTCTTCGCGTCCGCGCGCTCGGCCGGTAAGACACTGCCGTGGCGCGGCGGCGAGATCGTCGTCGAAGACACCGAGACCGCCGATCCGTCGGGTCTCGACATCGCGCTGTTCTCCGCCGGGGCGACCATGTCGCGGGTGCAGGCGCCGCGCTTCGCCGCCGCCGGTGTCACTGTCATCGACAACTCCTCGGCCTGGCGCAAGGATCCCGATGTGCCGCTGGTGGTCTCGGAGGTCAACCCCGAAGTCACCCGCTCGCTGCCCAAGGGCATCATCGCCAACCCGAACTGCACGACCATGGCCGCGATGCCGGTGCTCAAGCCGCTGCACGACGTGGCGGGCCTGCAGCGTCTGATCGTGTCGTCGTACCAGGCGGTGTCGGGTTCCGGGCTGGCCGGTGTCGAGGAGCTCGCCTCGCAGGTGCGCGCGGTGGCCGCCGACGCCGAGAAGCTGGTGCACGACGGTTCGGCCGTCGACTTCCCCGCCCCGAACAAGTACGTGGCGCCCATCGCCTTCGACGTGATCCCGCTCGCGGGCGCGCTCGTGGACGACGGCTCGGGTGAGACCGACGAAGACCAGAAGCTGCGCAACGAGAGCCGCAAGATCCTCGGCCTGCCCGACCTGCTGGTGAGCGGCACCTGTGTGCGCGTGCCGGTGTTCACCGGGCACTCGCTGTCGATCAACGCCGAGTTCGCCGAACCGATTTCGGTGCAGCAGGCCCAGGAGTTGCTGGCGAAGGCGCCGGGCGTGCGGTTGGTCGACGTGCCGACTCCGCTGGCTGCCGCCGGTCAGGACGATTCGCTCGTCGGGCGCATTCGTCAGGATCCGGGTGTGCCGAACGGGCGGGGCCTCGCCCTGTTCATCTCGGGCGACAACCTGCGAAAGGGCGCCGCGCTGAACACGATTCAGATCGCGGAAGTTCTGCTGAACAACCGCTGACAGGTACTTTCCGAAGCCGGGTCACCCTGCGGGGTGGCCCGGCTTTGTCAGCGGATGCCGGGGGTTCGGGGGTCGTTGCCTACGCAGGCGAGGATGGCGCAGCCGGGGGGAATGCTGGCGAAGGGGGCGGCAAGGGGTTGGTTGAGGCAGTTGAAGACGGTGCAGCCGGGGTAGGCGCCGGGGCCGATGCCGAAGACGGCCAACAGGATTTCGGCGTCTACCAGGGATTTCGGGTCGAAGTTCAGGGGTGGTTCGACGTAGGGGGCGGGCGTCGGGACGGGGGCGTCGGTGACGGCGGCGAAGAGGCGGCGAAAGAATTCGTGGGGGAGTTCCTCGGCGTGGGCGAGGATGCCGCTCGGGCCGTATGCGGAGATGTTGCCGAAGGCGCCGGTCCACATCACCATCATGTCCAGCTCGGGCAGGAAGAAGACGTTCTGCAGGGCCAGGCCAGACATGAAAAACGTATTGTCCGGCAGGAATTCGGGTGACTCGTTGCACCCGGCGCCCACCCAGAACAGGTAGCCGTAGCAGGGGTTCTGCTTCGACGGTGTGCGCGCTCTGCGCAGGTAGTCGGCCGAGATCACCTGCTCGGCGCCCCAGCGCCCGTCGTTGGCGACGAGCAGGCCCACCTTGGCGAGGTCGTCGGGCGGCAGCATCAGGTGGGCATAGCCGTAGGTGTGCCCGGAACGGTCACGCGCCCAGTAGTAGTCGGAGGCGGGGATGCCGAGCGGGTCGAAAAGCTCGCGCTGCGCGAACTGCTGCAGCGGTTCGCCGACCGCCAATTCGATGACATACGACAGCAAGTCGACATTGCGCTGGCTGTAACTGAAGGCCGTGCCCGGCGGGTTCGCCAGCGGGACGGCCAGCGCCTGCACCGCGCTGTTCGGGTCGACGGGCACCACGGCGGTGATGCCCTCGGTGAGCACACCGACCTTCATGCCGGAGGTTTCGGTGAGCAGGTGTTCCACGGTGATCGACCGGTGCGTCGCATCGCCGAGACCAGGTGGCAGGTAGCGGTCGATAGGGGCGTCGATGACGAGTTTTCCTTGGTCCGAAGCGATTCCGGCGAGCATGGATGTCACCGATTTGGTGACGCTCCAGATGTTCCACGCCACCTTGCCGGTCTCATGATTGCGCAACCCCTCACCGACCAGGCAGTTGTGCCGGAACACCTGCACATTGAGCCGGTTGCGGGTGGCCGCGAACTGCAGTGCCTCGGTGAGTTTCGCCGAATCGAGGCCGACCGCTTCGGGTTCGGCGCGTTCCAGGTCGCGGGCGGAGGTCACCTCGCACGTGGTCGTCGGTGCGCTCTGGGCGGGGGCGGCGAACAGCGTCGCCGATACCAGCGCCGTGACGAATACCCCTGCGAGAACACCCCTGATTCGCATAATTCGAGGTTAGTTCGCTCGTGGCGCCGTAACCCGTAAAGCGAGGCCCCTAACCCGCGGGTATGTTCCGCCGCACTCCGTATACCGCCGCGCCGAGGGCGAGAACCGCGAGTCCGGCCAGCACCGAGCCGATCGGCAACGAGAAGCCGACCACCACACAGCCGAGCGCACCGACCACCGGAACCCACCGCGCCGGACGGTTTTCGGCAGTGCTCAGGGTGGCGGCCGAGAGATTGGCGATCAGGTAGTAGGCGAGCACCGCGAACGAGGAGAACCCGATGGCGGCGCGCAGGTCGACGGTCGCCGCGAGCACGGCGACCACCGCACCGACGGCGAGTTCGGCGTGGTGCGGCACCGAATAGCGCGGATGGACGGCGGTCAAGGTGGCGGGCAGATGCCCGTCGCGCGCCATCGCCAGCGTGGTGCGCGAGACGCCGAGGATCAACGCCATCAGCGAGCCGGCCGCCGCGAGCACCGCCCCGACCCGCACCACCGGCGCCAGCCACCCGGCGCCCGCGGCCTCGACGACGCGGGCGAGCGGGTCGTGCGCGGCGGCCAGACCGCCGGAGCCGAGCGTCAGCAGGGCGGCCACCGCGACCAGCGTGTACACCGCGAGGGCACCGGCGAGTGCCAGCATGATCGCCCGCGGGATGGTGCGTTGCGGGTCGCGTACTTCCTCGCCGAGGGTCGCGATGCGCGCGTACCCGGCGAAGGCGAAGAACAGCAGCCCGGCCGCCTGCAGCACGCCGTACAGGCCGGTCTCGTCATCGAGAACGATTGCCGCCGAATGATTCCCACTGACCCCGGCCACCACGACAGTCGCGAGCACGGCGAGCACCGACCCCACGATCACCCGCGTGGCCAGCGCCGACTTCTGCACACCCACATAGTTGATGCCCGTGATGACGACCACCGCCGCCACCGCGACCACGTGCGCGTGTTCGGGCCACGCGTAGCTGCCGACCGTCAACGCCATCGCCGCACACGAGGCGGTCTTCCCGACCACGAACCCCCAGCCGGCCAGGTACCCCCAGAACGGTCCGAGCCGCTCCCGTCCGTACACGTACGTCCCGCCCGACACGGGATAGAGCGCGGCCAGCCGGGCCGAGGACTGGGCATTGCAATAGGCGACGACGGCCGCGATGCCCAGGGCGAGCAGCATCCACGACCCGGCCGCACCGGCGGCGGGACCGAGCGCGGCGAACACCCCGGCACCGATCATGGCGCCGAGCCCGATCACCACACAGTCGCGCAGACCGAGACCCCGCGTCAGCTCCATGGACACCATCGTCGAGCATCGCGGCCACCGGCGCGACCCGAGAAACGACGAACGCCGCCAGGTCGATGAGGGTGACCTGGCGGCGTTCGCGAGTCGAACGGATCGCGTGGGACGATCCGGTCAGGGTGTCGACGCCCCACAAGCGCCTCTCGGCGAGTGGTCGCTCGTAGCGACAAAGGGGTGAGGCCCGGGGCTGTTCGGACGCCGACAGTGGTGTTCAACCGGTGCGCCCCGCGAACTATTCCGGGATCCGGGTGGTGACGCTGCTCACTGCCCGAGGAGGTCGGGGCGCGGAGCTGTTCGGCTCCGCGCCGTTGTGCGTGTCAGAAGTTGCTGAACCAGTACAGCAGGCTCGCCAGCAACCAGACGATCATGGTCTCCATCGTCGTACTCCATCTCTTCGGTCCTTCCATTCTCGCCGAGAACCGACAAGTTGTTCTTAAGAACCTCTAGAGACCCAGGTCGCATTCTTTTCTCGGGCACCGGGAGCAACCGGGTCCGGCAGGTCTCGAGGGGTGATCAGCCGGACCCGGCGGTGTAGCCGGAGGGTGGCTCTTCCAGACGCTGAAGACGAACTGCCGACGGTAACCACACCGAGGACTACAACCGAAGCCGCTTCCGATGGGGTGTCACAGGAGGATATCGGCCGGGCCGGTCGACGAGGGGTGAGCGGCCCGGTCGTTTGCGTTACGTGGACAGTGCGGTAAGGGTTGAGGAGTGGTCGACATAACCGAGCACTCCGATGCCCTTGATCGTGCCGAAGAACGGTTGCGTGAAGAGTTCGCGACAATGTTCGATCCGGCGACGATCCACCAGTTCCTCCACAGTTCCTACGAGGATTTCGCGGCACGAGCGACGGTGACGTTGTATCTGCCGTTGCTGGCCGAGCGGTTCGCCGCCCAGCGCCTGAACGCCGTCGCCAAGATCGAAGGCAAGGTGGCCAAGCCGCGGCCGACCGTGCTGTTCCTGTGCACCCACAACGCGGGCCGTTCCCAGATGGCGCTCGGCTACTTCGAGGCGCTCGCCCTGAACCGCGCCGTGGCCTGGTCGGGCGGATCGGTGCCCGGTGGGCAGCTCAATCCGGCGGCGGTCGCCGCGATGGCCGAGGTGGGGATCGACATCTCCCGCGAATACCCCAAGCCGTGGACCGACGAGATCATCCGCGCCGCCGACGTGATCGTCACCATGGGCTGCGGTGACACCTGCCCGCTGGTTCCCGGCGTGCGCTACGAGGAATGGATCATCGAGGACCCCGCCGGTCTCGAGGTGGAGCAGGTGCGACCCATCCGCGACGATATCGGCCGCCGCGTGACGGGTGTGCTCGCCGAACTCGGGATCAGCGTTCCCGCAGATACCGTGGCCAAGATCCATAGCGCGTGATGTCGGTGGCGGCCACGGCCGCGTCGTAGGTGCAGGCGAAGCCCACAACTGTTGTGCCGTCGGATAATTCGATGCTCGTCAAGGCCATGGGTGCGGGTAGGTCGGCGAGGAAGCGGCCGAGTGCGCCGGGGGAGAGCAGGAACAGTTCGCCTGCGATGGGGGCGCCGAGGCCGTCGCCGTGGCGGACCAGGCCCGGTTTCGGCGGGGTGGTGTCCAGGGCGGTGAGGCGGTAGGCGTCGCTGGTGGTGATCTCGCCCGCGAAGCGGGCGCCCAGGTCTTCCAGCTGCCAGTGCAGGGGTTGGCCGCGCAGGTGGGCGCCGAAAACAGCTAGGGGCACACCGGTTTTCACCAGCAGGGGCGCTGGGGTGCCGGTGACGAGTGCGGCGAGGTCGATGGCGATCTGGTCGGCGAAGGTGGGGACAACCACCATCACGCCGAACGGGAGACCGGCGGTTGTCGTGGCGCCGGGGACGGCGACGGCGGCGAGGTCGAGGAGGTTGCAGAAGTTGGTGTAGGTGCCGAGGCGGCGGTTGATCGTCAGCGGATCGGCCTGCACTGCCGCGATGGTGGGGTGCTCGGTGGTTGTCGGCAGGAGCAGGCCGTCGTAGTCGGCGAGTAGGGCTTTGGCCTCCGCACGGATTTTGGCGAGGGTGTCGAGGTCTGTGGCGAAAGTATGCGCGTCCAGATGCTTTGCCGCACTGATGATGCCTGCGACGGTCTTGTCCAGGCCCTTCGCGCCTTTGTCGACGAATTCACCGACCGCCGCATAGCGTTCGGCGACGATGGCGCCGTCGTAGAGGAGGCGGGCGGCATCGAGTAGTGGAGTGATGTCCACCTCGGCAATCTGGATGCCCTGATTGCGCAGGGCCGCAACTGTTTCGGCGAAAGCGGCGCGGTATTCGGTGCTCAGCGGGCTGAGGTCGTGGGGGATGGCAAGTTTGCGGGTGCCCGCCAAGGGGACATCCGCGGGCCAGGTGCGGCTGCGTGGGTCGCGCGCGTCCGGGCCCGCCATGATCGCGGCGGCCGTGACGGCGAGGTCGAGCGTGCCTGCGAAGACGGTGACGGCGTCGTAGTCGGCGCAGGCCGGGACCACACCGTGGGCCGGGATGATGCCGAGACTCGCCTTGATCCCGACGATGCCGTGGAAGGCGGCCGGGACACGGCCCGAACCGGCCGTATCGGTGCCGATCGCGATATCGGCGATGCCGAGGGCCACCGCGACGGCCGAACCGGAACTCGAACCGCCGGAGACCAATTCGGGATGTCCGGCGTGGCGGACCGCGCCGTACGGGCTGCGGGTGCCGACCAGGCCGGTGGCGAACTGATCGAGGTTGGTCTTGCCGAGGATCAGTGCGCCCGCGTCCGCCAGTCGCCGCACGGCCGAGGCGGTTTCGGTCGGCGTGTAGGCGAACTCGGGGCACGCGGCGGTGGTCGGCAGGCCCGCGACATCGACATTGTCCTTCACCGCGAGGAGCAAGCCCGCCAACGGGAGCTCGGCGCCGTCGGCAAGCCTTCGCTCCAATTCCCGTGCCTCGGCGTCGAGTTCGCTTTGCGGGCGCAATGTGATCCAGACTTCCGGCCTGTCGACCTCGGCGATCCGCTGATAAGCGGAGGCGACCCGGGTGGTGGGGGATTCGGGCATCGGTTCCTCTATTCGCTCATGGACATGGCGGCGATCGCCCGCGAGATCCGCTCGAGTACGACATCGAGCGAATCACCGATGTGGGTGTGCAGCAGCCGATGTGCGCGGGGAAGGTCCCGCGCGAACACGGCGTCGAGGATGCCGAGATGCTCGCTGATCGTCGTCTCGATCCGGTTGTTGATCATGAAGTCGTACATCCGCACATGCCGGATCCGGGAGTTCACCGCCACCAGCGCGCGCACCAGTTCCGCATTGCCCGCCGCCGTCAGCAGGGCGACGTGGAATTCCTCGTCGACCACGACGAACCCCGGTTCCTTGGCGGGCGGGTCGGCCTGCAGGGCCAGCCAGCGCTGCTGTTCGGCCCGCAAGCCCTCCTCGTCGTGGGTGAGGTCCGGGTTGTCCATGATCCGGGTCATCCCGCCGAGTTCGAGGGTGAGCCGCAGTTCGTACAGATCCCGAATCCGCGCGACACTCGGCCGCACCGGACTGAACCCGAACTCCTCCCGCTGGAGTAGCCCGTCCGAGCACAGCATCGTCAACGCTTCCCGCACAGGCGTCCGCGACATCCCGAACCGCGCCGAAAGCTTCGGCTCGGTGAGCCGCTCCCCGAACCGGATATCCCCGTTCATCAACTCCCCACGCAAGGTGGAATACACCACGTCACGCAGCGATTCCCCCGCGGTACCCACCCTTGTCGACATGCCTGTATACGCTAGGCACCCCGAATTTCTATCAAGTGACAGAAAGTAAGCACCACGTTATCCCTTCCTCACACCTCACCACCCGCCCCACCCCACCGAGAGCACTTCTCAACCACCCCTCAACACCCCCGTACCCCCCACCGACACACACCGAGCGCACCCTTCTCACAGAGGAGGGCCCATGAATAACTCGACCGCGATCCTGGCACTCATCCTGAGCCTGATAGCCATCACCGCCATCACAGTCTGGTGGCCCAACCCCGCCGACCGCCAAGGTCACCGATCGCGTCCGGCGACCGGCACCGAGCGGATCGACGAGTAGCGAATCCCGGTCGGCCCCGGGATCGAGATTGTGTGCCGAAAGATTGCCCACTGATGGAATACTCGCCGGGTGCTGCTGGCCTTCCTGGACGAGTCATACGACAAGGGTGAGTACTGGATAGCCGCTGTTGTCTGTCCTTCTGCTGAAATACTCGGTCTGGCAGCACGACTGGACGCCGTTGTCATGAAGGCGACGGGGACCTGGGGCACGAGTGAACGGGCCGAGCTGCACGGCAACGATCTCGTTCAGGGAAAGCACGATTGGGCGCCTATCGCCCGGCAGGTCCGCGCGCGAATCGGTGTGTACAGGGATGCGCTGCGGGCTACTGCGGACACCCGCGGCCTCCTCGTCATGCTCCAAGGTGTCGATCGTCAGGCGCTGGAAGCGCGGTACGAAGTTCCCTGGCACCCGCACCGGGTCGTGTTGGAGCGTCTGCTCGAGCGGTTGAACGACGAGGCGGTTCGCCAGGGTCTACCTATCCTCGTTATCGCGGACGAAGTAGACGGCCACGACGGTCACCGTAAGAGCCTGTGGGAATACCAGCACATCGGGACCGGTGGCATCGACGGCCGCATGCTGACGAACGTGGCCGACACGATCCACTTCGCGCCCTCATGCGACAGCCGTCTGCTCCAAGCCGCTGACCTGGTGTCCTACATGCACTATCGGATGCGTCGAACACAAGTCTCGGACGAGCGAGCTAAGAAGGCGAATGAGATGCTCTGGTCACTGATCGAACCGAACGTCTGCTCGGTACACATCTGGAAGCCCTGAAACGCACGACGACCCCGCCGTAAGGCAGGGTCGAAGGCTAATCGGAGTCGTTGGACATCCTGTGTTCAGTTTAGCAAACCGCGTATGTAAAGGACGAGGTGCAGGTATGCAAAAAGCCTCTGGCCAGGTGAACCCGGTCAGAGGCTTTTTGGTGTCTCAACCAACACGTCGGGGTGACAGGATTTGAACCTGCGACCTCTTCGTCCCGAACGAAGCGCGCTACCAAGCTGCGCCACACCCCGTGAGGCGAACCTGAAGTAGCTTACAACGTGGGGGTGGGAAACGTTAAATTGGCTGGTCAGGTGGGGTTAGAGGGCACGGATGGAGCTGAAGATGCGTTTGGCGGTCGCGGGGTCTATGGCGTCGGGGACGCCGGTGTCGGCGATCATGACCATGACGAAGCTGCCGTCTTTGGTGCCTTTGAAGGCGTAGGTGTAGATGGCGAAGGTGGGGCGCAGCCGGGTGTGGGGGTGGGGACGGTGCCGGTGGTTTCGGTGAACATGCCGGTGGTTGTGCCGTCGATCGAGGTGAGGGGTTCGGCGGGGTGGGGTGTGCCGGTGGCGCCGCCGTAGGCGAGGCGGGCCGCCTTGGTGCCGAGTTCGGCGCCTGCCGCGGCGTGGTCGGTTTGTTTTGAGCCGGTGAGCAGGGACATGGTTCGGGTGGAACCGGGGCAGTAGTCGCGGCCGTCGGTGGCGTAACCCTTGCCGATCACCGTGTCGCCGGGCGGTTCGCCGACCCCGCCGATGGTTGTTTCGGTCGCGACCTTCCAGCCGGGTGGGACGTCGTAGGCGGCGCCGCGGTCGGGGGCGGCGACAACCTGGTAGCCCTCGATGAGCGGGGTCTTGCCGGCTGCCGCACCCGTCGGCGAGGGGGTGGTGGATTTCGGCTTGGTCGACGACGGGGCCGGTGAGGTGGTCAGGGCGCTGACCATCGATGGGGTGCTGGTGCCTGCCGTCGAGGATGCCTCGTCACCGGACAACGCGACGGCCGTGATCGCGACTCCGCCCAGCAGCAGCGCCGCCACACCCGCAGCCACCCAAACCCAAGCCTTCCCACCGGATTTCGGGCCGCCGGGAATGGACTGCCCGTAAGGCTGCACCCCGTAATGCTCGAGCGACGGAACCTCACCGTACTTCTGCACGGGCTGCTGTCCCCATGAGCCGGCCTGTCCCGCACCGTGATTCCACTGCGCGTTCGGCTGCGC
Source organism: Nocardia sp. JW2 (assembly GCF_051843015.1). Lineage (NCBI taxonomy): Bacteria > Bacillati > Actinomycetota > Actinomycetes > Mycobacteriales > Nocardiaceae > Nocardia > Nocardia sp. JW2. The sequence goes on from NZ_JBPXLK010000009.1 coordinate 237,838, forward strand.
CCCGAATCCCGGTGCGCCCCATTGCGACTGCGCGGGAGGCTGCCCGGCAATCCAATGCTGCCCTCCGGGCGCTGCCCACTGCCCTTGGCTCGCCTGCGCGGCGGGTCCCGCCTGGCTCGGAAAAGCACCGGGATCCTGCCAAACCTGCGGCCCAGCTGGATTCCACGGCGTCGGATCCGGCAGCCCGGGCGGCGGCCCGGACCCGTCCCACCGCAAGGTCGGCGGAAGACCCGCGCCTCCCGGCGCCCACACCGCCGTGGGATCGGCTGGTTGCGCGCCGGGGTCGCCGGACAGGTTCGGATCGTCGGATGCACTCACGGCCGCCCCCTCGAGACAAGAATCGTTCGGGGGACGACCTTAGCGGGCGACGGCCTGCGAGGCCGAGATGCCGTGTCCCGCATCGGCGGCCGGACGCTTCGGGGGCGCGCCGACCAGCGTGAGCAGGGTGGCTTCGGGGCGGCAGCAGAAGCGGTAGGGCGCCCAGGGTGAGGTGCCGATGCCGGCCGACACGTGCAGCTGGGTGTGCGCACCCCACTGCGACGGACCCTTCACCCGCGACTTGTCGATACCGCAGTTGGTGACCAGCGCGCCGTAACCGGGCACGACCAGCTGACCGCCGTGGGTGTGACCGGCGAGCACCAGGTCGTAGCCGTCCTCGGCGAAACGGTCGAGCACGCGCGGCTCGGGGGAGTGGGTGAGGCCGATGCTCAACTGCGCCAACTGGTTCGGCGCGCCTGCCACGGTGTCGTAGCGGTCGCGCTGCAGGTGCGGGTCGTCGACGCCCGCGGTGGCGATGCGGATGCCCGCGACCTCCAGGTCGCGGCGGGTGTGGGTGAGGTCGAGCCAGCCGCGTTCGGTGAACGCGGCGCGCAGATCCTGCCAGGGCAGCGGGTCACCGTACACACGGCGATGATCCTTGTCGAAATACTTCAGCGGATTCTTCGGAACCGGCGCGAAATAGTCGTTGGAACCGAACACGAACAAGCCGGGACGGGCCAGCAGCGCACCGAGGGATTGCACAACGGCGGGCACGGCCTTGGGGTGGGAAAGATTGTCACCGGTATTCACGACCAGGTCGGGTTCGAGGCGGTCGAGTTCGCGCAGCCACTGCTGTTTGAGTTGCTGACCCGGCATCATGTGCAGGTCGCTGAGGTGCAGAATGCGCAGGGTCGGCGACCCGGGTGCGAGCACCGGCATCGTGGCCTCACGCAGGACGAACGCGTTCCGTTCGATCAGAGTGGCGTAACCGATGCCTGCGACGGCGGCCCCGGCGGCTCCCAACGCGGTTCGGCGGACAGCGGTCGTCGAGATAACGGGCATTTGCCCAGCATAGGTGACCTCCTCCCGGATCGGCGCGTGTGTTTCCGCACAAGAGTCGCCGAATTTCACCCGGATGTATCTGTCGGTGTCGAAATGTGATGGGAGTTTTCGGGCGTTCGGGCTACCGTGACCCCATGTCGGAACTGAAAGCACAGCTGCGCGCGGATATGACTTCCGCGATGAAAGCCAAGGACAAACTGCGTCTGTCGACCCTGCGGATGCTGCTCGCCGCGATCCAGAACGCCGAGGTCTCCGGAACGCAGGCGCGCGAACTGTCCGATACCGATGTGGTGGCCGTCCTGCAGAAGGAAGCCAAGAAGCGCAACGAGTCGGCGACGGTCTACGAGCAGAACGGCCGCGGTGAACTGGCCGCGAACGAGCGCGCCGAGGAAGCGATCATCGAGGAGTACCTGCCGACGCAGCTGACCGAGGCGGAGCTGGCCGAGGTGGCCGATACCGCCATCGCCCAGGTCGCCGAGGAACTCGGTGAGCGGCCCGGAATGCGGCAGATGGGGCAGGTCATGAAGGCCGCGACGGCACTCGCGAACGGCCGGGCCGACGGCTCGCGGCTGTCGGCGGCGGTCAAGTCCCGCCTGTAGGACCGAACGACAAGGGCCGCCGTCCGGACTGGACGGCGGCCCTTGTCGTGTCTAGCGCGGCACCGGGATCGGGATCGGTGGCAGACGCGGAATCTGCGGCAGACCCGGGATGGCCGGCGGCGGCGCGGCGGGCGGCGGCGTGGTCGGCACCGGCACCCGGACCGACCCGTCACTGATGTAGATCGTGACGACCGAACCCGGAATGGCCGAACCGTTCGGCGAGCTACCCATCACCGTGCCCTTGGGCTGCGAGCCGGGGCTGGTCACCGCCGACACCTGGAAACCGGCGCCGACCAGGATCGAGGTGGCCTCGCCCTGCGACTTGCCCGCCACGTCCGGCACCTGGGAGTTGTTCGCGCCGCGCACGTACTTGTCGTCCAGCGGCGGCAGGGCGGGCGGCGGGAACCGGTCGATCACCGGCTTGATCGCGCCGAACCAGGTGCGGGCGGGCTCGTTACCACCGAACAGGCCGTTGGCGTCGCTCGCGCCGCAGTTGCGCAGCGGGAACGAGCAGATCTCGCCGGGGGTCGGGCTGTCGCCGTACACGTAGACCGACGAGGCGAGCGAGTTGGTGAAACCGAGGAAGGCCGAGGAGCGGTGGCTTTCGGTGGTTCCGGTCTTGCCGGACATCGGCGCGTTCCAGCCGTTGGCCCGGGCCGCCGCGGCGGCGGTACCGGAGGTGTCGTCCTTGCTCATGGCGTTGGCGAGGGTGTTGGCCAGACCGGGGTCGACCACCTGTTCGCAGGCCTGCTGGGTGAGCGGCACGGTCTTGCCCTGCCGGTCGATCACCTCGCGGATCGGCGAGGGCGGGCACCACTTGCCGCCCGAGGCGAGCGTGGCGGCCACATTCGACAGCTCGAGCGGGTTGATGGCGAACGGGCCGAGGGTGAACGAACCCATGTTGTTGTTCTTGATGTGGTCGGCCAGGCTCGTGTTGCCGTGCCCGGAGGTGCCGGGCTGGGTGTAGGCGCGCATGCCGAGGCGCACGGCCATGTCGACCGCGGCGGAGACGCCGACGTCCTGGATCATCTTGACGAACGTGGTGTTCGGCGAGGTGGCCAGCGCGTCGGTGACCGACATCGAACCCGGGTAGTTGCCCGCGTTCTTCACACACCAGGAGTCGGCGGGGCAGCCGGGCGAGTTGCTGTAGCCCATGCCCTTGGCCGCGTACACGCTCGGCACGTCGACCTGGGCGTTGATGCCGAGGCCCTTCTCCATGGCGGCGGCGGTGGTGAACAGCTTGAAGATCGAGCCCGCGCCGTCACCGGCCAGCGAGTACGGCTGGCCGAGCAGCGTCTCGTTGGCGTCGCGGTTGAGGCCGTAGGTGCGGCTCGACGCCATCGCGAGCACGTGGTGTGCGTCCTGACCGGGGGAGACCACCGACATGACCTCGGCGATGTTCTCGAGATCCGGTGGTGCGTGCTCGGTGACCGACCGCTTCACCGATTCCTGCAGCACCGGGTCGAGGGTGGTCCTGATCAGGTAGCCGCCCTTGTCGATCTGTTCGCGGCTGATGCCCGACTCGGCCAGGTACTGCAGGGCGTAATCGCAGAAGAAACCCTTGTCCTGGGCGGCGATGCAGCCGCGTGGCAGACCTTTGGGCTCGGGCAGCACGCCGAGCGGTTCGGTCTTGGCCTTGCGGAACTCCTCGGCCCGGCTCGGGATGTTCTGGATGAGCGTGTCGAGCACGGTGTTGCGGCGGTCGGTGACGCCCTGGACGTTGGTGTAGGGGTTCAGCTTGGAGCTGGACTGCACCATGCCCGCCAGCATCGCCGACTGGGTGATGTTCAGGTCGGCCGCGTCGACACCGAAGTAGGTCTGGGCGGCGTCCTGGATGCCGTAGGAACCGTTGCCGAAGGGCACCAGGTTCAGGTAGCGGGTGAGGATCTCGTCCTTGGACAGCTCGCGGTCGAGGGTGAGCGCCATCCGGATCTCGCGCAGCTTGCGCGCGGGGGTGGTCTCGATGGCGGCGCGGCGTTCGGCGTCGGTCTTGGCGACGACGAGCAGGTTGAAGTTCTTCACGTACTGCTGATCCAGCGTCGAGGCGCCCTGCTGCACCTCACCGGAGGACGTGTTGGTCAGGAACGCGCGCAGCGTGCCCTGCCAGTCGACACCCTTGTGGTCGGCGAAGCGCTTGTCCTCGATGGACACGATCGCCAGCTTCATGTTGTTCGAGATCCGATCGCTCGGCACCTCGAACCGTCTCTGCTCGTAGAGCCAGGCGATGGGTGTCCCGTTGGCGTCGACCATCGTCGAGACAGCCGGGACGGTGCCCTCCACCAGCTCGGCTGACACGTTGTCGACGGCATCGGCGGCCCGGTTGGAGATGAACCCGAACCCACCGGCCAAGGGGAACAACAGCCCGGCGACTAGCACGGCGGCCAGCGCGCAGCTGCCGGCCAGCCTCGCAAGCGTTTGAGTGATCGGCACCGGTCCAGACTAAAGGGTGGCGTGTCGAGGGACACGGTCTGCTGGCCGACGTCAGTTGTCCGCCCGGTGCCAGGGGGGTTGCTCGGGCGTGTCAACAAAATGATCACATCGGCGTGTCGCGGCCGGGCACGCCGGTGAACAGCGCCGCTGCGGCGTCGACACGCGATTTGAATGGACGCCCGTACCAAAAAATCGGCGGCCGGTCTTGCGTAACGGCCATACCTTTACCTAGATTGAGAACCCAGTGTGATAGAGCTAACACTCAAAGTGGAATGTGGTGCGGAACGCAGCGGTAGTTGGGTTGCTGTGATCCGCGCTCGCGATTCTGGAGCGCCGCACAACGGTGTTCGGACTGCAAAGGGGCACATCAAATGCACATCACAACCCCCATCGCTCGACTGGATGTAGAGCAGGCCGAGGCAAGGATCGCTTGGGTTGCCCAGGCGCGATGCAAGGAAGTGGACCCGGATCAGCTCTTCGTGCGCGGTGCGGCGCAGCGCAAGGCGGCCACGATCTGCCGTCATTGCCCGGTATTGATGCAGTGTGGCGCCGATGCCCTCGACAACCGGGTGGAATTCGGCGTGTGGGGCGGCATGACCGAACGCCAGCGACGAGCGCTGCTCAAGCAGCACCCCGATGTGACCTCCTGGGCCGACTTCTTCCAGGCTCAGCGACAGCACCAAGTGGCCATCTGACACAGCGGATACCACAACGGCGCCGAGACCGCTGGGTTTGCGGGATCGGCGCCGTTGGCGGGTACTACCGCCGAAGCAAGCGATAGCCGATATGTCTGATTAGGAAGCGGCTTTGCCGGTCAGCTGATCGCCGACCGCACGCAAGGCGGTGAGGTCGGAGACCTCGAACGGCAGCGCGGTCACGGACACGATCGGGACCTTGGGATGCGCCCCGGTGAACCGGTGCAGCAGCCGTTGCTCCCGTTTGGCGGTGGCTACCCGCTCGGCATGGATGCGCAACACCGAGGCGGTGAGCGGGTCGGTGTCGGCGAGCTGATCGGCGGCGGTCAGCGCGTGATCGCCGGACAGGCTCGTCAGCACAGGATGCGTGCGGTTGAGCACCAGACCGGCCAGCGGCATCTGCTCGGTCGACAACCGGTCGACGAAGAACGACGCCTCCCGCAGCGCGTCCGGCTCGGCCGCGGCGACGACGAGGAAGTGGGTGCCCGGCTTGGCCAGCATCGCGAAGGTGCGTTCGGCCCGGTCCTGGAAACCGCCGAACAGCGACTCCAGCGACTGCAGGAACGTCGAGGCGTCCTTGAGCATCTGCCCGCCGACGATCGTCGACACCCCGCGCATGGCCAGGCTCATCGCTCCCGTGACGAACCGGCCGACACCGCGACCCGGCGCCATGATGAGCCGGATCATCTTCCCGTTGAGGAACGTGCCGAGCCGTTTGGGCGCGTCGAGGAAGTCGAGGGCGTTGCGCGAGGGCGGGGTGTCGACCACGATCAGGTCCCACTCCTTGCGCGCGGCCAACTGCCCCAGTTTCTCCATCGCCATGTATTCCTGCGTGCCACCGAACGACGACGCCACCGTCTGATAGATCGGGTTGGCGAAGATCTGCTCGGCCTTCTCGGGGCTGGTGTGCTCGAGCACCATGTCGTCGAAGGTGCGGCGCATGTTCAGCATCATCGCGTGCAGTTCGCCCGGCACCTCGGGGCCCAGCTCAACGCGCTGCGGTGAGTTGTCGAGTTCGGCGACACCGAGCGACTGGGCGAGCCTGCGCGCCGGGTCGATGGTGAGCACCACGACCTTGCGGCCCGACTCCGCCGCGCGCAACGCGATCGACGCGGCGGTCGTCGTCTTGCCGACACCGCCGGAACCGCAGCACACGATGACCTTGGCCTGCGGGTCGGCGATGATCTCGGCGACATCGAGGGGAGGCGGGGTGGTCACACGGTCGTTCATCGCACTCCCTGCGCGGATAGCTGTTCGGCCAGTTCGTAGAGCCCGCCGAGATCCATGCCGTCGCTCAGCGCGGGCAGGTGCAGCTGGGGGACATCGACCTCGGCCAGTTCGGCGGCGCTCGCGTCCTGGGCGGTGAGCATCGTCGCGTGGTCGGTCGCTTCGGTGATCAGGCCGGCGAAATCCTTGTCGGACAGGGTGATTCCGGCCTTGGTGAGACCGGCGGCGATCGCGGCGGTGTCGAGTTCACCGCGCACGGCGGCGACCCGGTCGGCGGGCGCGAGCTGACCGGCGGCCGCCCGGTTGACGATCACCGTGCCGATGCGCAGATCATTCGCGGTGAGTTCGGCGACCGCGTCGGCGGTCTCCTGCACCGGCAGCGCCTCGAGCAACGTCACCAGGTGGATCATCGTCTGATCCGAATGCAGCAGCTTGGAGACGCCCTCGGCCTGCGAGGCGATCGGGCCGCCCTTGGCGATCTCGGCCATCGCCTGCGTGACGTCGAGGAACGACGCGATCCTCCCGGTCGGCGGCGAATCGACGACGATGTCGTCGTAGGCGGGCTTGCCGTCCTTGCCGACGCGCACCGCGCATTCCTTGATCTTGCCGGTGAGGATCACATCGCGCAGACCGGGCGCGATGGTGGTGACGAACTCGATGGCGCCCATCCGGCGCATCGCCCGTCCCGCGAAACCGAGGTTGTAGAACATGTCGAGGTATTCGAGGAAGGCGTACTCGGTGTCCAGCGCCAGCGCCACCACCTCGCCGCCACCGTCGGCGGTGGCGATCTGGGTTTCGGTGGGTGGCAGCGGCGGCCGGTCGAACAGCTGCGCGATGGACTGGCGGTTCTCGACCTCCACCAGCAGCACCTTGCGTCCCCCTGCGGCCAGGGCGAGGGCGAGCGCGGCCGAAACCGTCGACTTGCCGGTGCCGCCCTTGCCTGTCACGTAATGCAAACGGGCCTTGACCGCGCGCTCTGGCCACCCGGTCGTCGGCTCGGGAACCGAGGAAACCGGCTCTGCTGTTGGTGCTCCCACGTCGCCGAGCCTATAACCCGTTTCGCGGGGATGGTCGGGGTGAGCCCTAAACTCACACCATGAGTGAAGTCACCCTGTGGGAGTACGCGACCGTGCCGCTGTTGACGCACGCGACCAAGCAGATCCTCGATCAGTGGGGCGCCGACGGCTGGGAGCTGGTCACGGTGCTGCCCGGACCGACCGGCGAACAGCACGTCGCCTACCTGAAGCGGCGGAAGTAGTCGTGGCCACCGCGTGGAAGGACGCGCTCGACCGGCTCGGGGTCACCCTGCCGCCGGTCGCCGCACCCGTCGCGGCCTACATCCCGGCGATCCGCACCGGTTCGCTGGTGTACACCTCCGGTCAGCTGCCGTTCGTCGACGGTGAACTGTCGGCGGTCGGCAAGGTCGGCGCCGAGGTCGATGTGGAGCAGGCCAAGGAGGCCGCGCGGCTGTGCGCGCTCAACGCGCTCGCGGCGGTGCACGATCTCGTCGGGCTCGACCAGGTCGTTCGGATCGTGAAGGTCGTCGGCTTCGTCGCCTCCGCACCGGGGTTCACCGATCAGCCGATCGTGATCAACGGTGCCTCGGAGTTCCTCGGTGAGGTGTTCGGCGAGGCGGGCGTGCACGCGCGTTCGGCCGTCGGCGTCTCCGAATTGCCCAAGAACACGCCCGTCGAGGTGGAACTGATCGTCGAGGTCGGATAGGTAGCCGTCATGGCACTGGAACATCCCGCGTACGGCCAGGTCAGGCCGGTCACGCCGACCGCGTCGGTGCTGCTCGCCGACAACCCGTCCCAGATGACGCTCGACGGGACGAACACCTGGTTGCTACGCGGACCCGGCAGCGACGACTATGTGGTCGTCGATCCGGGCCCGAAGGACAAGAAACACACCGCCGACATCGTCGCGGCCACCGGTGGGCGCATCGTGCTCACCCTCATCACCCATCACCACCCTGACCACACCGGCGGCATCGATCACCTGGTGAAAGCCACCGGGACGCCGGTGCGGGCGGTGGATCCGAAGTACCTGCGCGGCACCGTGACTCCGCTGGCCGACGGTGAGGTCATCGAGGCGGCGGGGCTGCGGATCACCGTGCTCGCGACGCCGGGCCACACCGGCGACTCGGTGAGTTTCCTGCTCGACGACGCGGTCGTCACCGGCGACACGGTGCTCGGTCAGGGCACAACGGTGCTCGAATCGTCGGGTGGTGCGCTCGCCGCGTTCCTGTCGTCGCTGGAGCTGCTGCTCGAGCACGGCGCGGGCAAGGCGCTGCTGCCCGCCCACGGCCCCGATCACCCCGATGCCGAGCCGGTGGTGCGGTACTACCTGAACCACCGCCGCGAACGGCTCGACCAGGTCCGGGCGGCGCTGGTGGAGCTGGGCTCCGACGCGGGCGCTCTCGCGGTTGTCCGCAAGGTGTACGCCGATGTGGACAAACGCCTGTGGCCCGCGGCGCGGAGCTCGGTGCGGGCCCAGCTGGAATACCTGCGGGCCGAGAAGGGCTGACCGCTTCCTGATCGCCGGCACCGCACGTGCCGGCGATCAGGTCGTGCGCGGGAACGCCGAAGTCCCGGCATGACGGAACCGCCGTGGTGTGGACGAGGCCCTCATCCTCATGAGCCACACGCAGCGGACCGCCGTACCGGGACGGCAGACGAATCTCCGAACGTCAGCGCGCGCGACGCGCGAGGCGCTCCGAATCCGAGATCAGCACGCTCTTGCCCTCGAGACGCAGCCAACCGCGATGTGCGAAGTCGGCGAGCGCCTTGTTGACGGTTTCGCGCGAGGCACCGACCAGCTGGGCGATCTCTTCCTGGGTCAGGTCGTGTGTCACGCGCAGCGCACCGGCCTCCTGCGTGCCGAAACGCTGTGCCAGCTGCAGCAGCGCCTTGGCCACACGGCCGGGCACGTCGGTGAAGATGAGGTCGGCGAGGTTGTTGTTGGTGCGGCGAAGGCGTCGGGCAAGCACGCGCAGCAGCTGCTCAGCGATCTCGGGACGCTGATCGATCCACGACTTGAGTGCGTCGCGGTCCATCGTGACGGCGCGGACCTCGGTGACCGTGGTTGCGGTCGAGGTACGCGGACCCGGGTCGAAGATCGACAGTTCACCGAACATGTCGGACGGACCCATGATGGTCAGCAGGTTTTCCCGGCCGTCGGGGGAACGTCGACCGATCTTCACCTTGCCCGTCGTGATGATGTACAGCCGATCGCCGGGTTCGCCCTCGTTGAAGATGACGTGGCCGCGCGGAAAATCTACGGGCTGCAGCTGCTTGGCGAGCGCGGCCACCGCGGTGGGCTCGACGCCTTGGAAGATGCCTGCTCTGGCGAGGGCCTCGTCCACGAATGTGCTCCTTATGGGATATGGCTTGCGAACCTGGTCGAGCGAATCGACCAACAGCGCAGTCTACGCGGCATTACGGCAGCACAGTGACAGACACCACGTAAAGAGTGGATTGCGCGAGCCGCGACACTGTGTCGGCGGGGAATGAGGAGATGGTTCAGCTGGCCCGGGCGACGTCCATGTCCGGGGTCCGTGTGCGGCGCTTGCGCACCCGCGCGACCGCGGCGGGAAGCCCGAGCTTGGTCAGTTCTTTCACTTCGGCGTTGCTGGCGTTGTCCAGGTACTGCTGAACCTCTTCATCGGGTTCGAGAAGTTTGCGGAGCCGATTCTCGACCCGCTCCATCCCCAGCGCGAACAGCATCAACAGCACTGGGAAGAGCACCACAGCGAGTCCTTGCATGACAGGCAGTAAACACGGTCCAGGTCTCAGATGGAACACAGGTGCCCAACTCGGTCGCGCAATGTTGTCGGACCGGTTCCGTATGGTGGTGCGGTGCCCGTTTCCCCCGCAACCGCCGCCGCAGGCGACGCCGTTCCGGTGCCGGTGACCACCGGGATCACGGCGGCCCGCAAACGCAAGAATCGCGCTATAGCTGCGGAAACGCGGATCGGAACGGTCCGTCGTGCCCGCCGGATGAACCGCACGCTCGCCGAGGCTTTCCCGGACGCGCACTGCGAGCTCGACTTCACGACTCCACTGGAATTGGCGGTCGCGACGATCCTGTCGGCCCAGTGCACCGACGTCAGGGTGAACCTCACCACTCCCGCGCTGTTCGCCAAGTACCGCACCGCCCGCGACTATGCCGAGGCCAACCGCGTGGAGCTGGAGGAATTCATCCGGCCCACCGGCTTCTACCGCAACAAGACCAGCGCGCTGATGGGCCTGGGCCAGGCGCTGGTGGAGCAATACGACGGTGAATTGCCTCACACCCTCGACCAGCTGGTGAAGCTGCCCGGCATCGGGCGCAAGACGGCCAACGTCATCCTCGGCAATGCCTTCGATGTGCCGGGTATCACGGTCGACACCCATTTCGGCAGGTTGGTGCGCCGCTGGGGGTGGACCGCGGAGGAAGACCCGGTGAAGGTCGAGCACGCGGTCGGCGAGCTGTTCGAGCGCAAGGACTGGACGATGCTCTCGCACCGGGTGATCTTTCACGGTCGCCGCGTGTGCCATGCGCGCAAACCGGCCTGCGGCGCGTGCGTGCTGTCCAACGACTGCCCCTCCTTCGGTGCCGGGCCGACCGATCCCGCCGTGGCCGCCGAGTTGGTGAAGGGGCCCGAGCGCGATCACCTGCTGGAAATGGCCGGGCTGTGAGCGAGGCCTCCCCGCTCGCCCGGCCCGGCGTTCGCTGGATGCTCGCCGCACTGATTCTCGTCGTCGCGGCGACGGTGGCCCTGTGGCCGCGCGAGGAGTCCGGCTCCACCGAAACTCGCAAAACTTCGCAACAGGAGTCGGGCGTGTCGGCCGCCGAACGTGCCGCCGCCGGTTTGACAGCCTGTCCCGTCGCCGCCCCTGGCACCTCGGGTTCGGGACCGCTGGCCGGGCTCACTGTCGGCTGCCTCGCCGATGGGACGCAAGCCGACCTGGCCGCCGCCCTCGCGGGCAAGCCCGCACTTCTCAATCTTTGGGCCTACTGGTGTGGTCCGTGTGCCACCGAGCTTCCTCACCTGCAGGAATTCGCGCAGCGGGCGGGCTCGGCGCTCACCGTCCTCACCGTGCACAGCGATCCCGACGAGGCGAAGGCGCTGGCCCGGCTCGCCGGTCTCGGCATCACTTTGCCCGGCGTCTCCGACCCGGCGGCCGCGGTGCGCGGCGCGGTCGGCGCGCCGCCGGTACTCCCGGTTTCGGTGTTGCTGCGCGCGGATGGCAGCGTGGCGAGTGTGGAGGTGCGAACCTTCGCCGACGTGACCGACATCGCCGATACGGTCGCCGCGAAGCTCGGTATCACGGTATGACAGACAGCGTTGTGTGGTGGCAGGCGAAGAGGATGACAGCGTGAACGGTGTGGCGAGACTGGACGACTCCGGGATTCCGGCCTGGCTCCACCCGGCGACGAGGCACGGCGGCCCCGATGCCGACGACACCCTCGCCACCTCCCGCGCCCTGCGCCGCGCCATGTCGATCACCGGCAAACCGAGGCGAGCGGCGGTACTCGTGCTGTTCGGCGGCTCTGCCGACGGCGGCCCCGGCGCCCCACCCGCCGACGCCGAGGTGCTGCTCACCCAGCGCGCCTCGACCATGCGTCAGCACCGCGGCCAGGTCGCCTTCCCCGGCGGCGCCGAGGATCCCGGCGACGACGGTCCGGTCGGCACCGCCCTGCGCGAAGCCGTGGAGGAGACCGGTCTCGACCCGTCGGGCGTGCAGCCCTTCGCGACCCTGCCCACCCTGTTCGTACCGCCGTCGAAGTTCGACGTCACCCCCGTGCTGGCCTGGTGGCGGGAGCCGAGCGACGTGCGGGTCGTCGACCAGGGCGAAACCGAACGGGTGGTCCGGGTGCCGCTGAGCGAATTACTCGATCCCGCACACAGATTCATGGTGCGTGGCAGTCTCGGCTACCAGAGTCCCGCCTTCCAGGTCGACGGCATGCTGGTGTGGGGACTCACCGGCGGTATCCTCGCCGGCATCATCAAAACTGCTGGGTGGGAACGAGACTGGGATCGGGGCGACGTGCGTGATCTGGAGAGCTCGCTGGCTGCGGTCGGAATGACCCTGTGAGCGCGCGGCACATCGGCACAGCTGCCATCGTCGTCAGGTCGGAGCCGAACGTCTGCGAGGCGCAAGCATGAGCGCCTCGGTGTGGCTCGATATCGCGGTGGTGCTGATCGCGCTGGTCGCGGCGTCCACCGGGTGGCGGCAAGGGGCGGTGGCCTCGGCGCTGGCGTTCTTCGGCGTCGCGCTCGGTGCCGTCGCGGGCATTCTGATCGCACCGCACATCCTCAAGCACCTCAGTGAGGGCCGCAGCCGGGTACTCGGCGGCATCCTGCTGATCGTGCTGTTGGTGATCGTCGGTGAGGTCGCGGGCATGGTCCTCGGCCGGGCCGCCCGCTCCGGTATCCGGCATCCGTTCGCGCGCAGCGTCGACAGCGGTGTCGGCGCGGTGCTGCAGGCGCTCACGGTCCTGGTCGCCGCCTGGCTGATGGCATTGCCCCTGGCCACGGCCTCCCAACCAGGTGTGGCTGCCGCCATCAACGGTTCACGGGTGCTCGCCGACGTGAACGCCGTTGCCCCCGCCTGGTTGCGCAAGCTGCCCAACGAGTTCTCCAAACTGCTCAACACCTCCGGGCTTCCGGATGTCATCGGACCGTTCGGCCGCGCGCCCATCGCCGCTGTCGAACCCCCCGACCCGAGCGTTCTGGCCAGCCCCGTCGCCGCCTCGTTGCAGCCGAGTGTGCTGCGCATTCGTGGTGTCGCCCCGAGCTGCCAGCGCGCGCTGGAAGGTTCCGGCTTCGTCGTAGCGCCGGAGCGAGTGATGACAAACGCGCACGTTGTCGCAGGCACCACCAGCGTGTCGGTCGATACCGCACGCGGACCGCTCGATGCCAACGTTGTGCTGTTCGACCCCTCAAAGGACATCGCGGTCCTAGCGGTCCCCGGCCTGACTTCGCCGGTGATTCCGCTGGCACCCACGCCCGCCGCCTCCGGCGAGAGCGCGATTGTGCTCGGTTACCCCGGCGGTGGGCCATACACCGCCAGCGCGGCCCGCGTCCGCGAAACCTTGGACCTGACCGGCCCGACAATTCATCGCGACGGAACTGTCGAACGCGAGGTCTACACAGTTCGCGGCCAGGTCCGCGCAGGCAACTCGGGCGGCCCCCTGGTCGACACCGAAGGCCAGGTCCTGGGCGTCGTCTTCGGCGCCGCCGTGACCGACGACGACACAGGCTATGTACTGACCCTCGACGAGGTCGCCTCAGAGCTGGCAGCCGCCGGCGTCAGCAACGCTTCAGTCGACACAGGAGCCTGCGTATTGAGCTGAGGCGAACAATTGGGAACCCGCTAGGTGAAGTCCTGAGTGATGCGCGCCCGGGTGGGGTTCCCAGCAGTCCGCCATGACCGCACTCCCAACCCCGCACGACCCGACCTCCAGGAGGGTCCGCCGCGAAGCGGCGCAGCGGCCCGGCCGCGCGAACAGCGCTCGAAGCGCATGCGCGAAGCGCGAGTCTCGAGCGCTGTTCGCGCGGCCCCCCAGGGGCCGCGCTCGAGCGCGCCAGCGCTCCAAAAATACAGCCCAATACCTTTGTGGTGCACAAAACACCGAG